>CAZUEM010000018.1:0-37026 GCA_964619155.1 uncultured bacterium
GGGGGGGGCGGGGGGGGGGGGGGGGGGGGCGCCGGCCCCGGCGCGCCGGCCGCCGCGCCCGCCGACGCCGGCGCCTCGAAGCCGTCCGCGGCGCTCGACGCCGAGAACCCGCTGCGGCTCTCGGGGCTCGCGCTCGCGGGCGCGAACCGCCGCGCCGCCGCGGCCGAGGGCGGCGACGACGGCATCCTCACCGCCGAGGAACTCGCCGCGCTCGACCTGGCCGGCGTCGAGTGGGTGGTGCTCTCGGCCTGCGACACCGGCGTCGGCTCGCTCGGCGCGGGCGAGGGCGTCTTCGGCCTGCGCCGCGCGCTGCGCGTGGCCGGCGCGCGCACCGTGATCTCGAGCCTGTGGGCCGTCGAGGACCAGTCGGCGCTGCGCTGGATGGAGTCGCTCTACCGCCGCCGGCTGCGCGAGAAGCAGGACGCGGTCGCGAGCGTCAACGGCGCCATGCGCGACGAACTCGCGCGCCGCCGCGGCGCGGGCGAGAGCACGCACCCGTTCTACTGGGCCGGCTTCGTCGCCAGCGGCGACTGGCGGTAGGGCGCCCCCGCGCTCGCCCGCGCCGCGCGGGCGGCCGGGGGCGCTCGGGCCGCGCTCGTCGGGTAGCGCTCCGCGGCGGGGCGCCGCGCGGGCAGCATGCCGCGCCATGACGAACGCACGACCGAAGACCGCGCCGCGCCTCGTGCTCGGCGCCCTCGCCTCGCTGCTCGCGCTCGCCGCCTGCGGCGCCGACCGGCCCGCCGCGCGCGTCGGCGATCCGCTCGCCGAGGAGATCGCGCGCTGGAGCGCGTTCGTCGCCGCCGACACGGCGGGCGATGCGTTCTCGGTGTCCATCCTCCGCGCCACGACCGGCGCCCTCGCGCAGTCGCGCGCCTCGCTCGAGCGCGGGCGGCGGCTGCACGCGCTGCTGCGGCTGGGCGCCGCGCGCACCTACCTCGAGGCGCTCGCGTTCATGCGCGAGCACCCGGAGGCCGCGGCGTCGCAGGAGGCGCTCGAAGCCGAGTGGAAGCGCTCGGGCGCCGCGCTGCTCGCCGAGGAGCCCGCGGCGGTCGCGGCCTCGCTCGCCGGCGTGCGTCCCGCCGCCGTGCGCGCGATGGGCGAGGCCGCGATCCCCGCCGTGCGGATCTCGTACGACGCGAGCCTCGAATACGGCCGCGCCACCGACGCCCACTCGGGGCTCTACTACCTGGGCGAGGCGCACGCGCAGCGCCGCATGGTCGAGTTGTGCCGCTCGCTCGGCGAGGCGGCCGCCGCGGGCGCACCGGCCGGCGCGGGCGCACCGCCCGCCGCGGCCGAGCCCGCGTTCCGCGCGCTCGGGCCCGAGATCGAGGCGCTGCAGGCCGAGATGCTCGCCGTCTACCGCCCGCCCGTCTCGATCGACCGGCACGGCGAGTTCATCGGCGCGAGCGGGGCGCTGAAGGAGGCGCGCGAGCTGGACGCCGCCGGGCTGCCGCGCGGCGCGCTGCTGCGCTACCTGCAGGCGGTGCTGCGGCTGCAACCCATGCTGGCGAAGCCGCCCGCGTTCGACGCGGTCGCGACACCCGCGAAGCTCGGCGAGTTCGAATCGCGCTTCGCCGCCGCGGGGCTCGACCACAGCATCGGGCGGTTGTTCATCGAGACCGCGCGCTGGGACCTCGAGGACACCTCGGCCACCGCCACGCACGCGTCCGCCGCCGCGATCGCCGACGTCGTGCTGCCGCGCTACCTCGCCGCGCTCGCGCCCGCGAAGCCGCGGCCCGCCGCGCCCGCGCCCGAGGTCACCGTGACGCTCGTGCGCTGGCCCTACACCTGAAACCTCTCCGACCCGGCAGGTCTGCTGGCACAGGCGGTGGTGGCGGAGTTCGGCGGCAGGGCGCGGTTCGTGGCCGAGAACTACGGCGAGTCCGAGCTGGCGCGCCGCAACGGCGTCACGCGCTACCCGGCGATCTTCGTCAACGACGTGCTGGTCGCGACGCCGAAGGACTTCGGGTTCTTCGGCCGCGGCGAGGGCGAGGAGTCGGGCCGCTACGCGCCCCTGAAGAGCGCCGCCAGCCACGAGCGCTTCCGCGCCGACCTCGCGCGCATGATCATGCTGCTGCTCGCGGGCAAGGGCCGCGAGGCGCGCGCCCATGCCGCGCCCTCGAAGGCCGCCGAGATCGCGGCCATGCCCGGCTTCACGCTCATGGACCTGGACGGCACGCCGATCACGCGCGAGTCGCTCGCCGGCCGGCCCGTGCTGGTCGAGTTCTGGGCCACCTGGTGCCCGCCCTGCCGCGGCACGCTGCGCTGGCTCGGCGACCTGAAAGCACGCCACGGGGAGCGCGTCGCGGTCGTCGCGATCGCGATCGAGTCGGACGAGGCGGCCGTGCGCAAGCTCGCGGCCGACCTCAAGCTCCCGGTGCGCTTCGCCATGGGCCAGCCGCAGGTCGCGCGCGCGTTCGGCGATCTTGGCGCGGTGCCGACGCTGTTCCTGTTCGGCCCCGACGGCCGCACCGAGCAGGTCTTCTACGGCGCCACCCCGACGCTGCACGCCGACGCGGAAGCGCGGCTCGCGAAGCTGCTGGCGAAGGGCTAGGCGGCTCGGGCCGCCGGCGCTGGCGCGCGCCGCGCCGCCCCGCTAGGGTGCGCGGCTTCGCGGCCCATCGCGCTCGCGTGGCCGCATCGCCCGGGGGATTCGTGACGCTCTCCGCCATCGCGCTGCTCGCCGGCCTCGCCGCCGCCGACACCCTGCCCGCCGCCGATTCGCTCGCCGCGCCGCTCGCGCGGCCGCGGCCCGTGGCCGTCGCGCCCACCTGAAGCGGCTGACCCGGCGAGGGCGCGCCGCTCCGGGGGAGCGGCCTGCATTCGAAGTGGGTGACGTCGCTGCGCTGGGTGGACACCGGCCTGCCGCGCTCGCGCTGGCGCGCGACCACCAGCGTGCGCGTGCACCCGACGCTGCAGCTCGGGCTCGAGTGGAACCCCGTGGCCGAGGAGGCCGGGCCGCTCGTCACCTGGTTCTGGCTGACCGAGACCGAGACGCGGCCCGCGCTGTTCGCCGGCACCAGCTCGGACCGGATCGGCTCGCCGCCGCACACGCAGTCGTACTACCTGACGCTCGCCAAGTACCTGCCCGCCGTGCGGCTCGCGCCCTACGTGAGCCTCAACTGGTCGGAGTGGGACGAGGCGTTCAACGTGCCCTTCGGCGCGAGCGTCGAACTGGGCGGCGGATATTCGCTGCGGCCCATGTACGATGGGCGCCGCTCGCACCTGCTGGGCACGTGGGCCGGCGAGCGCTGGAGCGCCACGCTGATCTGGGTCTGGTACGAAAAGGCCGGCGCGTCCGTGTCGGTCGGGTTCTAGGAGGATCGTTCGAGTGAAGCGCCTGTTCGGAGTGCTGCTGCTGGCCGCATCGCTGCTGGCCCCGCTCGCCGTGGCCGCCGCCGCGCGCGAGGCCATCTGCCACGTCTGCCGCGTGCGCGAGGGCACGACGCACCCCGAGCCCGTGCGCGCGACGCGCACGCACGAGGGCGTCGAGTACGGGTTCTGCTCCGACAAGTGCGCGCGCGAGTTCGCCGCCGACCCGGCCGCGTTCCTGCCGCCCACGTTCCCGCGGCCCGCGCCGGCGTTCCGCCTGCGCGACCTCTCCGGCGGCGAGATCACGCTTGCGGACCTGCGCGGCCGCGTCGTGCTGCTCGACTTCTGGGCCACCTGGTGCGCGCCGTGCCTCAAGTCCATGCCCGAGCTGGAAGCGCTCCACCGGCGCTACGGCGCGAAAGGCCTGACCGTGCTCGGGGTCTCGACCGATGAAGGCGGCGCCGAGCTGGTGCGCAAGTTCGCGAAGGCGCGGAAGGTCACGTACCCCATCGCGCTCGACGACGAGCGCGCGCCCGCGTGGGCCGACTACCGCGTGAAGGCAGTGCCGTCGGCGTTCCTGATCGACCGCGAGGGCCAAATCGTCGCCCAGTGGACCGGCGCGGCGCCCGACAAGAAGGCGCTGGCCGCGAAGCTCGAGGAGTTGCTCGCCGCCGGGCCCGCTGCGGCGACACCCTAGGGGAGCACTTGATGAGCGCGAGCCAGCCCAACAACCCGCTGCACGGCGTCACGCTGGAGCAGATGGTGCGCGAGATGGTGGACGCATACGGCTGGGAAGGCCTGGCCCGCGACGTGCCCGCCAACTGCTTCCGCGTGAACCCGACCCTGACCTCCGCCCTCAAGTACCTCCGCAAGGCCCCGCGCGCGCGGCGGAAGGTCGAGGAGGTGTACCTCGCGTTCGTGCGCCGGCGGGGCCGGGGCGCGAAGGCGTAAGGGTCCGGCCACGGGGAAACGGCGCCGATACCCGCGCGGTGAGCGGCCTGGGAGGGGTGTCTGGCCCGCCACGGAACGCGGGAGTAGGCTCCACAACGTCCCGTTGGGCTGGAGGGCCACATGTCTCGCCCCGGCAGCGCCGGCCTGCTGCTCCTGCTCCTAGGTTTCACCGCCTCGCCCTGCGTCGCGGTCGTCGGTCACCCGTCCGACTGGCAGGAGCGGTTCTCGCTACCCGTCGCCGACGACCACGTGCTGTGCGCGACCGAGTACCGTGGTGAGCTCTACGTCGGCGGCCGCTTCCAGGTGATCGGCGGCGTGCGGGCCCGCCACATCGCGCGGTGGGACGGCAGCACCTGGCGCGAAGTGGGCGGCGGCCTCGGCGGCGACGTGTGGTCGCTCGCCGTGTACCAGGACCGGCTCGTCGCCGGCGGTTGGATGGGGCGGGGCGGCGAAGCCGGCGTGATGCACTTTGACGGCGTCCGCTGGGCGCCGCTCGGCGAGGCTCCGCCGGACTTCGTCGGTGTCCTGCTGCCCACCGACTCGGGTCTCGTCGCCGGGGGTTTCTCTTTCCAGGCGAACGCCTGGAACGTGGCGCGCTGGGATGGCACGCGCTGGACGGCGATGGGTGATGGGTTCGATGGCACAGTGAGTGCGCTCGCGGAGTTCCAGGGCAGCGTGTACGCCGCGGGCTACTTCGATTCCAGCGGGACGACGAGGGTGGCCGGGCTCGCACGCTGGAACGGCGCCTCCTGGGAGGCCGTCGGTGGAGGCATGTCCGGCGATCTGGGCTCTTCCGTCTACCGGCTCGCGGTGCACGCCGGCACGCTCGTGGCGGGCGGGCTGTTCTCTCGCGCCGGAACCGTGGACGCGCGTTTCCTCGCGCGTTGGGATGGGGCGCGCTGGGACAGCCTTCCTTCGATCGTCCCACCTCGCGCGGCCGGCGTCGGGGCTCTGGCCAGCTGGAACGACACGCTCTATGCCAGCGTCGGCGGGGTTCCGCTGGCGCGCTGGGGTGGTGCCGGGTGGCAGGTGGTCGCGGGCATGGGCCAGTGCAGGCAACTCTTGGCCACCCCCCATCTGGGGCTGGTCGCGCTGGGGGCCACGCGCAGGGACACGCTCACGGGCGCCCTCCTGGGGCGGGACGTGCTGGCGTGGGACGGCGCGTGGCACGCGTTCGAACCGTGGACCGATGCGATGCACGGGCTCATCCGGCCGAACGACACCGGAATCGACCCGTACGAGCGCTGGCCGGCGTTCGCGCAGCAGGCTCGCGACGTGACGGTGTATCGGGATCATCTGTGGCTGATGTCGGACGGCTCGCAAGCCAGCGCGGGAACGCCCACGGGGTGGCTCCACCTCGGGAGCGTCGTGCGCTGGGACGGGGAGTCGTGGCACGACGAGACGCCGCCCGGCCTGGGCGATCCCGCACACCTGATTGCCGCCGAGGACACGTTGCTCGCGGCAGGTCGAGGCGCCGATGCCTCCAATGCCTCGAACCTGTTGACGTACGACGGCACCGGGTGGACGCCGCTCGGCCAGCTTTCGGGATCGGTGACGGCCCTCGGGCGCTGGCGCGGGGCGTGGTACGCCGCGACGGGCCCGGGGTCGACCGGGGCGGCCCAGCTGTATCGCTGGGAGGGGCCGGTACCCGGCTGGCGGCAGGTCGGCAGCTTCGGGCCCGGCTATCCGTACGTCCAGCAACTCGTCGCGCTCGGCGACACGCTGGTGTGCGGCGGCAGCTTCGGCTCGGTGGATGGCGTCCCGGCGAGCAACCTCGCGGGCTTCGACGGCAGCCGCTGGTTCGCGTTGAGCGGCGGCGCGTGGTTGAGCGGAAGCGTGAGCGATATGACGCTCTTCGAAGGCCGGCTGTGGTGTACGGGCTCGTGGGAAGCGCCCGGGGCCCGCAGCTCGCTGGCGGTGTGGGAGCACGGCGCATGGAACCCAGTCGCCGCGCCCGGCACCATGTTCAACCTCGCCGAGTACCGCGGCCGGCTCTTCGGCGCGACGCGGCTCGGCTTCAGAAGTGGCGAAGTGATGATGTGGGATGGAGCCGCGTGGCAGGGACTCGCGGGTTCGCCGCTCTGGCCGGGCTACATGGCGGGAACCTCGAGCGGGCTCTTTGTCACGGGCCGCTTCACTTCGGCGGGTGGAAGGCCGAGCTACGGGCTCGCGTTGTGGCAGGGAGATCCCGGAACCTCCACGCCCAAGGGCGCCCTGCACCTCGCTCAGCCGTGGCCCAATCCCACGAGCGCCGGCGCGAGTTTCGCGTTCACGCTGCCCCGGTCCGGTCGCGCGCGTGTCGCCGTTCTGGACGTTCGCGGCGCGCTCGTGGCCGAGCTCGCCGACGGCTTCTACGAGGCCGGCTCGCACTTCCTCTCCTGGAACTTCGTCGATCGTGAGGGAAACCGCCTTGGGCGCGGCGTCTACTTCGTCCGACTGCGGGCGCCCGGCGGAATCGACGAGACGCGACGCGTAGTGTGGCTCTGAGGTCCGGCGAACACCGGATCGCTCGTGCGGCGCTCGGCATTGCCCCGATTTCAGGTGGTCTCGCATCGTTACGAGCGCTCCAGCGTCATCCTGACCTCGAACAAGTCGGTCACCGAGTGGCCGGAGGTCTTCGGCGACCACGCCATCGCCACCGCCATCCTCGACCGGCTGCTGCACCACAGCCACGTGCTCTCGATCAAGGGCAACAGCAACCGGCTCCGCGAGCGGGCCATCGCTGCCGCCCGCAGCCCCGAACCCCAGCCCGTCCCGACCGCATGAGAAACCCGGACGGCCCCACCCGCACCCCACCCCGCCCGCGGGGGTGGTCCACTTTTCAAAGTTCGAAGTGGTCTACTTTTCAGTGTTCGTTGCCAGCCCACGCCAGGTGGAGTCCTACCTCGGTCTCGTGCCGAGCGAGCGAAGCTCCGGCGAGCGCCAGCGTCGCGGGCGCATCACCAAGGCCGGCAACAGTCGGGCGAGGTGGCTGCTCGTTCAGGCGGCGTGGGCGCTCATGCGGTCGAAGCGGGCCGACGCGGAGCCACTGCGACGCTGGGCGCAGCGCATCGCGCTTCGGCGCGGGACCAAGACGGCCATCGTCGCGCTCGCTCGCAAGCTCGCGGGGATCCTGTTCGCCATGTGGAGCGACGGCTCTGACTACGAGAAGAGAGAGGGCTGCCCGCAGCAGGTTGGCGCATCACACTGAAGGTCTAACTCTCAGCCAGGTTCGAACACAGGGGAGCGGTGAGCGCGAACGGTCTCATGGGTGCAACCGAACCCGCGACGCCGATGGGCGCCCCGCACCCCATCGAAGAACTCACCATGCGCCGGTGGCCATGGCTGCCCTCGTCGAGCGCGAAGAGACGGATGAAGAACCTCGCTGAGATCGCACAGCAGGACGAGTAGTATCCAAAGGTGCTACCCGCGCTCTGGCGGAGCGCTGCTTCAGAGATGAGACCGTAGCCGACCGTAGCCGTGGGGAATGCCCGAGTTCGCGAGAGCGGAGGCAGCGAAACATGAACACAGGCAGGGTAGCCGTGTGCTGACGAACGCTATTCGTGTCGGATTGACTCAGGGTGTGCACGACACAATCACGGTCCAAGTTGTCACTGCGAGCGCGCAACGGGGAGTCGACTGGATAGTCCCAGGGGTGACAGCCTTAGGAGCAATTCTCGCTGGACTGCTTGCCCAAAAGTTTGGAGCCGCGATTCATGCTGATCGTGTGCGGCGGCATGTCGTGGCTGGGCTGTACGTTGATCTGGAGGTGCTGCAGACACTGCTGCTGACGATGACGGCCGACAGGAGAGAGCGTGGCAGCATCTCGATGCACGAACTGGCGCAGGTCGACATGCTTCTGCGCAGGTTCGATAACGTCTCGCGAGACCTCGCCTACGTACCTGGTTGGGTGAGATGGCGAGTCGAGCGCTTCTACCGTCGGCTAGTCGGCGTTCGGGAGACGCATCGGCTCATTGCTGAGCTCAACACAGAGGCCGCAAAGGGCTTTGGTGAGGCGGTGCCGCGCGAAGATGTCGATGGCCTCTACAGCGCCATGCGAGATCTGGTCACAATGTGCTGCGACGCTAGGGCTGTTGTCTGGGTGGATCACAGTCGAGCGTATGCAGTGCTTGCGTGGGTAGAACACATGCTGTTCCGGCTGGGAGTCCCAGCGCGCTGGGTGGTCTGGGGTGACATACGGCGCAACCGGAAGATCGACGATGTTCGAAAGCGCTATGCCGCCGAAGCTGAGGAGACTGCGACGGAGGCATCTGAGAAGCCTGGCGGGCCTGAGGCCGTGGACCCGTAGCCGACGGGGAGTCTGGAATGTCAGACGTTGGGCCGCATTGTCCGTACTGTGGAGTGGAGCTTGCGCGACAGCCTCAGCGTAAGTGCAAGTGCCCGTCCTGCAAGCGCGCCATTCTCGTTCGTAGACTTTCAGGGGCGAGAAGTAGCGTGGCCGTGACTGAAGCGCGAGCCGCTGAGATCGATGCTGCGCTCGCCGCTGAATCGAGGATGCGCTGGTTAGAATGCCAGGGAGAGAAGTTGGGAATCGCGGCGACCAAGTACCGAGAGAATCTAGCCGAGCGACCTGAGCTGCCTGCAGTGGATGTGCTCTGGGGGATGTGCAACGCACGCGTTGCGCGTCTGGCTCAGGGGGGCGAGTGGCACGAAGCGGGCGTCCTCTATTACGGCATGGCGCTCTTCGCCGCGGAGGAGGATCGCGACTTTACGCATCTGCTTGAAGCGGCAGCTTTGATGAAGCTCCGAGCGATAGAGGCGGAGGGCTTTGCGAACAAGGTCGAGATCTCGACGGCCGGGAGAGGCAACGCCTGCTCTGGTTGCGCGAAGCTCGAGGGCAAGGTGCTCATGCTCGATGAGGCCCTGCGAGCCTCGCCGCTCCCGTGTAGGGAGTGCAGCATGGTCGTTGTGGGCACCCGTCCGGGGTTCTGTCGATGCGAATATCTTCCGCGCGAGGACTAGAGTGGTCGTGAACGCGACCATGCCGGTTCGCAACCAAGTGGAGCGGGTTGGCGGTCGGCTTACTTGCTAAGGCGTGCCGTCGCGCGAGACACGGTAGGAGTTCGACCGGATGCGCTCGGGGAGGGCTCTAGCGTCAGTTGGTTGCAGTCGGATCAGAAGGAGGAGGGGTGAATCCGGCGCGAAGGGAATTGCTGCAGATGGCCGGCGCCCTTGTGGTCGTCGTGATGCTCGTCTTCGCCTTTGACTGGGTGTTGAAGGGCATGGACGACTCCCGCGAGCGGCGAGCTTCTCAGATGTACGGCCGGGCGTACCGGATCGTGTACGACGAAGTTCTCGATGCCTTGACGGACACTCTGAGTGCCGAGGCTCGTGATCAGGAGACGCTTGAGGAAGCGATGGCGCGTCGTGATCGACCCAAGGCGAAGCGCGACTCCGCCCGAGCGGATGAGGCGACGGAGCGATTGATGGAAAGAATCCAGGGCGATTCGGAGTTCCTTGAGTGGCTGAAGCTGTCGCAGCCGGGGCAGTAGGCTCCCCTTGGCATAAACAGGCATAACTCAAAGATCGTGTACAGCGGTGGACAGGGCTGGACACACAGGAGGGCGGCGCTGCGGCGCTGCCCTTCACGCGTCTCAGGGCGGCCGTGGATGGGGGCTGCGCAGCCGTTCTCGGGGCTGCTAGGCTCCCCCACACGCGACGTCCTGCGGCGTGCTTCGGCGAACCGAAAGGAGCGAGACAATGCCGAAGCTCCCGAAAGGGATGTTCCGCTGGGCAGGTCGGCCGGGCTGGTACATCCGGCTCTACCGGGGCGGTCGCGAGCGATGGGTGTCGCTCGGGGCCGAGTTCGGGGAAGCGTGCGACAAGGCAAGGGCTCTGGCTGCAGGGCCGCCGGTGGCGACGACCAAGGTCGGCACGATGGCGAACGCGTTAGGCTTCACTGGGCTGGCGGGAGGGCGGATTGGACCTCAAGAACGAGTTCAAGCGACCGAAGTTCATTGAAGAGACGATCCTCGACAAGTAGACAGGGAAGATTGTGGGAACACTCAGGGTCTTTCCGTCTTCCATCAAGTGGAAGCCTGCGAGGTCGACGTACTTCTACGCCGTTCCGCTCCAAGTCTTCGAGGAGTTCCTCCGAGAGCGCGGCCAACGGCAGCGGTGGTGAGCGACTGATCCCGTGGCCAGCGCGGCGGCGGCGCCTCGCTAGCCAACGTGGCGCATGAACGTGGCCATGCACCGCGTCAAGGGACATGGATCATCGGCGACCGCTCCTCAGGGCTCTTCGCTCGAAGCCCTGACTAACGATGGGAGGAAACCAGCATGGCGGGTCAACTCCGAACGAGGGCGACTATCGCCAGTACCTGCGGGCTCGTTGCACTGGCCTGCCTGTCCGCTGTGGGTGCGATGGCACAGAGCGGAATCGTCCTGGACGGCGTGCCGGCCGTCCGCGTGGACAGCGACGGCACGCAGACCAAGTTGACGATGCTGAAGGGTGCCGATCGCACGAAGTCAAGGGTGCTGATCGTTCAGGCAGAAGGCAGGTACTGGTGGGCCACTCGCGAGAATCGCGAACTCTTCCACCATGAGAGCGGCGTGTACCACTACTTCATTGATCCGCTCGGGGGCGGCTACGTGAAGGTAGAAGATCCATTCTTAATTCCGGAGTCCCTGCGAGAGCCAAGTCCCAAGGTGCGCTTCTACGAACACGTGAGCCTCGGCCTCACGACCATCACGTACTGGGGCGAGGCTGCGAAGTTCGAGCTTGGCGAGAGATGAACCCGCTAACAGCTGTTCCGTGCGAGCCAGCCAGCCTAGGGCCGACGGTTGTGCCGCTCGGGGCTGAGCCCCGCGGTGTTGTGTCCGCCGCGTCGCACCACGGGTGGCTCGAAGTCGTTGGCAGATTCCGCAGCCTCACCGAGCTGCAGCAGAACCAAGGGCACGCCAGCTTCGTCACGACGCAGCGCTGCGCGCGGCTGAGCGATGATGCGGTGCGTCGAGAGGCCGAGAGGTTGGCCCGGTCATGAGACGCGCTGGTGGCAACTGGAAGTGGCTGTTGCTGGCGCTTGGCGTGGCGGTCGTGCACTTCATGGGCGAGTTCGTGTCGTTGTTCGCCAACTTGGTACGCGCGGCTACACCAGAACCCGACAACTGGCAGTGGGCGGCTTGGAGAAAGCTGTTTCGTCCTTTGTCGTTCCCCGTTGTTTGGTTGTTCCGCTCGCCGTGGTTTGAGGCTCGGATCGGCTCCTTGCCGTTCGACCCCCTCTGGCTGCTGGCCGGGAATAGCTTGCTCTGGGGTGGTGGCATTGCCTTGCTCCTACGGTGGCTCGTGGCCAAACGGAGGAAGGGGCGTCAAACTCAGGGAATCCTCTAGCACGGGCTGTAGCAGGCGGGCTCGCGCGCCCCGCAATAGCGAGCGAGCCCGACTGTGCAACTCGAGGCAATCGTTCGCCGTCCGGCATCCGGTGACTCGCGTCGGCTGAGGGCCGACCAGAGAATTCCCAACTCCCCGCTACGCCCGCTACGGGCAAAGCGCCCCTATCGCCGCCGCGTCGTCGCCGCCGAACCAGGCGCGGCCCCAGAGCGACAGGTCCAGCACGTTGACGCTGCCGTTGCCGTCGAGGTCGGCGCGCTCGGCGTTGAGGCCGCTGAACCAGTCGGCGGCCCAGATGCTGAGGTCGGTCAGCGTCAGGCCGGGGAAGCCGTCGCGCTCGAGCACGGCGACGGGGGGCGAGCCCAGCAGCACGCCGTCGGCGTAGATGCGCAGCGACTGCGGCGGACTCGGCGGGCCGCCCGTGCACGCGCCCATGATCGTGAAGTCGGCGCGGCCGTTCTGGTCGGTGACGGCGGTCACGGTGCGCTGCGCGCAGTTCACCGTCAGCCGCGGGTCGAGCGGGTCGGCCGCGAGGCGCATGTCCGTGACGGCCGAGAAGTCGAACGTGACGTGCGCGCCCGCGATGGGGTTGTTCGCCAGGTCGCGGATCACGCAGTAGACGTGGCCGATCGCCGAGTCGGGCCCGGCGGCGCCGCGGCCGACGAGCACCACGTGCGAGGGGATCGTGTGGTTCATCGGCGAGGGGACGTCCGCGCGGACGGCGGGCGCCGTCGCGGCCAGGGACAGCGCGACGCAGGCGAAGCCGGCGATCAGGCGCATGGACGGCCTCCGGTCGGGAACAGGTGCGGCGGGTGACGGCCACGAGGGTAGACCCGCCGGGCCGCCGCGGGCCATCGGCAACTGTACCGGTCGTTGTACCGGCGTGGCCGCGGGCGCCGCCCGGCGCCGCGCGAAGAAACCGCCCCAATGCGGCCCCGCGATGCGATAGCTTCCCGCGATGCCGATCTCACCCGGGACCCGTCTCGGCCCCTACGAAATCGTTGCCCCGCTCGGCGCGGGTGGCATGGGCGAGGTCTATCGCGCGCTCGACACGCGCCTCGGCCGCGAGGTCGCGGTCAAGGTCCTGCCGCCGCACCTGGCGTCGCTCCCGGAGGTCCGCGCGCGCTTCGAGCGCGAGGCCCGCACGATCTCGCAGCTCAACTTCCCGCACATCTGCACGCTCTACGACGTGGGCCACGAGGCGGGCGTGGACTACCTCGTCATGGAGCTGGTGGACGGCGAGACGCTGGCCCACCGCCTCGCGCGCGGGGCGCTGCCGATGGCCGAGGTGCTCACGTACGGCCGCCAGGTCGCCGAGGCGCTCGAGCGCGCGCACCGCGCCGGCGTGGTCCACCGGGACCTGAAGCCCGGCAACATCATGCTCACGAAGACGGGCGCCAAGCTCATGGACTTCGGCCTCGCGCGCCCGCACGGCATGAACAGCGCGGCGAGCGGCATGACGCAGTCGCCCACGGTGGGCGCGCCGCTCACGGCCGAGGGCACGATCGTCGGCACGTTCCAGTACATGGCGCCCGAGCAGCTCGAGGGCAAGGAGGCCGACGCGCGCGCCGACCTGTGGGCGCTCGGCTGCGTGCTCTACGAAATGGCGACGGGGCAGCGCGCGTTCGCGGGCGACAGCCAGGCGAGCCTCATCGGCTCGATCATGCGCGACCACCCCGTGCCGGTCGTCGAACGCGCGCCGGCCGCGCCGGCGCCGCTCGGGCGGCTGGTCGCGGCGCTGCTCGCCAAGAGCCCGGACGACCGCGTGCAGTCGGCGCACGACGTGAAGCTGCAGCTGCAGTGGGCGGCCGAGCCGGCGTTGGGCACGGCGGCGGCGGTGCCGGCGGGTGCGGCTCCCGCGAAGGGCCGCGGGGGCGCGCGGCTCGCGTGGGCCGTCGCCGCGGTCGCGATCGTCGCGGCGCTCGGCACGGCCGCATGGGCGCTGCTCGGCCGCGAGAAGGGCATCGGCCCGATCACCGCGGCGCTGGCGCCGCCCTCGGGCGCGGCGTTCTCGACCTCGGCGCCACTGCCGCTCGCGATCTCGCCGGACGGCTCGCACGTGGCGTTCGTGGCGCACCTGGGCAACGGCCCCGACCGGCTGTGGGTGCGGCCGATCGGCGCGGCCGAGGCGCGCGAGCTGCCGGGCACCGAACGCGCCACCCTGCCGTTCTTCTCGCCGGACGGCCGCACGATCGCGTTCTTCGACGGCGTGCAGCTGAAGCGGGTCGGCGTGGACGGCGGGCCGGTGACGAAGATCACCGACTGCAACGATTCGCGCGGCGGCACGTGGGGGCGTGACAACCGCATCCTCTACGCGCCGCGGGGATTCGGGGGGCTGGTGGTCGTGGACGCCGACGGCGGGACGCCGCGCGAGGTCACGCAGCTCGACACGACGCTGCAGGAGGTGACGCACCGCTACCCCCACTTCCTGCCCGACGGCGAACACTTCCTCTACCTCGCGCGGCGCGGCGGAGCCGGGCGCGGCGAGAGCCCGGCCATCTACCTCGCGAAGCTCGGCAAGCCCGGCCGCACGAAGGTGCTCGAGGTCGCGTCCAACGTCGCCTACGCCTCGGGCCACCTGCTCTACGTCGAGCAGGGCAACCTCGTGGCGCGGCGGTTCGATCCCGCGAGCGGCCGCCTGAGCGGCCCGGCGCGCCCGATCTCGAGCCGGGTGACGATGGACGAGCGCTTCAGCCGCGCGCCGTTCGTGGTCTCGCGCAACGGCGTGCTCGCCTACATGACGGGCGAGGCGCAGCTCATGTCGCGGCTCGTGTGGATGGACCGCTCGGGCGCTCGCCTGCGCGAGGTGGGCGGTCCGGGTGCGTACACGTTCGGCGGCCTGGTGAAGCTCGACCCGGGCGGGCGCCGCGCCGCCGTCGCCATGTTCAGCACCGAGCGCGGGCTCTCCGACGTGTGGATCGTGGACACCGAGTCCGGGAACCGACAGCGCGTGAGCGCGGACAACGAGGACCACTACGCCTACGCGTGGGGACCGGGCGCCCGCAGCCTGTTCATGAACACGCTCCTGGGCAACGGCACCTCGCAGGTCATCGAACGCTCGCTCGACGGCTCGGGAGCGGTGCGCACGCTGGTGTCCAGCCGCGATTACCTGTACCCGGGCACCGTCGGCCCGGACGGGCGCTGGCTCACGATCGACACGGGCGACATGACGCAGAACTCGGACGCGGTCGCGTTGCACCTGCAGAACGGCGAGCGTGTGCTGATCGCGGGCGGCAAAGCCCACCAGATCAACGCCCGCTTCTCGCCGGACGGCCGCTTCGTCGTGTACGAATCCGACGAATCCGGGCGCCCCGAGATCTACGTGACGCCGTTCCCGCCCACCGGCGCGAAGTTCCAGGCCTCGACCAAGGGCGGCGCGCAGGCGGTGTGGCGCTCCGACGGCGCGGAGCTGTTCTACCTCGATCCGGAGAACTACGTGACCGCGGTGCCGATTCGCTGGAACGCGGGCGTGCCGGAGTTCGGTGCCGCGGCGCGGCTGTTCCAGGTCTACGGCGGCTACGGCCCGGTGCTGCGCTACGACGCCGCCCCGGGCGGGCAGCGCTTCCTGGTCAGCGAGGACATCGCCGAGTTGAACTCGGCGCCCGTCGTGCTAGTCACCGACTGGGTGAAGACGCTGGGGAAGTAGGGCGCCGCGGGGCGCGGCCGCGCCGGGGCGGCGCCGGGACCGCGCTCGTCGGTGTCCGTGGCGGGAGCGGCGCGCGCGGGAGTAACGTGGCGCGCGCCATCCGCGGTCACCCCGAAACGCTCCGGAGGCCCCATGCGCATTCCCGCCGCCGCGCTCGCCGCGGCCGCTTTCACGCTCGCCGCGCTCGCCGCGCCGCCGCCCGCGGCCCGCGCCGAGGACGCGCCTTCGCTTCAGAAGCAACTCGACGCGCTCAAGCAGCAGATCGAGGACCAGCGCTACACGACCGACCAGATCCTCAAGAAGCTCGACGACGTGCTGTGGTTCGACCGCGTCGGCGACGTGGCGATCGTGGACAAGGTCTACCTGACCGGCCCGCCGGTGCCGAAGGAGACGCCGACCTACGGCATCGCCAACGAGCGGCACCCGTTCCGGTTCTGGACCTACACGTTCGTGCCGAAGAAGCTGGGCGCGAAGAAGGCGCCGCTCGTGGTGCTGCCGCACGGCGGCGTGCACGCCGACTTCACGACCTACCACACGCACATCATCCGCGAGCTGATGGAGCTGGGGTACGTGGTGATCGCGCCCGAGTACCGCGGCTCGACCGGCTACGGCAGGGGCTACGAGCAGGCCATCGATTACGGCGGGCTCGAGGTGGACGACTGCGTCGCCGCGCGCGACTGGGCGGTGGCGAACCTGCCGAACGTGGACGGCGGCCGCGTCGGGATCATCGGCTGGAGCCACGGCGGCCTCATCGCGCTGCTCTCGGTGTACGACCACCCGGAGAAGTTCAAGGTCTGCTACGCGGGCGTGCCGGTCTCGGACCTGGTCGCGCGCATGGGCTACCTGACGCAGGACTATCGCGACGAGTTCTCGGCGAAGTACCACCTCGGCAAGACCGCGAACCAGGACGTGGACGAGTACCGCCGCCGCTCGCCGGCCTGGAACGCGGCCAAGCTGCGCACGCCGCTGCTCGTGCACACGACCACCAACGACCGCGACGTCAACTCGATCGAGGTCGAGCAGTTGATCGCGCAGCTCAAGGCCGCGGGCAAGGATTTCGAGTACAAGGTCTACAAGGACGCCCCGGGCGGCCACAGCTTCAACCGCATGGACCACGCGTACGCGCTCGAATCGCGCCGCGAAGTGTGGGCGTTCATCGGGAGGCACCTGAAGTAGCGGGGAGGGGTTCAGGAGCCGCAGACAAGGTGTTGCCCTGCTGCACGGCACGGGCCCCTGCGGGCATCTGAGCCGCAGGGGCCCGCTCTATTCCATAACTTTTCGTTGACGTCGCAGGCGGCGCGGGCGTTTCCTTCGGGACGTTGCCGCAATCGCAACATCGCTCGACACCCGATCCCACAGGAGGTTCCCGAGACGCACCGGCCTCAGAGCAAGCCGAACTCACGCTGAAGGATGAAGACCCCGTCATGTTCGCACTCCGGTTCACAGCACCGGCGACTCCGGTGCTTCCCCAAGCCTGGAGGCATCATGTCCCTGCGATCGTGGATCCCACGCATCCTCACGTTCGCGGCAGCGCTGATCCTCGCGTTGCCCGTCCTGGCGTCGGCCGCGCCCCCGCGCGCCATCCCCGGTGAGCTGATCGTCCGCTACCGGAGCGACGCCACCCCCAACGCCCGCGCCAACTACCGCGCGCGTCTCCAAGCCGACCGCGTGAAGGAGTTCCGGCGGTTCCGCATGGAGCACGTGCGGCTGCGCGGGAACCAGACGGTCGAGCAGGCGCTGCAGCGCTTCTCGCGCGACCCGGCGGTCGAGTACGTCGAGCCCAACTACGAGATCACGCTCGACGCGATCCCGAACGACCCGCGGTTCCCCGAGCTGTACGGCATGCGCAACACCGGCCAGACGGGCGGCACGCCCGGGGCCGACATCAAGGCGACGAACGCCTGGGACGTCTTCACCGGCGATCCCAACATCAAGATCGGCATCATCGACACCGGCGTGGACTACAACCACCCGGACCTCGCCGCCAACGTCTGGACCAACCCGGGCGAGATCCCGGGCAACAACGTGGACGACGACGGCAACGGCTACGTGGACGACGTGCACGGGTACGACTTCGCCAACAACGACGGCGACCCGTTCGACGACAACGGCCACGGCTCGCACTGCGCCGGCACGATCGCCGGCGTCGGCAACAACAACGTCGGCGTGACCGGCGTGAACTGGAACGCCAAGGTCATCGGCATCAAGTTCCTGAGCGCGGGCGGTTCCGGCTCGACCGCGGGCGCGATCGCGGGCGTCGAGTACGCCATCGAGGTCGGCTGCCGGCTGACCAGCAACTCGTGGGGCGGCGGCGGCTTCTCGCAGGCGCTGCTCGACGTCATCAACGAAGCGGGCGCCGCAGGCCAGCTGTTCGTCGCGGCCTCGGGCAACTCGTCGGCGAACACCGACACCAGCCCGCACTACCCGTCCGCCTACGACTCGCCGTACATCGTTTCGGTGGCGGCGACCGACCACAACGACAACCTGGCGTCGTTCTCGAACTACGGCGCCACGACCGTGGACCTCGCGGCCCCGGGCGTGAGCATCCTGTCGTGCCAGCCGGGCGGCGGCTACCAGCTGCTGTCGGGCACCTCGATGGCGACGCCGCACGTCGCCGGCGTGGTCGGCCTGGCGATGGGCCGCTTCCCCGCGGCGACGCCGCTGTTCATCAAGCAACTCCTGCTCGCGGCGGTGGACGTGAAGCCGCAGCTCGCGGGCAAGTGCCTGACGGGCGGCCGGCTCAACGCGTTCCTGACGATCGCCGACCCCGACACGCTGCCGCCGGGGGCCGTGACCGACCTCGCCTCGATCGAGACGGGCTCGAGCCACGTGCGGCTCGCGTGGACGGCGACGGGCGACGACGGCTCGACCGGGCGCGCGTCCGCCTACGACCTGCGCTTCTCGACCGCGCCGATCACGAACGCGAACTTCGTCTCGGCGGCGCCGTACGCCGGCCCGGACCCGCTGCCGTCCGGCCAGGCGCACCAGTACGAGGTCGGAGGCCTCGCGCACAGCACCGTCTACTACTTCGCGATGAAGGTGCTGGACGAGTTCGGCAACACCGGACCCATCTCGAACCTCGCGACGGCCACCACGCTCGGCCCGCCGGACCTCGCGGCCTCGCCGGGCACGTTCTCGGCGACGCTGCTGACCGGCGCGACCGAGACGCAGACGCTGACGCTGAGCAACGTCGGCGCGGGCACGCTGGACTACACGATCCCGACGCCCGAGCTGATGTTCGCGCAGCCGGTGCAGTACGAGTACCAGCCGCTCGCCAAGGGCGCCGACGACATCCGCGTCGGCCAGCCCGTGACGACGGGCGCCGGCGGGCCGGACGGCTTCGGCTACCGCTGGATCGACAGCAACGAGCCGGGCGGCCCGGCGTTCGCGTGGGAGGACATCACCGGCACCGGCTCGCTGCTCGCCCTGACCGGTGACGACGCCACGTCGGCCGCGGTGCCGATCGGTTTCGACTTCCCGTACTACGGCACGACGTTCAACAGCCTGCGCGTCTGCACGAACGGCTGGCTCTCGTTCACGAGCGGGGCCACCGCGTACGACAACCAGCAGCTGCCGAACGCCGGCGCGCCCGAGAACATGCTCGCCCCGATGTGGGACGACATGGACTTCGGCTCGACGCAGCGCGTCTACACGTACGGCGACGCGTCGCACTTCGTCGTCTCGTGGGTGGGCGTGCCGCACTACCAGACCGGCGGGCCGTACACGTTCCAGGCGATCCTGTACGCCACGGGCGAGATCCGCTTCCAGTACCTGGACATCGGGTCCGTCTCGAACAGCGCCACGGTCGGCATCCAGAACGCGGCCCGGAACATCGGCCTCACGACCGCGTTCAACACCAGTTACATCGCGAACAACCTCGCGGTGCGCTACCTGCCGCTGCGGCAGTGGCTGACGGTCACGCCGACCGCGGGCCGCATCCCGGCCGGCTCGAGCCAGAACCTGAGCGTCAACTTCAACGCGCTCGGCGTCGAGGGCGGCATCTTCGACGGCACGATCCGGATCGTGAACAACGACCCGGACGAGAACCCGACCCTGCTCCCGGCGCAGCTGCACGTGCTCGGGGCGCCGGACATCGCGCTCTCGCCGGCGACGGTGGACTTCGGCACGTTCTTCGTCGGCGCCAACCCGGCGCGGACGCTGTCGGTCAACAACCCCGGCACCGACGCGCTGGTCGTCAGCAACATCACGAGCAGCGACCCGGACGTGACCCCGGACGTGACGTCGTTCACGCTCAACCCGCACCAGACCCGGAACGTCGTCCTCACGTTCGCCCCGGCGGCGGCGCGGACGCTGAGCGGCACGGTCACGGTCGAGAGCAACGACCCGGACACGCCGTCGCTGTCGGTCAACATGACGGGCCAGTCCACGCCGGCGCCGGTGGCGACCGTGTCGCCGGAGTCGTTCGACGTCTCGCTGGTGACCAACACGGCGACGACGCGGACGCTGCGGCTCACGAACACGGGCGGCAGCAACTACAACTGGACCGCGACCCCCGAGATCCTCGGGCAGAGCGGCACGGTGACGGTGCACGGCGACGCCGACAACGTCGAGGTCCCGAAGGACGGCGCCGACACCCAGTTCGGACCGGAGCCCCTGCGCGCCGGCGGACCGGACGTGTTCGGCTACACGTACCAGGACAGCGACGAGCCCGGCGGGCCCGCGTTCGCGTGGGTGGACATCAGCGCGACCGGGACGGCGATCCCGCTCAACGGCGACGACCAGAACCTCGGGCCGTTCCCGATCGGGTTCAACTTCCCGCACTACGGCGAGAACTACCCGTCCTTCCGCGTCTGCTCGAACGGGTGGATCACGCTGAACGCGACCAACACGCAGACCGTCTACAACAACCTGGCGCTGCCCAACACGGCGTCCGGGGCGGTGCCGAGCATGCTGGCGGCGTTCTGGGACGACCTCGACTTCCGTCCGGCGAACGCGCCGAACGCCCGCGCGTACTACCTGAACGACGGGACGCGGACGATCGTGCAGTTCAAGGGCGTGCCGCGCCGCGGCGAGAACGGCACGACCGCGACGAACGACTTCGAGATCATCCTGTACCCGACCGGCGAGTTCGCGTTCCAGTACCTGACGATGAACGCGGTCACGAAGAACAGCGCCACGATCGGCATGCAGAACGCCACGAAGAACGACGGCCTGCAGGTCGCCTTCAACGCGCTGTACGTGAAGAACGACCTGGCGATCCGCTTCCGGCCGCCGGCGCGGTTCCTCACGGTCAACCCGGGCAGCGGCACCGTGACGCCGGGCGCCTTCGTGGACCTGAACGTCGGCTTCAATGCGGCCGGTCTGTTCGGCGGCACGTACGACGGCCAGGTCAAGATCGCGGGCAACGACCCGGTGCGTCCGAGCGTGAACGTGCCCGCCGTGCTGCACGTGACCGGCGTGCCGGACGCCGCGGTCAACCCCGCGTCGCTGGCCTTCGGCGACGTGTTCATCGGCTACCCGCAGATCCGCCAGCTCCAGGTGCTCAACACCGGCACCGACGCGCTGGTGGTGAGCGGCATCACCTCGAGCGACCCGGCCTACGGCGTGGACCAGACGTCGTTCAGCGTGCCGCCGCTCGGGCAGGCGCTGCTGTTCGTGACGTTCAACCCGCCGGACGCGGCCGCGCACCCGGCGTCGCTGACGATCGCGAGCAACGACCCCGACACGCCGAACCTGGTCGTGCCGCTGTCGGGAGCGGGCATCGTGGCGCCGGACGTGGACGCGCAGCCGTCGTCCCTGACGGCGACGCTTCCCATCCCGGGCACGCAGACGCAGGCGCTGACCGTGCACAACACGGGCGGCAGCGACCTCACCTTCGTCGTCTGCACGCTGCTGTCGGCGGCCTCGGTCCCGCACTACGAGTACGTCGAGCTGGGCAAGGACGAGGAAGACACGCGGCCCGGCATCCTCGGCAGCGGCGGGCCGGACGTCTACGGCTACCGCTGGGTGGACAGCGACGACCCGGGCGGCCCGGCGTTCGACTGGGTGGACATCACCGCGCTCGGCACGGCGGTGCCGTTCACGAGCGGTGACGACAACAACGTGGCGAACATCCCGATCGGGTTCAACTTCCCGTACTACGGGGGCACGTTCTCGACGGTGAACGTCTGCACCAACGGCTGGATCTCGTTCACGAACACGACCACGAGCCTGTCGAACGTCGCGCTGCCGGCTTCGGGCGCGCCGGAGAACCTGCTCGCCGTGTTCTGGGACGACCTGATCCCCGGCACGTCCCCGGCCCGCGTGTTCCGCTACAACGACGGCACGCGCTTCATCGTGTCGTGGGTCGGCGTGCCGCGCTACAGCTCGGGCGGGCCGTACACGTTCCAGGTCATCCTCTATCCGAGCGGCCGGATCGTGTACCAGTACCTCGACATGCAGGGCACGCGGCTCAACGAGGCCACGATCGGCATGCAGAACGCCGCGAAGGACGACGGCCTCACCGTCGTCTTCAACGACGCCTACGTGCACAACGGCCTGGCCGTGCAGCTCTCGGTGCTGCCGGAGTACATGACCGTCAACCCGACGACCGGCACCGTGCCGGCCGGCGGTTCGGCCGTGCTGAACGTGAACTTCGACACGAACGGCATGTTCGGCGGCACGTACGACGGCGCCATCCGCATCGCGAGCAACGATCCCGACGAAGCGGTCCTGCTCGTGCCCACGCACCTGACGGCGGTCGGCACGCCGCACGTGGCCGCGCAGCCCGCGTCGCTGGACTTCGGTTCGGTGTACGTCGGGCTCACCGCGGACCGCAACGTCGTGCTGCGCAACGTCGGCAGCGACGTGCTGACGATCACGGGCCTGTCGTTCGACAACGGCGACTGGTCGCTGGTCGGCGGCCCCGCGCTGCCCGCGACGCTCGGGCAGAACGGCACGCTCCCGCTCACGCTCCGCTGGGCGCCGAGCGCGGCGTGCGCGCCGTGCACGGGCCACCTCAACGTCGCATCGAACGACCCCGACGATCCGGTGCTCGCCGTCGCCCTCTCGGGCACCGGCGTGATTCCGCCGGAGATCGGCGTGACGCCGGCCGAGTTGCGGGCGGCGCTCGCGACGACGCTCGGGCCGACGGCGCTGACGACCACGAAGCCGCTCGTGATCTGCAACACGGGCGGTTCGGACCTGAACTGGTCGGTCAGCCTGCCGTCGGTGATGACGGCCGGCGCGCCGTACGAGTACCTCGAGCTGGGCAAGGACGACGTGGACCCGCGGGCCGGCATCCTCGGCAGCGGCGGTCCGGACGCGTTCGGCTACACGTGGACCGACAGCGACGCGCCCGGCGGCCCGGCCTACGGCTGGGTGGACATCTCCGCCATCGGCACGCCCGCCTTCGCCGCGTACGCCGACGACGGCAACCGCGGACCGTTCGACATCGGGTTCGCGTTCCCGTTCTACGGGAACGACTTCACCCAGTTCCGCGTGTGCTCGAACGGCTGGCTGAGCTTCACGTCCAGCGCCACGGTCTACACGAACCAGCCGCTGCCCAACGCGGGTACGGGAGTTCCCGAGAACCTGCTGGCGGCGTTCTGGGACGACATGGTCGTGGATCCCACCGACGGCAACGAGATCTTCTACCACTACGACGGCACGAAGCTGATCGTGCAGTACGAGGTCCGTCGTATCGCGCAGAGCTCGCCGCCGTACTACAGCTTCCAGATCCTGCTCTACCCGAACGGCGACATCGTCTACCAGTACCGGACCCTCGGCGCCACGGTGAACAGCGCCACGATCGGCATCCAGAACGCGACCCGCGACGACGGTCTGACGGTCGCGTTCAACGCCGATTACGTGCACGAGAACCTGGCGATCCGGTTCGCCTCCAAGCCCGCGTGGCTCTCGGTGGACCCGAAGACCGGCACGGTGCCCGCCGGCGAGTGCGACACGCTGCACGTCGCGTTCGACGCCACCGGGCTCGCGGACGGCGACTACGAGGGCATGGTCCGGATCAGCAGCAACGACCTGGACGAGCCCGTCGTGGACGTTCCCGTGCACCTGCACGTGGGCGTGGCGACGACCGCGTTCGACGTGGAGCCGAACACGCTCAACAAGTCGTCGAACGGCAACTGGGTGCAGGGCAAGATCACGCCGCCGGCCGGCTTCACGCCGCGGGACGTCGTCCTGTCGAGCGTGCTGCTCCAGCGCGTGGTGCCCGTCGCGCCCGGCGCGCCGGTGTCGTACGGGCCGCCGGATCTCGGCGTGAAGTTCAGCCGTTCCGCCGTGCAGTCGGTGGTCCCGGTCGGCGAGGCGGTCGAGGTCGAGGTGATCGGACGCGTGGACGACGCGACGTGGTTCCGCGGCGTGGACGTGATCCGCGTCATCCGGCCGAAGCTGGCTTCCGCGAGCGGCACGGCCACCGGCCTGCCGACGCAGGTGGCGGCCTCGACGATGGTGCCGATGCGGTTCGAGGACCCGGCCGGTTACACGGCCGCGTACTTCGAGCTGTGGTACTCGCCGGACGCCGGTGCGACCTGGTCGCTCGCCGACGGTCCGATCTACACGCGCGAGTACGGCTGGTCGGCGCCGGACGAGGTGACCGAGTCGGCGCTGCTCGAACTGGTCGCGTACGGAAGCGACGGGCTGCTGGGCTCGGTGCTCAGCGACGCGTTCGGCATCCTGTACGGGACCACGGGCGTGGACGACGAGCCGCGGCCCGATCGTCTCGCCCTGCGTTTCGCCGGGCGCACGCCGGCGCCGCGGGCGGTCCTGCAGTTCGGGCTGCCCAAGTCGTCCGACGTGGCGATCCGGGTGTACGACGTCCGCGGCGCGCTCGTCCGCGAGCTCGCCAGCGGCACGTTCGAGGCGGGGTGGCACCGCGTGACGTGGGACGGGACCGGCTCCGCCGGCTCGCCCGCGAACCCGGGCGTCTACTTCGTCCAGGCCAGCGCGGGCGGTGAGCGGACGCTGCAGCGGTTCGTGCTGCTGAAGTAAGCCGCGAAACGGCTCACGCGAAACACGGCGCCCCGGCGGAAGGACCCGCCGGGGCGCCGTGTGTTCGGGCGGCCGTCGCGCGTCCGACTCAGGCGGCGCGGGCGTGCTCTTCGCGGATACGTACCGCCCCGTGCGTTCGCCACGCGCGCCACAGCAGCCACGCCATCCACGCGACCGCGAGCGTCATCACGAGCGCGCCCGCAGCGTGGCTCGCGCGCGCGAGGGCGTGCTCCTGGCCGAGCCGCCCGGTCTCGGTCATCAGGTACTCCCAGTCGTGGAAGCCGTAGGGCGTGCTCTCGCCGGTGTTGCCGCCGAGCAGCGGCAGCTCGCCGGTGCCGGCGTCGGCGACGTAGGGGGCGATGTCGAGGAAGTTCTCGCCGAACCACCAGAGCGCCGCGGCCGCGCCGAACGGGTCCCGCGTCTTCAGGAGCAGCACGAGGCAGCAGACCATCGGCATAAGGAACTGCCCGAGCGTTCCGCCGAGCGTCCGCACGAAGTCGCCGAACGGCGAGAAGAAGACGTGCCCGGCCTCGTGGAACGGCAGGTTCACGAGGTGCATGAACGACTCGCCCGCGCCGTTGCTCTCGACGCTGTGCGAGACGAGCTTCGCGCCCCACAGGGCGAGCAGCGCCAGCAGCGCGGCGCGGCCGAGGAGCGCGGCCCGGCTCGCCGCGGGCGCGGGCGTGAACAGCCGCTCGGCCAGCCACGCGCCGGCCGCCACGTGGGCGGGCGGATGGATGGTGAATGTCGCTTCGGGGAGCGCGGCGGCGGCCGCCGGATCGGCCCTGCGGAACACCCGCCCGCAGTAGTCGCAGAGCAGGTTCGCGTCCTCCTGTTCCATTCCGCACTTGGGGCAGGTCATCGGGCGCCTCCGGGCCGCGGTCCGTCGCGAGTCCCGCCCGCCGGAACGGCCGGGCGGCCGCCCCGCGCAGCGGGGGCGACCGCCCGGTTATCGGCCGTCGCGGGCGAGGACTGCGGTCAGCCCTCGACGCCGTACATCTCGTCCGGCGCGAGGAGCGCGGGGAAGCGCCCGCGAAGGTCGCGGCGCGTGGCGTAGCAGAGGTGGCAGGCGTCGGCCCAGCCGCCGTGCAGGCCGAGGCCGTAACGGCGCGCCAGCTCGGCGGGCCCGCCCGCCAGCAGCGGGCCGGCGATGGGGTGCGCGTCCGGGTCGTAGGCGCGCACGATCTCCGCGAGCGTCGTCTCGAAGACGTTGCCAAGCACGATTCCCTGGCACAGGTGCACGAAGCCGTGCGGGTCCACGTGCACGCGGCCCGGCTCGCGAAGGTCCTCGTAGGGGCACTCGGCGAACTCCGCGGCGAGGTGGTGGGGCGCGGTGCGGGCGAGGGCCTCGGCGGCGCGGCCGCGGAACATCAGGCGCGACTCGCCGGGCGGCAGCTGCCCGGCCGAGTGCGGCACGCCGGCGCGCTCGGGCGAGGCGATGCGGATGACCTCGGCGGGAATGCCGAGCCGGGCCGCCGCCGCGCGGGCGCGCTCCACGCGCGCGATCTGCTCCGCGTCGCCGTGGTACTCGTCGCAGCTCATCTCGAGCGAGCGGACGTCGCCGGCGAGGTCGGCGAGCCACTCCTCCGCGTCCCGTTCGCTCGTCGCCCAGTAAGCGTTGCTCACGACGCCGACCTGGAACCCCATCGCCGCGGCGAGGCGGACGCCCCGGCGGAGCAGCGCGTGGTAGAGGAACGGCTCGCCGCCCTCGAAGTAGAGCCACTCGACCGTGCCGAGCGAGTGCCCCTGCCCGAGCACACGCTCGAGCCGCTCCAGCGTGAACGTCGCCGACTGCCGCGGGCTCGACCACACGAAGCAGTGGTCGCACTCGTACGTGCAGCCGTAGGTGAGCAGGACGTGCAGGCCGGTGAGGGTCATGGGCCACCTCCTTCCGAGGTGGCCGGACGCTAGCACCGGGCCCGGGGAAACGGGCGGCGGGCGTGCCCCGAGGGAGCACGCCCGCCGCGGGGAGGAGAGCTCAGTCGTTGCCCTGCAGCCGGAACACCCAGGCCGCGGCCGCGCCGCCCAGGAGCGGGCCGACGAGGTAGATCCACAGGTTCGCCAGCCAGCCGCCGCCGAAGATCAGGCTGACGAGGGTCGGGCCGGCGCCGACGGCGGGGTTGAACGCGCCGCCCGAGACGCCGCCGCCGGCGAACGCCGCGACGACGATCGTGAAGCCGATCGCCAGGCCGTAGTACGAGTTGCCCTGCGTCTTCGACGAGGTGGCGGTCTGCAGCACCACCAGGCAGAGCGCGAACGTGTACAGGAACTCGACGATCAGCGCTTCGATCACCGTGACGCCCTCGCCCGGCATGGGCGCGAACGTCTTGTTCATGACGATGTACCCCACGTACGCGGCGGCGATGGCGCCCGCGAGCTGGGCGGCCCAGTAGGGCACCACCTGCTTCATGGGCAGCTTGCCGCGCATCGCCACGGCCAGCGTCACGGCGGGGTTGTAGTGCCCGCCCGAGATGTGCCCGCCCATGTAGACCATGATCATGAGCGAGGCGCCGATCGCGAGCGGCGCCATGGGCACGTTGCCCGACACGGTGAGGCAGACCGTCAGGACGAGGAAGAAAGTGCCGATCGCCTCGGTCAGGTACTCGCGCATCGTGACCTCCCTGCGAAGGGCGGGAGCCGGACGGAGCCGGCGAGTCCCGCGGGGTGCGACGCGACGGGCGTCCGCGGACGGTGCGAGGAGGGATGCGGGCGAGAGGGCGGCGGACTCCCGAACGACCGCGCGATGGGACCACCGGCGCGGGACGGTGTCAAAGCCCGGGGATGCGGGGTGCGGCGGCGGACGGGCGGCAAGCAGTTCCGGACGTGCGGCAAGGCGAGGCCCGCCCGCGCCCGGGCAGAGTGCGACCGTCGAGACGGGGCCCGCGCGGGGCCCCGGGACAGGTCCCCCATCCACGAGGAGTCGCACCATGAAGCATCTCGCACGGGCGCTCGCATTCGGCGCCCTGGTCCTCGCCCTGCCGTCCACCGACGCGCACGGCGCCCCGATGTCCCTCGGCATTCGCGATGCGACGATCGATGCCGCGGGCGGCGCCTCGCTTGCGGGCGGCGGCTCGTTCGACCCCGGCACCGGCCGGCTGCAGGTCCGCGGCACGCTGCGTCTCCCGGGCGGCGTCGTGGACGGCCCGCTCGCCGGCCTGCGGGCGGGCGAACGAGTCCGCTGGGAGGGCGCCAACATCCTGCCGTCTGCCTCGTACACGGCCGGCGCGGGCGCCGAACGCAGCGCGGTGACGGACGGCGCGTCGCTGGTCCTGCACGCGGAGTTCTTTCCGGCGGGCGGCGGCGGGACGCGGCGGGCCAAGATGATCCTGGCGACCGCCGACCTCGACCCGGACGCGCCGGGCACGCAGAACCTCTGGATCGAGGGATTGGGCTGCGGCACCGCCGCGATCACGATCCGGTGAGCGGGCCGGGCGGGGGCGGAAACGCCTCCGCCCGCGCCGTGCGCGCTTCAGGCTTCTCGCTTCCCCTGGCAGAGCTCGACGAGCACGCCCCCGAAGCTCTTCGGGTGCAGGAACGCGACCGTGCTGCCGTGCGCGCCGGCTCGCGGCGTCTCGTCCACGAGCCGCGCGCCGACGGCCTTCGCGGTGGCGAGATGCGCGGCGACGTCGTCCACCTCGAGGCTCACGTGGTGCAGCCCGGGCCCGCGCTCGCGCAGGAACTTCGCCACGGTGTGGGTGTCGGCGAGCGGCTGCAGCAGCTCGAACGTGACGGGACCCAGGTGCACGAACAGCACGCGCAGCGTGCCACCGTCGAGCACCTCCTCGGCGCCGCGCACGCCGCCCAGCGCGGCGGCGAGCGTCGCGGCGAGCGCGTCGGCGTCGGGCGTGGCGATGGCGACGTGCGAGAGCCCGGTGACTCCACCGGTGTCCCCGCGTCCCCCCGCGCCGCCGTCGGCGGGTGTTCCGGGTTCGTGCGCGCTCACAGCCGGTCCCCCGGGCGGTGCACGCCGAAGACCTCGCGCATCGCGTCGCACACCTCGCCGAGCGTGGCGCGGGCCTTGAGGGCCGCGAGGATGGGCGGCACCAGGTTGCCCGTCCCGCGCGCCACGGACGTCACGCGCGCGAGCGCCGCGTCGCAGGCGGCGCGGTCGCGCGTCGAGCGCCAGCCGGCGAGGAACGCCGCGCGCTCGGTCTCGACGTTCGGGTCGTGCGCGAACGGCGGCGCGGGCACCGGTGCGCCGTCGGCGAAGCGGTTGACGCCCACGACCACGCGGGCGCCGCTCTCCACGTCGCGCTGCCACTGGTAGGCCGCGAGGTGGATCTGCTCCTGCACCCAGCCCGAGGCGATGGCCTCGAGCATGCCCCCCAGCCGGTCCACGTGCGCGAGCAGCACGCGCGCACGGGCCTCGAGGTCGGCGGTCAGCGACTCGACGAAGTACGAGCCCGCGAGCGGGTCCACGGCGTCGGTGGCGCCGCTCTCGTGCGCGATCACCTGCTGGGTGCGCAGCGCGAGCAGCGCGGAGTCCTTCGACGGCAGGCCGAGCGCCTCGTCGTAGCTGTTCGTGTGCAGCGACTGCGTGCCGCCGAGGACCGCGGCCAGCGCCTGCAGCGTGACGCGCACGACGTTGTTGTCCGGCTGCTGCGCGGTGAGCATCGAGCCGGCGGTCTGGGTGTGGAACCGGAGCTTGAGCGCCTCGGGGTCCGTGACGCCATAGCGCTCGCCGAGCAGCTCGGCCCACAGCTTGCGCGCGGCGCGGAACTTGGCCACCTCCTCGAAGAGGTGGTTGTGGGCGTTGAAGAAGAACGAGATGCGCTTCGCGATGCGCGCGAGGTCGAGGCCGCGCGCCTTCGCGGCGTCGAGGTAGGCGAGCCCGTCGGCGAGCGTGAACGCCAGCTCCTGCACGGCGGTCGAGCCGGCCTCGCGCATGTGGTAGCCGCTCACCGAGATCGAGTTCCACTGCGGCGCCTCGGCGGCGGTGAACTCGAACACGTCGGTGACGAGCCGCAGGGAGGGTTCCGGCGGGTAGATGTACGTGCCGCGGGCGATGTACTCCTTGAGCACGTCGTTCTGCACGGTGCCGCCCAGCTTCGCGCGCGGCGTGCCGCGCGCGTCCGCGACCGCGACGTAGAACGCCAGCAGCAGCGGGGCGGTGGCGTTGATGGTCATGGACGTGGTGACGCGGTCGAGCGGCAGTCCGGCGAGCAGCTGCTCCATGTCGGCGAGGCACGAGATCGCGACACCGACCTTGCCGACCTCGCCGCGCGCGAGCGCGTGGTCGCTGTCGTAGCCCATCTGCGTGGGCAGGTCGAAGGCGACCGAGAGGCCGGTCTGGCCCTGCTCGAGCAGGAAGCGGAAACGCTCGTTGGTCTGCGCGGCGCTGCCGAAGCCGGCGTACTGGCGCATGGTCCAGAGCCGCGAGCGGTACATGCCCGGGTGGACGCCGCGCGTGTACGGCGGCTCGCCGGGCGCGGGCGTGCGGGCGGCGAGATCGGCGGGCAGGTCGGCGGGGAAGTAGACGGGCTTGACGCGGACGTCGCTCGGCGTGGTGCGCGGCGCGACGTCGGGCTGGGGGGCGGCCGCCGGCGGCCTGCCGCCCGCCTTCCTGCGCGGGCTCACGAGGCGGCCTCGGGCTTGAGTTTGACGAGGGGCTGGCCGGCGCTCACGGCGGCCTTCTCGGCCACGAGAATCTCGGCGACCACGCCGCCCGTGTGGGCGGCCAGCTCGTTCTGCATCTTCATGGCTTCGAGCACGACGACGGCCTGCCCGGGCTGCACGACGTCGCCGGGCTTGACGCGGATTGCGACGACCGCGCCGGGCATGGGGGCGCTGATGGTCTCGCCCGCGGCCTTCGCGCGCGCGCCCTGCTGCTGGCGGAGCATCTTCTCGAGCGGGTGGCGCGCCTCGACCGCGACGGTGTGGTTCTGCCAGGTGACGCGCAGTTCGTCGCCCTCCTCGACGACGCGCACCTCGTACGAGCGGCCGTCCACGAGCAGCGACCACACGCGGCCGTCGGGCAGGCGCACGAAGTCGGCGTCGAGCTTGCGGCCCTCGACCTCCAGCACGAGCCGGTCGCCGTGGGTCGTGAACTCGACCTCGGCGTCGCGGCCGTCGAGCGTCACCCAGACCTTCACGGGCCGCTCCGGTCGCGGCCGCGCCACTTCCAGGCCGACGAGTCGCCCGAGCGGTTGCCCTCGCGGCGCACGACCGCGACGCGCTGGCGCTCGTCGTGCGCGTGCAGCGCGGCGGCGAGCAGCGCCACCTCGCCGGTCTCGGGGCCGGTGCGCAGGACCTCGGGACGGAAGTGCTCCTCGAGGAAGCGCGTCGAGAGGTTGCCGGCGGCGAACTCGGGGTGCGCGCACAGCCACTTGTGGAAGCCGACGTTGTGGTGCGGCCCGTCGAGCACGACCTCGCCGAGCGCCCGCAGCATGCGGCGGCGCGCCTCGTCGCGGTCGCGTCCCCAGGTGACGAGCTTGGCGAGCAGCGAGTCGTAGAAGAGCGGGATGTCGTAGCCGCGGTAGACGCCCGCGTCGTTGCGCACGCCCGGGCCCTGCGGGAAGCGCACGCGCTCGATGCGGCCGACGCTGGGCATGAAGTTGCGGGCCGGGTCCTCGGCGATGATGCGCGCCTCCATGGACCAGCCGCGCGGCTCGGGCGTCTCGTCGCCGAACGAGAGCGGCAGGCCCTCGGCGACGCGGATCTGCTCCGAGACGAGGTCGAGGCCGGTCACCATCTCGGTGACGGGGTGCTCGACCTGCAGGCGCGTGTTGACCTCGAGGAAGTAGAACCGGCCCTGCTCGTCGAGGATGAACTCGACGGTGCCGGCCGAGAGGTAGCCGACCTCCTTCGCGACCCGGCACGCGGCGGCGCCGAACTCGGCGCGGATCTTCGCGTCGAACGCCGGGCTCGGCGTCTCCTCGAGCAGCTTCTGGTGGCGGCGCTGCACCGAGCACTCGCGCTCGCCGAGGAACGCGACGCGGCCGGTCGAGTCGGCGAGGATCTGCGCCTCGACGTGGCGCGGGCGCTCGATGAAGCGCTCGACGAACACGCGGTCGTCGCCGAAGGCGGCCTTCGCCTCGCCGCGCGTCAGCTCCCAGGCGGCGTCCAGTTCGGCGTCCGAGCGCACGACGCGCATGCCCTTGCCGCCGCCGCCCGCGGCGGCCTTGAGCATGAGCGGCCAGCCGATGGTCTTCGCGAACGACTTGACCTCGTCGAGCGAGCCGACGGGGCCCGGCGAGCCGGGGATGACGGGCACGCCCGCGCGCACGGCGGCCTCGCGCGCCATCAGCTTGTCGCCGAGCGAGGCGATGGTCTTCGGGCTCGGGCCCAGGAACGCGATGCCGGCCCCGGCGCAGGCGCGCGCGAACGCCTCGTTCTCGGCGAAGAACCCGTAGCCCGGGTGGATGGCGTCGGCCTTCACGCGCTTCGCCGTCTCGAGCACGCGCTCCATGTTCAGGTAGCTCTCGCGCGAGGGCCCGGGGCCGACCGGGTAGGCCTCGTCGGCCATCAGCACGTGCAGCGCGGTGCGGTCGGGCTCGCTGAAGATCGCGATCGAGCGGCGGCCCTCCTCGCGCAGCGTGCGCAGCACGCGCACGGCGATCTCGCCGCGGTTGGCGATGAGGACGCGTTCGAGGCGCTTCGCCACGCCCGTCAGTCCTCGAGCACGACGCAGGCGACGGCGAAGCCGCCGTCGTGCGTGAGCGAGAGGTGGGAGCGCGCCGCGCCGATCGCCTGCAGCCGCTCGAGCGCCGCGCCGCTGAAGGTGAGCGTCGGCACCCGGCCGCCCGGCTGCACCACCTCGATCTGCGTCCAGCCCACGCCGCCCGCCATGCCGGTGCCGAGCGCCTTGCTTGCCGCCTCCTTGGCCGCGAAGCGCGCGGCGAGGTGGGGCGCCGGGTCGGCGAAGTGCCGGCAGTAGGCCAGCTCGCCGGGGGTGAAGAGGCGCTTCTCCATCCGCTCGCCGAAGCGCCGGAGGGAGTCGGAGATGCGCTCGACCCTGCAGATGTCCACGCCGATGCCACGCACGGCCACGGCCGCCTCCGGGAGGGTGCCCAAGTTCGGTTGGCGAGAAGCGGTCGGACTCTACGCGGGCCCGCTCGCGGGGGTCAAAGCCGGGCGGCGGCTCGTGCGGGCGCGGGGCCGGCGCATTTCGGGACAGGAGCACGCCGCCGCGCACGACGGGCCCGGCCTCGCCCGGGCCCCGCCACCGGAATACAGTCCCGCCGCGCCACCCGGGCGGTGGGCCGCCGGGAACCCCGGGGCGGTTCGTTCGTCCATCCCTCCAGAAAGGCGGGCACGCACGCTGGCCGACTCGGACGAAAGAGAGTTGATCGCCCGGTTGCGGGCCCAGGACCTCGAGGCGCTGGGGGAGGTGTTCCGGCGCTATGGAGACCCGATGACCACGCTCGCCGCGAGCATGCTGCGGAACCGGACCGAAGCCGACGACGTCGTCGAGGACGCGCTGCTGCGCATCCACGACGGCGCGCGCGGGTTCCGGGGCGAGCGCGGGCTGCGGACCTGGGTGCTGCGGATCACCGCGAACCTGTGCCGGGACCGGCTGCGCCGCCGCAAGTTCGTCGCCGGCAGCGTGGACGACCTGCCGGCCGCGGGGCTCGCGTTCGACCCGGTCGCCGACTGGGACGGGGCGCTGGACCAGCGCGTATTGGCCGGGGCGCTCGAGCGCGCCGTCGCGGCGCTGCCCGAGGACCAGCGCGAGGCGGTCGTGCTGCGCCACCGGCTGGGGCTTTCGCACGCGGAGATGGCCGAGACGCTGGGCGTGCCCGAGGGCACGGTGAAGTCGCGGCTTTCGCGTGCGCTGGCCGCGCTGCGAGCCGCGCTGGAGGGACTCGAACGATGACGCACGACGATCCGCGCGACGAACGCCTGGCGAAGCTGCTGGCGGCGAGCCGCGCCGAGGCAGATCCCGCGGTGCTGGCGCGCGCCCGCGCGCGGCTCGCGGCGCGCGAGCGCGCGCCCGGCGTGGCCGTCTGGCTCGGCCGGCCGGCGGTGCTCGCCGGGGCGGGCGCGCTGTTCGCGCTCTGCGTGGCCGGCACGTTCGTGGTCTCGCGGCAGGCGGCGACGGCCTCGGCCACCGGCGAGACGAGCCTCATCGCGACGGTGCTCGGCGAGGACGACCTCGGCCTGCCCATCGAGCTGAACGGCTCGGACGCGGCCGGCGAGTCCGGCGCCGCGGGCGACAGCGGCGGGGTGACGCCGTGAACCGCCCGGCCATCGTCATCGCGCTGGTCGCCGCGTTCCTCATCGGCGCCTCGCTCGGGCTGATGGGCGGCATCTTCTTCGCGATGCACCAGCGTCCGCTCCACGCCGAGTTGCGCGCCCGCGGCGGGTTCCCGCCCGGGCCGGGCCCGGGGCTGCTCGGCCCGCCCGACCGGCGCGTGCTGCGGCACGTGATGGTGATGCCGCGCCTGCGCGAGGCGCTGGACCTGACCGACGCACAGGCGGCCGCGATCGAGCCGCTCATCGAACAGACGCACCGGGCCATGGGCGAAGCGCGCGACAGCCTGCGCGCGCGCATCGAGCGCGTGCTGACGCCGGAGCAGCGCGAGCGCTGGCGCCGGCTCGAGGAGCGTCGAGGATTCCCTGGCGAGAAACGCGGCCCCCGCGGCCGCGCGAACCGGGCGCTACCCGGACCCGAAGGAGAAAGACCATGAAGTCGAAGCGCATCGTGTCGCTGCTCGTGGCCGCGGGGCTGCTCGCCGCCGTGTCGGCGCTCGCCGCGACGGCGGCGAAGAAGGCCCCGCCGCAGGACGTGAAGGACGTGCGGAAGGAGGTCGTCCGCGTCGAAGTGCGCGACGGCGACGAGGAGGCGATGTCGGGCTGGGAGGACGACGGCCTGTTCGCGCTCGGCGACGAGGACTTCGGCTGGACCGAGGCGGGCGGCGACGAGGACGGCGCCGATGTACGCCGGTACGTCATCCGGCGCGGCCCCGGGGCCGGCCGCGGTCCGGGCATGGGCCTGCACGGCGGGATGGGTCGCGGCATGGGCGCCGGGATGGGCCGCGGCCCCGGGCGCGGCATGGGGCTGCACCGCGGCATGGGCTTCGGGCCCGGCATGTTCGCGCGGCTCGACCTGACCGACGCGCAGCGCGAGAAGCTCGCCGACCTGCACGAGCGCCAGCAGCGCAAGGCCATCCAGGCGCGCGCCGACATGCAGATCGCGCGCATGGACCTGCACAAGCTCATGCAGGCCGACGCGCCGAGCGCCACGGCCATCCACGCGCAGATCGACAAGCTCACCCGGATGCAGTCGGACATGCGCAAGAGCCACGTGTCCACGTTCCTCGAGGCGCGCGCGCTGCTGACGCCCGAGCAGCAGAAGCAGCTCAAGGCGTCTCGCGGTCCGGGCGGGCGCGGCTTCGGCCTCGGCCAGGGAGACGGGCCGCAGGTGCGGAAGCAGCTGCGGCTCCACCAGCCGCCCGCCGGCGGCACGCCGAAGTCGGACTAGCGGAACGCGGCAAGCGCGCGGCGCCGGGGCGGGCAGCCCCGGCGCCGTTCGCGCTTCCGCGGCTCAGAGGGCCACTTCGACGCCGAGCCGGAGCGCGCGCGGCGCGGGCGCGAGCCGCGGGTCGTTGACGCGCACCCACTCGCGAATCCCGTCGGCGTCCGTGTCGTTCCAGTAGGCGCCGCCGCCGAGTCCCGTCTCGGTGCGGAACGCGCCGTAGTGGTCGTACCAGGTGCCGATCCTCGGGTTGGGGTACCCGGAAATCGTCGCGAGGCGGTCGGTGGCGTTGTCGAACAGGTTGCTGGCCGAGAGCAGCACCGCCACGCGCGGGAACAGCCCGGGCGTGAACCGCACGGCGAAGTTCGTGTTCTCGCTCCACGGGAGCCGGCGCGAGTTGACGTACGCCTGCTCCGCGTAGGCCGGCGGCCAGTCCATGGAGTCGGTCGGCAGCCGGTAGAGCGGCGTCCACGGCAGGCCGCTGGCCGCGCGCGTGTGCCACGAAACGTCGAAGCCTCCGCGCAGGCGGAAGTGGGCCGTCACGGCGAGCGCGTGGCGCTGGTCCCAGTCGAGCGCGTGCTGGCCCGTCGGGTCCGGGCGCGCGCCGAGCGGGGGCCCGAACGCCAGGCCCTCGAGGTTCGACTGCGTGCCCCACGCGTTCATCCACGTGTACGCGAGTTCCAGCCGCTGGCGGCCCGGCCGGTCGCGCAGCAGCGACAGCTCGAAGCCGCTCGCGTGGGCGTTGTCCGCGTCCTCGTAGCGCACGCGGAACACGTTCCGGAGCGCCTCGAAGGTCCGCGCCCCCGGCTGGCCCCAGACGTCGCGGTAGAAGACGCCGAGCTGGAACGACCACTGCGGATCGAAGACGTGCTTGAGCGCCGCCTGCCACGAGATGACCTGCGCGGGCTTCATCTGCGCGTTGCCGAGCGGGTGCCGGTCGTACCAGCGCTCGCGGTTGTCGTAGAGCAGGTCGCGCGGCGGCTCCTGCGCGGAGCGCGAGTAGGCGAGCGAGAAGGCGTCGCGGTCCGAGACGGGGTACGAGAAGCCGAGCCGCGGCGACCACGACCAGACGGTCGGCGCGCGGTACGGCTCGTGGGTGCGCAGGTAGATCGGCACCCACGGGGGCTTCGCCTGCGGGCCCGCGGTGAACGAGCTGACGCGCAGGCCGGCGTTCCACACGAGCCCGCCGTACTCCCAGCGGTGCTGCGCGTACGCGAAGACACCGGGCGCCCACGCGCGATAGGTGCGCAGCGTGTCCGCGCCGGCGTACTCGGGCGCGGCGTCGTCCAGTTCGGTCATGCGGGCGAAGTCGTAGTGCGCGCCGGCGCCGAAGCGCAGGCGGTGCCGCGTTCCGACGCGCGCGCCGCCGTCGGCGCGGGCGAACCAGCGCGAGGACCCGGCGTCGCGGAAGTACGACTCGTCGCCGAAGTAGGCGTGGAACGGGTCGGCGTACGCGTAGTCGTACGGCCCGAAGATCAGGCGGTTCGCGTCGTTCACGTAGCCGCGATCGCGCCGCAGCCCCACCGACGTGAGCGCGCTCGCGCCCTGCCAGCCCGCCGTCAGCCGGAGCGGCGAGGACGGCGCCCCGCCGAGCCATCTGCCGAACACGGCCAGCCGGCGCTCCTCGGTCATGACGGTGTGGTCGGCCGCGCGGTAGCGGAAGTAGCTGTCGTTGATCGGGTGGTCGGCGGTGCCCAGGGGGAGCGAGGGATCGCCCGGCACCTCCGGGGGCACGGCGAAGGTGACCCAGCCGTCGAAGTCGAACATCGGGTCGTAGGGCTGCAGCAGCGTGCGGCTCGCGAGCACCTCGAGCGACGCGCGTTGCGGGCGCTCCACCGGCGAGAGCCGCGCCCAGCCGAGCAGGCGGTTGTCCTGCCGCCAGCCGAACGAGCGGCCGAGCAGCTTCGTCCGTCCGCGCGAGCGGGTGACCGGCAGGCCGAGGTCGTCGAGGCGCGCCTCGCCGGCCGCCGCGAAACCGAGGCCGCCGCGCCCGAGCGGCCCGGTGACGCGCGCGTGCACGGCGTCGAAACCGGTGCCGCGCCGGCCGTCGCTCGTCCAGCGCACGAGCGCCGCCGGACGGGCGGTCGGCACCTCGGTCTGCACGTCGAGTTCGCCCGCGAGCGAACCGGCGTGGTCGGCGTCGAGGCCGCCGGTCAGCAGGTCCGCCGCGCGCACCGCGAACAGCGGCAGCTCCATCGGCGTGCCGCGGCGCGGCTCGTTGAGCGGCACGCCCGAGACGGTCACGTTGAGCTCGCCCGCGCGGCCGCCGCGGACGTGCAGCGCCTCGCCGATCGCGACGACGCCGGCCTTGAGCCCGACGGCCTCGACGAACCGGTCCACCGGCAGCCGCCGGATCGCCTCGCCGCCCAGGGGCTGGACGGTCTCGATCGAGCCCGCGTCGGCGAAGCGCCCGCCGACGAC
>CAZUEM010000019.1:0-5509 GCA_964619155.1 uncultured bacterium
CTTGGTGACGAGGTTGTAGACGTTGTTCGACCAGTTCTGGATCGTCGTGTAGCGGCAGCGGCCGCCCTTCTTCACGACGATCTCGACCACGGCCGAGTGCAGCGAGTCGCTCGAGTAGATGGGCGCCGTGCAGCCCTCGACGTAGTGCACGTACGCGCCCTCGTCCACGATGATGAGCGTGCGCTCGAACTGGCCCATGTCCTTCGTGTTGATCCGGAAGTACGCCTGCAGCGGCACGTCCACGTGCACGCCCTTGGGCACGTAGATGAACGAACCGCCCGACCACACCGCGCTGTTCAGCGCCGCGAACTTGTTGTCCGAGGACGGGATCACGGTCCCGAAGTACTGCTTGAACAGCTCCGGGTGGTCCTTCAGGCCCTGGTCGCAGGACAGGAACAGGACGCCCTGCTTCTCGAGCGACTCCTTGATCTTGTGGTAGACGACCTCGGAGTCGTACTGCGCGCCGACGCCGGCCAGGAACTTCTGCTCGGCCTCGGGAATGCCGAGCTTGTCGAACGTGCGCTTCATGTCGGCGGGCACGTCCTCCCAGGACTTCGCCTCCTCCGACGTGGGCTTCACGTAGTAGTAGATGTCCTGGAAGTCGATCGCCGCCACGTCGCCGCCCCACGTGGGCAGCGGCTTCTTCTCGAAGATCTCGAGCGCGCGCAGGCGGTAGTCCGTCATCCACTGCGGCTCGCCCTTCATCTTCGAGATCTCCTCGACGATCGAGCGGTCGAGGCCCTTGCGCATCTTGAAGACGAACTGGTCCTTGTCGTGGAAGCCGTACTTCTCCGCGTAGCCTTCGCGCAGGTCCATTCCGGGTTCGGTGGTCATCGCGCCTCCACCTCCTCGCGGACCCAATCGTAGCCGCGCGCCTCGAGTTCGAGAGCCATCTCGGGCCCGCCCTCGGTGACGATGCGGCCGTCCATCATGACGTGGACCTTGTGCGGCTTGATGTAGTTGAGGATGCGGTTGTAGTGCGTGATGACGAGCACGCCCATCTCGGGGCCGGCGAGCGCGTTCACGCCCTCGGACACGATCCGCAGCGCGTCGATGTCGAGGCCCGAGTCGGTCTCGTCCATGATCGCGATGGTCGGCTTGAGGATCGCCATCTGCAGGATCTCGGCGCGCTTCTTCTCGCCGCCCGAGAAGCCGTCGTTCAGGTAGCGGCTCGCGAACTTCTCGTCCACCTTGAGCAGCGCCATCTTTTCGCGCAGCAGTTCGCGGAACTCCTTCGGCGCGATGCCCTTCTTCTTCGGCATCTGGCCGTCCTCGCCGGCCGACGGAGCGATGCGCGCGTTGAGCGCGGCGCGCAGGAAGCTCGCGAACGTCAGGCCCGGGATCGCGACCGGGTACTGGAAGGCCATGAACAGGCCCGCGCGGGCGCGCTCGTCGGTCTCCATCTCGAGCAGGTTCTCGCCGCGGAACAGGATCTCGCCGCCGGTCACCTCGTACTTCGGGTGGCCCATGAGCGTGTTCGCGAACGTGCTCTTGCCGGAGCCGTTCGGCCCCATCAGCGCGTGAATCTCGCCCTTCCGGATCTCGAGCGAGAGGCCCTTGAGGATCTCCTTGCCCTCCACGGCGACGTGGAGGTCCTTCACCAGCAGTTCGGGCGTATGGCTCATGTCGTCGTCTTCCCTGCGTCCTTCGTGGGTCGCGGTGCGCGAGCGGCGCGGGCGTCTCCGGCGTGGAGCGCGCGCGGCGCGTCGTCGTGGTGGGTCAGGCCGAGAAGCTCTCGCCGCAGGCGCAGCTGTGCCTCACGTTCGGGTTGTTGAACTTGAAGCCGGCGCCCATGAGGCCCTCGACGTAGTCGATCTCGGTGCCTCCGAGGAGCACGGCGCTCTTGAGGTCCACGTACAGCTTCACGCCGTTCGACTCGATGACCTCGTCGCCGGGCGATTCCGCGTCGCAGAACTCCATGAAGTACGAGTTGCCCGAGCAGCCGCCGCCGCGCACGCCGAGGCGCAGGCCGATGCCGGGGGTGCCGCGCTGCTGGAGCAGGTCCTGGACCTTGGTCGCGGCGGTGGGCGTCAGGGTGATCATCTCGGCTGCTCCTTTCGCGAAGCGTCCGCGTCCGCCTCGGCCGGCGTCGCGGGGGATGTGGCGTGGTTCCGGTTCATGTCCTCGACCCGAACGAAGCCGGGCCGGGTGGCTCGCGGCGCCCCCTCGGGGACGCCCTTGATGCCGGCGACCAGCGAGGGCGCGGCGGTCGTGCCGTGGTCCTGCCGGCAGTTCACGCACGTCTGCACCGGGCCGGGCGCGTCGCACTTCTCGCACGTGGCCAGGTAGCGCAGGCCCTCCTCCAACTCGGTCTCGAGCTGGCGGTGGCGGCGGATCGCCTCGCGCGTCTCGTCGAGCTTGCGGCGGAACAGCGCGCGAAGGTCCGCCATCGCGGCCGGGCCCTGCTCGGCGGTCCACCAGTTCTGCAGCACCTCGCGCATCTCCTGGAGCGAGAAACCGAGGCCGTGCAGCGAGTCGATCCAGCGCACGCGGTCCACAGCCGAGGCGTCGAACAGCCGGAAGCCGCCGCTCGAGCGCGTGGCCGGCTTGAGCAGGCCGAGCTCCTCGTAGAGGTGGATGGCCCGGACCGTCTTGCCGGTCGCCCTGGCGATGTCCCCGACCCGAAGCAGGCCTGCCCGGTCGGTCGAGACGTTCTGGTCGGTCGTCGTCATAACCCTTACGTGAACGTTAGAGTCAGGCCGCAAGGTAGGGCGCGCGTGGCTACCTGGTCAACGTGAAAGTTCTCAATCAGCCGATGTTTCACGGCGCCGGGACCGCGGGCTGGCCGGCGCCTTCAGTGGCCTGGGATTGCGGCAATAAGTGCCTGCGAAAGCGGCCATTACGAAGCGCATGAAACTCCGCCGGCGCGCGAATCAGCCATTGAAATGACCTTAACAACCTGTGAAACTTCCCGGCCACGCGCCGCCCCGGGCCGCCCCCACTCGGCAGGCGCCAGCCACCCCTTGCCCCGCTCTCCATCCCGAGGCCCAAATGCCGCGCCGCCATTCGCTTGCCCTGCTCCTCGCCGCCCTGCTCGGGGCCACGCTCTCCTCCGCCGCAGACGCCGCGGCCGTCCGCTGGAACAACGCCGCCGGCGGCAACTGGAGCGTTCCCGCGAACTGGTCGCCCGCCGCGGTCCCGACCGCGAGCGACACCGCGGTCATCGACCTCGCGGGCACCTACACCGTCACGGTGGACCAGAACGTCTCGCTCGCGGGCTTCCGCGTGAACGGCTCCGCTTCGGGCGTGCAGACCGTGACGGCCTCGTCGCGGACGCTGACGTTCGCGGGCCCGGTCACGCTCGGGGCCCAGGCGGTCGTGAACTGGTCGAGCTGCACCGTGAACGGGGCCGGCGCGATCGCGAACGAGGGCACGCTCACGCGGACCGCCGGCAGCGTCGCGCAGGCGTTCGCGAACAGCGGCACGCTGGTCGTGATCTCGTCGGCCACGCAGAACGGCGCGCTCACCACCGCCGCCGGCTCGACGCTGCGGGTGCTGGGCAACGCCTCGTTCAACTCGACGCTGACGGTGGCGAACGGCTTCACGAACAACGGCGCGATCGAGCTGACCAGCAGCGCCGCGACCTCGGCCACGCTGGCCGTCACCGCGGGCACGCTCGTCAACGCTCCCGGCGCGCAGATCCTTTCGCTCGCGGGCTCGGGCGGCGCGCGCAACCTGACCGCGAAGCTCGACAACCAGGGCGTCATCACCGTGTCCCAGGCGCTGACCACCAACAAGGCGTCGGTCGCGCACACGAACAGCGGCACCATCGACGTCACCGGCGGCGACTACACGATCGTGATCTCGGGCACCGGGCACAGCTTCACGACGAACGGCACGATCAACGTCGCCTCGGGCCGCACGCTGACGCTGCAGGGCGGCGCCACGGGCGGCGCGGGCCAGAACTACACCTACACGGGCGGCACGCTGGGCGGCGCCGGCACGGTCGCGCTGTTCAACTCGACGCTCAACCTCAATGCGCCGCTTTCGAGCGGCACGACGCGCCTCGACGGCACCACGAGCATCCTCGCCGGACCCTCGACGTTCACGGTCGCCGCGGGCACCACGGTGCCCATGGTGAACAGCAACCTCACCGGTCCCGTGGTCGTGGACGCGGGCGGCACGCTGCAGATGACCGCGTCGGACGTCGGCGGCAGCCTCGCGAACTCGGGCACCGTCAACTTCATCTCGAGCTGCCTGGCGCCGGGCTCGATCACCACCGTCGCCGGCTCCACGCTGCGCGTGCTCGGCACGGCTTCGTACAACTCGACGCTCACGGCCGCGAACGGCTTCACGAACAACGCCACGATCGAGCTGACCAGCAGCGCCGCGACCTCGGCGACGCTCAACGTGACCACCGGTCCCCTCGTCAACGCCCCCGGTGCGCAGATCCTCTCGCTTCCGGGCTCGGGTGGCGCGCGCAACCTGAACGCCCGGCTCGACAACCAGGGCGTGATCACCGTCTCGCAGGCCCTGACCACCAACAAGGCCTCGGTCGGGCACGTGAACAGCGGCACGATCGACGTCACGGGCGCGGACTACACGATCGTGATCTCCGGCACCGTGCCCAGCTTCAGCACGAACGGCACGATCAACGTCGCATCCGGCCGCACGCTGACGCTGCAGGGCGGCGCGGTGGGCGGCGCGGGGCAGAACTACTACTACGCCGGCGGCACGCTGGGCGGCGCGGGCACCGTCGCGCTCCTCAACTCGACGCTCAACCTGACGGCGGCGCTCTCGAGCGCCATGGCGCGGCTCGAGGGCACGACGAGCATCCTCGCGGGACCCTCGACGTTCACGGTCGCCACGGGCACGACGGTGCCCATGGCCTCCTCCACGGTCAACGCGCCGGTCGTCCTCGACGCGGGCGGCAAGCTGGCCATGACGGCCTCGGACCTGACCGGCGGCATGCTCAACAACGGGCTGCTCGAGTTCGTCAGCGCATGCGCCATGAGCGGTTCGCTGACGACCGGGGCCGGCTCGACGCTGCGCGTGCTCGGCACGGCTTCGTACAACTCGACGCTCACGGCCTCGAGCGGCTTCACCAACAGCGCCACGATCGAGCTGACCAGCAGCGCCGCGACGTCGGCGACGCTCAGCCTGACGGCGGGCACGCTCGTGAACGCCCCGTCCGGCCAGATCCTCTCGCTCCCCGGTCTGGGCGGCGCGCGCAACCTGCACGCCCAGCTCGACAACCAGGGCACGATCACCGTGTCGCGGACCCTCACCACCAACAGGGCCTCGGCCGATCACGTCAACGCGGGCACGATCGACGTCACCGGGGGCGACTACACGATCGTGATCTCGGGCACGACGCCGACGTTCACGACGAGCGGCGCGATCAACGTCGCGGCGACGCGCACGCTGACGCTGCAGGGCGGCGTCGCCGGCGGCGCCGGCCAGAACTACTACTACGCGGGCGGAACGCTGGGCGGCGCCGGCACGGTCGCGCTGCTCAACTCGACGCTCAACCTGAACGCGCCGATCTCGAGCGCCATGGCGCGGCTCG
>CAZUEM010000019.1:5609-8866 GCA_964619155.1 uncultured bacterium
CTCAACTCGACGCTCAACCTGAACGCGCCGATCTCGAGCGCCATGGCGCGGCTCGAGGGCACGACGAGCATCCTCGCCGGTCCCTCGACGTTCACGGTCGCGGGCGGCACCACGGTTCCGATGTCGAGCAGCACGATCAGCGCCCCCACGTACGTCGCATCGGGCGGCACGCTCGAGATGACCGCGTCGGACATGACCGGAGACCTCCAGAACGTCGGCACGGTGAACTGGATCTCGGTCTGCGCCGCCTCGGGCGCGATCACCACGGTCGGCGGCTCGACGCTGCGCGTGCTCGGCACGCCGTCGTACAACTCCTCACTCACCGTCGCGAACGGCTTCACCAACAACGCCACGATCGAGCTGACCAGCAGCGCCGCCACCGCGGCCACGCTGAGCGTCACCGCGGGCTCGCTGGTCAACGCCCCCGGCGCGCTGATCACCTCGCTCCCCGGCTCGGGCGGCGGCCGCAACCTGCACGCCCAGCTCGACAACCAGGGCACGATCACGGTGGCACGGACGCTCACCACCAACCGGGCCTCGGCCGACCACGTCAACGCGGGCACGATCGACGTCACCGGCGGCGACTACACGATCGTGATCTCGGGCACGACGCCGACGTTCACGACCAGCGGCGCGATCAACGTCGCGGCGACGCGCACGCTGACGCTGCAGGGCGGCGCCGTGGGCGGCGCGGGCCAGAACTACTACTACGCCGGCGGCACCCTCGGCGGCGCCGGCACCGTCGAGCTGCTCAACTCCACGCTCAACCTCACCGCCCCGCTCGCGAGCAGCATGGCCCGCCTGACCGGCAACCAGAGCATCGTCGCGGGCCCCTCGATGTTCACGGTCTCGGCCGGCACGACCGTGCCGATGCTGAGCAGCAACATCACCGCGAACACCGTGATCGAGGCGGGCGGCACGCTGGAGATGACGGCCTCGGACATGACCGGCGCGCTCGCCAACTCGGGCGTCGTGAACTGGATCTCGGTGTGTGCCGCGCCCGGGGCGATCACCACGGTCGCCGGCTCGGTCCTGCGCGTGCTCGGCACCGGTTCGTACAACTCCTCGCTCGCGGTCGCGAGCGGCTTCACCAACAACGCCACGATCGAGCTCACCAGCACGGGCGCGGCGACGTCGGCGACGCTCAACGTCACCGCCGGCACGCTCGTCAACGTTGCCGGTGCGACGATCGCCTCGCTCGCGGGCTCGGGCGGCTCGCGCGCGCTCGGCGCCCAGCTCGACAACCAGGGCACGATCGCGGTCGGCCAGTTGCTGTCCACGAGCAAGGCCTCGGCCGACCACGTCAACGCGGGCACGATCAACGTCACCGGCGGCAACTACACGATCGTGCTCTCGGGCACCACGCCCAGCTTCACGAACACCGGCACGATGGCGGTTTCCTCCACGCGCACGCTGACGCTGCAGGGCGGCGTCGCGGGCGGCGCGGGCCAGAACTACTTCCAGAACGGCGGCACGCTCGGCGGCCCCGGCACCGTCGCGCTCGTGAACTCGACGCTGAACCTCGGCGTGCCGCTGGCGACGAGCTTCACCAACCTCACGGGCTCGAGCGCGATCCTGCTGGGCCCCGACACGCTGCGCGTGGACGGCGGCGCCCCGGCGCTGACCAACTGCGTCTTCAACGGCCCGATCGTGTGCACGTCCGGCCTGCTCAACCTGGTGAACTCCGACATCAACGGCCTGCTCGACCTGCGGCCGGGCGGCACCGTGGAGTGGCGCGGCGCGAACGACTTCGACGGCACGTTCGTCTCGGCCGCGGGCGGCACCGCGCGCCTCATGGGGTCGGCCAGCTCGAACGCCACGCTCACCGCGACCGTGCCGATGACCAACCGCGGCGTCTTCGAGATGAGCGCGGCGGGCGCGGCCACCGCCGCCATCTTCACCCTCAACGGCACCTACACGAACGGCCCGACCGGCACGCACCGCGTGCTCGCTGGCCCCGGGGGCGGCCGCCAGATGCTGCTCGCGCTCGACAACCAGGGCACGTTCGAGGTGGAGCAGAACCTGACGCTGAGCCGCGCCACGTCGGCCCACTCCAACTCGGGCACGGCCAGCATCGCGGCGGCCAAGGTGCTGACGGTGGCGGGCGCGTCGTTCACCAACGCCCCCGCCGGCGTGCTCGCGGGCGGCGGCACGCTCACGATGAGCGGCTCCACCACGTTCGCGCAGAACGGCACCGTGCGCCCCGGCGCCTCGCCCGGCCGCCTCACGGTCAACGCCCCCGGCTACCCGTGCGCCGCCACGTCCGTGTACGACGTCGAGGTGGGCGGCGACGCGCCGGCCACCGGCCACGACCAGGTCGTCGCATCCGGTCCCGCGACGCTCGCGGGCACGCTCAACGTCTCGGTCCTCGGCGGCTTCCTGCCCACCCCGGGGCACCGCTACGTGATCGCGCGCTTCCCCTCGCGCACCGGCACGTTCGCGACGGTGAACGGTCTCGAGTACGGCCCCGGCCAGATGTGGGCGGTTGCTTACAGCGACACCGACGTCGTGCTGCTGGCGATGGACCAGACGTGGACCAAGCTCTTCCCCGCCGGCACGCCGCCGCTCGCGCGCGACGGCCACGCCGCCGTGCTCGACTCGACCGGCGACCGCATGATCGTCTTCGGCGGCCGCGCGAACGCCGGCCCGCGCAACGATGTCTGGGTGCTGACGCACGCGACCACCGGCAACGGCAGCCAGTGGCTCGCGCTCTCGCCCACCGGCACGCCGCCCGCTCCGCGCACGAACGCGAGCGCGGTGTACGACGCGGCCACGAACCGGATGATCGTGTTCGGCGGTGACGACGCCGCGGGCACGCCCGCCGTGTTCGGCGACACCTGGGTGCTGACCAACGCCAACGGCCACGGCGGCGCGCCCGCCTGGATCGCGCTCGCGCCCTCCGGCACGCCGCCGGCCGCACGCACCGCGCACGGCGCGGCCTACGACGCCGCGAACAACCGCATGATGCTGTTCGGCGGCAACGCGACGCCCGCCGCGTGCGGCGGGACGCTCGCCGACGCCTGGGTGCTCGAGCACGCCAACGGCCTCGGCGGCGCGCCCGCCTGGACCGCGCTCGCGCCCTCCGGCACGCCGCCCGGCGCCCGCCAGTTCCACGGCACGGGGTACGACGCCGCGACCGGCCGACTGATCGTGACCGGCGGCGACGACGGCTGCGGCGTCGCGAACCTCGAGACCTGGGTGCTCGACGGCGCGAACGGCCTCGGGGGCCCGCCCGCCTGGACCGCGCTCGCGCCCGC
>CAZUEM010000019.1:8966-36780 GCA_964619155.1 uncultured bacterium
GTGGACCTCGACGTCTTCGACCTCGCCGGCCGCCGGGTCGTGACGCTGCACTCCGGCGTGCTGGCCGCCGGCCGCCACGCGTTCCGCTGGAACGGCGCGATAGACGCCGGCCCCGCGGCGCCCGGCGTCTACATGGTGCGGCTGCACGCGGAGGACCGCACGCAGGTGGTGCGGCTCGTGCGCCTGAAGTGAGCGGGCCCGCCTCGCGGGAGTAACGGAGCGGGCCGGGAGGCGACTCCCGGCCCGCTTCTCCTTCCCGGGCGCACGCGGACTCGCGCGCGTCAGCGCCGCCGGCGCGCCCCCCGCGCGGTCGCGAGCCGCACGGTCCTCGGCAGCCGCCCGAACAGCTCCTCGCGCGCGCCCTCGGTGATCGCCACCACGGCCGGGTCGGTCACACGGCGCTCGGCGGTGACGGCGAAGAACTCCTGGCGACAGCTTTCCGTGCGGCCGACCCGCACCATGTCGTAGCGCTCGATGGCCTCGTGCTCGGCCACCGCCGGGATCGGCAGCACGCCGAGGCCCTCGGCGGCGGCGATCTTCATGAGCGCGCCGTCGTCGTACTCGGCGACCACGCGCGGCGCGAGGCCCTCGCGCTGGAACCAGTGCTCGAGCGAGCGCCGCAGCGCCGCCCCGTGCGTGGGCAGCAGCATGGGCGCGCCCTGCAGGCGCCTCGGGAACGCGCCGCGCAGCTCCCCGGCCAGCCCGGGCATCGCGAGGAACGAGACGCCGCACTCGCCGAGGCGGTGGTTGAACGCGCGCAGGTTGAGCGAACTGGGCGCCGGCTCGTCGGCGAGCACGAGGTCCAGCCGGTGCGCGGCGAGCTGCACGAGCAGCTCGGCCGCCGACGCCTCGCTCACCACCACCTGCACGGGGTGCTCGAGCCGGAACAGCGGACGCATGAGGAAGTGGCTGACGAGCTTGGGCAGCGAGTCGGTGACGCCGATCGCGACCCGCAGCGGCCGCTCGCCGCCGGGCGCGCGCACCGCGCGCACGAGGTCCTCGCCGAGCGCGAAGATCTCGTCGGCGTACTCCATCACCCGGCGGCCGGCGTCGGTGAGCGCGAGGCCGCGCCCCGCGCGGCGCGTGAGCTTCTCGCCGAGCTGGTCCTCGAGCGCCTTCACCTGCGCCGAGATGGTGGGCTGCGAGACGTGCAGCCGCTCGGCGGCCTTCCGCAGGCTGCCCTCGCGCGCGACCGTCCAGAAGTAGCGCAGGTAGTGGTAGTTCAGGGCCGGCATGGCCGCAGTCTATTAGGCATTGCCTAAGAGTTCATTAGAAAAGTCGTCATGGTCTAAGTCGTTCGCATGCCCGAGATTCCCTGCGTCGCGGCGGCGGACCGGGAAAGGCCCGGCCCCGCGGGACCGCGAGACACCCCGAAGAAGGAGGACCACGCCATGAATCTCGATTTCCGCCTGCGCGGCTGGAAGAGCAGCGCCGCCCTCCGGCGGCTCGTGCGCACCCAGCTCGACCGCCTGCGCGACTTCGTCGCGGTCTCCGGGGCCGAGGTCGTGCTCGAGCGCCGGCGCGAGGTGGCGCCCGCCTGGACGGCCCGCGCCCACCTGAGGGTGCCGGGCCCCGACCTGCGGGCCGAGGCCCGCGACCACACGGTCGAGGCCGCCTGGCGCAAGGTCATGCAGGAGCTGTATGCCCAGGTGGACCGCAAGCTGGACCGGCGCCGCGACCGGTCCGACGAACTGCGCCGCCAGCGCCCGGGAGCGCGGTCCTCGTGACCGCGCTTCCCTCCGAATCCTTCCTTCCGGATCCCCCACCCACCCGAGGAGCACACGCCATGAACGCGCTGAAGCTGAAGTGCCCCCGCTGCGGCGGGGCCGACCTCGTCGCCATGGACCGCAGCGGCATCGAGATCGACGCCTGCCCGACCTGCCGCGGCGTGTGGCTGGACCGCGGCGAGCTGGACAAGTTGATCGAGCGCTCGACGGCCATGATGGCCCCGCCGCCGGGCCGCCCGGACTGGGACGACGACGACGATGACGACCGCCGCCGCCCCCGCGCCTACGAGAGCGAGCGCCGATACGAGGGCGAGCGCCGATACGACGACGATCGCCGCTACCACCCGCACAAGCGCCGCAACTGGCTCGCCGAGCTGTTCGACTGACGGACGGCCCGTCGGTTCCCACCCCCCACCACCGAGGTTCGATTTGCTGACCGTGCCGCCGATAGCCTGGATCGGGTTTTCGCTCTTCATCCTCGTCATGCTCGCCCTCGACCTGGGCGTCTTCCACCGGCGCAGTCACACCGTCGGCTGGAAGGAAGCGCTGGGCTGGACCACCGCGTGGACCAGCCTCGCGCTGCTGTTCGGCGCCGGCCTCTGGAAGTTCGCCGGCGCCGACAAGGCCGTCGAGTTCTACACGGGGTACCTGCTCGAACTGTCGCTGAGCATGGACAACGTGTTCGTGATCGCGCTGCTCTTCACGTACTTCGCCGTGCCCCAGAAGTTCCAGCACAAGGTGCTGTTCTGGGGCGTGCTCGGCGCGGTCGTGATGCGGCTGGTGATGATCCTTCTCGGCACCGCGCTCGTGCACAAGGCGGCGTGGGTGCTCTACGCGTTCGGCGCGCTGCTGATCGTCGCCGGCGTCAAGATGCTCGTGAACCGCGTCGAGGAGGTCCACCCCGAGGACAATCCGCTCGTGAAGGCGTTCCGGCGTTTCATGCCGGTCACGAAGGAATTCCGCGAGGACAAGTTCTTCGTGGTCGAGGCCGGCAAGCGCATGGCGACGCCGCTCTTCATCGTGCTGCTCGCCGTCGAGGCCACCGACCTGATGTTCGCGATCGACTCGATCCCGGCCATCTTCTCGGTCACGCTGGACCCGTTCATCGTCTTCACGTCGAACGTGTTCGCGATCCTCGGCCTGCGCTCGCTGTACTTCCTGCTGGCGCGCGCCGTGCACGCGTTCCGCTATCTCAAGCCGGCGCTCGGCCTGGTGCTGGCGTTCGCGGGCGTGAAGCTGCTGCTCGCGCACACGGCGTGGAAGATCGACAACGTCGTCGCCCTGGTCGCGGTGGCGGCGACGCTGGCCGGGAGCGTGGTGCTCTCGCTGCTGCACCCCGCTCCCGCCCCGCAGGGTGCCGTCAGCGCAGCTTCACCGCCCGAATCGAGCGCTGCCCCGCCGGCGTCGTGAGGCGGGCGAAGTAGACGCCCGGGGCCGCGTCGCGCCCCGCGGCGTCGCGGCCGTCCCAGCGCAACTCGTGCGCGGCGCCCGGCGTCTCGCCCTCGAACCGGCGGACCCGCGCGCCGCGCGAGTCGTACAGCTCGAGCGTCCAGCGGCCCGCAGCCGGAATGGCGAACGACAGCGCGAGTCCGTCGCGGAACGGCGTCGGGCCCGCGCGCAGCGCCAGCTCGCGAGGCGCCGCGGGCGGCGGCGTCACCCCGGTGGTGCCGCCGTAGGTGAACGCGCCCTCCAGCGTGTCGGCGACGCCGTCGATCGTGACGACGAGGTCGGCCGGCCCCGCCGGACCCGGCGGCACGGTCACGACCAGGCCGTCATCGGTGCTGACGGCGCCGTCGAGCACGCAGGCCCGGCCCGCCACGCGCACCGTGCGCGCGAGCGCCGCGCCCGGGGGCCCGAAGTTCTGGCCGACGATCGTGATCGGCACGTTGCCCGCGAGCGGCACGGACGAGGGCGAGACCGACTGGACGACGGGCGGCGCGAGCCGCTCGAGCGTCGCCGGCGGCGACGAGCCCAGCGCGTCGTCCACCACCCCCAGCTCGAACGTGCCCGGCTCCGAGGGCCCGAGCAGCGCGACCAGCTCGGTCGCCGAGCGGTCCACGATGGGCGGCGAGTCGAAGAAGCCCGAGCCCACGATGGTGATCGTGGCGGCGGGCCCGAAGTTCCGGCCGGTCACCGTCAGGTGGACGCCGCCGCCCGCGCGCGCGGCGTGGCTCGAGGCCGGGTTCAGCTCGGGGGCCTTCCAGCGCAGGCGGATCGTGTCGCTCGCGACGCCGTCGGGATTGACGACGTGCACCGGCTCGAGCATGACGGCGGACGAGGTCTTCTTCTTCCAGGGCACCGGTTTGTCGATCGTGATCTCGGACGGGTTGAAGTACCGCGTCTCGACGGGCCGGTCCTCGATGTAGGCGACGCAGCCGGGGGCGAAATCCGCGCCGTGGATCGTGATGGTCGCGGCGCCCGGCGCGATCTCGCGCTCCGAGACGTCCGAGAGGCTCGGGCCGGCGAGCGCGAACGGCACCGGCGGCGACGCGAGGTCGTCGCGCACGACGCTCAGCTCGGTCCACGCGTGGCCGTCCACCTCGGGCGAGACGACGACCAGGCTCGACGGCGTCACCTGCAGCGCCGCGCGCTCGGTGCTCGCACCGCCGGCCGCGCCGAAGCGAACGCGCGCGCCGGGCGCGAAGTCCGCGCCGGTCACGGTGATGAGCACGCCGCCGCCGTAGGCGCCGGGGCCGCTCGTCGCGCCGGCGCCCGGCGCGCGCTTGCTTTCGTGGAGCGGGCTCGTGCCCGTGTTCCCCTTCTCCACGTACACCGGGTTGCTCTGGCGGCTCTCCGGCATCGGCGGCTGGACGAAGGCGATCTCGGTGTCGCTCTGCGAGAGCGGCGTCACCGCGGTCGAGCCGAAGATCACGCTCGCCGATCCCGGGGGGCCGAAGTTCTGGCCCGTGAGCGTGATCAGGTTGCCTCCGAGGCGCGTGAGCCCGGGCGGCGAGAGCGACGACAGTTCCGGAAGCGGCTCGCCGGTGGGCGCGGTGTACGTGAACGCGCCCGGGAGCGTGACCGGCACGCCCGCGATCTCCACGGTGAGGTCCGCGGGCCCCGGCGTCCCGGGCGGGCAGACGATCTGCAGGACCTCGGGCGCCATCCAGCGCACCGGGCCGGCGTCCGTCGCGCTCGCCCCCTGTCCGACCGAGGTCGCGCGCGACATGCCGAAGTCGCTGATGCCGAAGTTGTGCCCGTGGACGGTGAGAACGTTGCGGCCGTCGGCCGGCACGCTCGCGGGGCTCACCGAGAGGATCTGAGGCGGCGCCGCGACCTCGATCTCGACCGGCGGCGAGAGCTTGCCGTTCTGCTCGACCGAAACCGCGTGCAGGCCGGGCGCGAGCGGCGGCAGCTCGAACGTGAGCGTCGTCGGGTCGAGGACCGTCGCGGGGACGGGCGCGCCGAGGCCGGCGATGCCCGCGCCGGGGCGGAAGTTGTCGCCGCGGATCGTGATGACCGTGCCGCCCGCGGCCGCTCCGCCGGCCGGGCTCGCGAAGCGCGCGTCGGCGATGTCCTGGTCGGACTTGCTCTGGTAGGTCTTGCTCTTCTTCCCCGCGCGCTCGACGACGACGCCCACGTTCGTCGTGCCGGTGACGTCCTCGAGCAAGCCGGGCGCGATCGCGACGATCTCGGTGTTCGATTGCGACACGACCGGCGCTTCGATCGCGCGGCCGGCGCGCAGCACCTTCACGCGCGAGCCCTCGGCGCCGTTCACGAAGTTCGAGCCGGTCAGCGTGATGAGCGTGCCGCCGTGCGCGGGCCAGGTGGGCGGCGAGACGCTAGCGAGCTGCGGGCCGTCGAGGAGGATGTTCCGGGTGGCGAGGTCGCGGTGCACGATTCCCGTCCGGAGCGTGGCGGTGGGTGCGTCCCAGTCGGGAAGCACGACCACGAGGCTGTCGTCGCCGGCCGCGATCACCTCGCAGTCCGCGGTCACGCCGGAACCGTCGTCCAGCCAGGCGCGCGGGTTCGAGCAGCGGAAGTTGTCGCCGCGGATGGTGAGGACGGTGCCGCGGCCGAACGAGGCCGCCGCGTCGGGCTCGGGCACGACCACCGGGTCCGCGTACGTGAACGGCACGGGCGGCGAGACGCGGCCGTCGGGCAGCGCCACGCTCACCGAGGGGGCCGGGTCGTCGCGCTGCGGCGGCACCGTGACCACGAGCTGCGTGTCGCTCCAGGGATCGGGCACCGCCACCGCGTGGCCGAAGCGCACCGTCGGCCGCACGCCGCCGGCGGCGAAGTTGGCGCCGTTGATCGTGAGCGGCACCCCGCCCTCGGCCGGCGCGCTGGTCGCCGTGATCGAGGCGATGGCCGGGTCGCAGGGATCCGCCGTCGCGGCCGCGGGCCGCTGCGGCCCGCGGCGGAACTCGGGGACGCCGCCCCCGGCCTGCACCCAGGCGGCGCCGGCGAGCGAACACGCGGCGATCGCGAGGATGGACGCGGCGGCGGCGTCACGGGCGGACGGCAGGGACCACGGGGAGCGGTGCGGACGCAGGCGCATGACGGGGGTCTCCGGTCGTTCGGGGGTGCAGTGGGCGCGCGAAATCGTATCAGCCGCTCCCAGCGCGGCCACGGAATTTTCGGCCGGGACCGCCGTTCCTAACGCCGTCGCCCGCTCGCCGGCGGGCTCGGACGGCCGGGCCGGGCATTCCGCGACGGCACACGTTGCGCCGCGCACCGCCGCGCCGCCTTCCGGCCGCGTCAGCGCGTCGCGGCGCGCACGCGCTCGAGCAGCGCGCGGGCCTCGTCGTCGCGCGCGGCCCGGCCGCCGGTCGCGAGGTAGCGCTCGAGGTTCGCCCGGGCCTTCGCGAGGTCGCGGAACGCGGGGTCGTGCACGCGCAGGAACGCCGCCGCGCGCAGGCACTCCGGGTCGGGGGTGGGCTCGAGCGCCTCGAAGCGCGCCGCGAACTCGAGGAGCCGGGCGTGGCCGCGCGGGTGAGCGCGGACCGCCGCCGCGGCCTCGGGGCGGCAGCAGAGCAGCGCGGCGCGCGCGGCCACCGCGGCGAAGCGCCAGCGCTCGGCCGCCTCGAAGCTCGAGGGGTCGTAGGCGCGGAAGTACGGCTCGAGCGTCACCGAGTCCAGCACCGCGAGCGTGGCCGCGGCCTCCGCGGCGACTTCCGGAGCGGAGTTCGCGCGCCGCGCGAGCGTGGCGAAGCCCCGCGGCGCCAGTTGCCAGCGGAGCGTGAAGCTCTGGTCCTTGGCGCCGAGGAACGCGACCGGGCGCCGGCCCGCGAGGTGGTCGAGCCAGAGCAGGTTGCGCGTCCCCGGCAGCCCCGAGTAGCGGTCCTCGCGCCGCGGGAGGGGCCAGGTGTCGCGAAAGCCTGCCCGCGTCTCCGCGTACAGCGACTCCGGCCGCGCGGCGGTCACCTTCACCACGTCGCGCGCGGGCAGCGTCGCCTGCCCGTGCTCGGCGAGCACGTCCACCGTGCCGCCGGGCCGCGGCACCGCGAGCCCCTCCAGCACGCGCCCGTCGCGCAGCCACACGCGCTGCGCGCGCGCGAAGGGGGGCAGCAGCGTCGCTTCACGGGCGCGCACGCCGCGCACGTACCAGGCGTACGTCATCAGTTCCTGGTCGAGCACCGTGACGTCCGGGCGGAGCCCCTCGACGCGCGTCAGGCAGGCCAGCGCGTTGTGCAGCAGGTCGCCCTGCACGAAAAGCACGGCGCCGGGCGGCAGGCTCGCGAGGATGCCGCGCCCGAGCGTCTCGACGAACGTGTTGCCGCGCTGGCCGGCGGCCTTCGCGCGCGGGACGGCGGGCACGACGATCGCGGCCGCCAGCAGCAGGGTCGCGGCGGCCGCGAACGCGCGCCGGCGCGCCGTCGCGGCCAGCACCCAGGCCGCGCCGCAACCCGCGAGGAACGCCAGCGCGAGCAGCGGCAGGATGTAGAAGCGCTCGACCACGCCGCGCAACCAGGCCACGTCCGACGGAAAGCCCACGCGCGTGAAGAACCACGCCTGCAGCGCCGCGAACCCCGCGAGCGCGAGGGCCACGGCGCGCGAGCGGCCCCACGCGGCGGCCGCGCCCGCCGCCGCCAGCACCAGCGGCAGCACGCCGAACTCCTCCGGCAGCGCCCGCGCGAAGAGCAGCACGTGGCTCGTGTCGGCGCGCATGCCCGCCGAAACCGGGTCGAGCCGGAACGTGCCGTACTCCGAGCGCAGCAGCATCGCGAGGAAGCCCTCGGGCGTGTCCGCCTCACCCCAGGCGAGCGCGCCCGCGCGCCGCGCCGCGAACGGCAGCCAGGCGAGGGGCGCGAGGGCGAGCGCCGCCCACTGGAGAGAGGCGGGCAGCGCCGGGAGCACGCGCGTGACCGGCGCCGGGTCGCCCGCGGCGAGCGCGAACGCCGCCGCCCACGCGGGCAGCGCGAGCAGCAGCAGCGTGTGGTGGTGCGAGAGCGCGAGCGCGCCGAGGAACGCGATCGCCGCGACCGCCGGCGTGCGCGCCCCGCGCGGGGCGGTGGCCGCGTGCGCGAGCGCCAGAAGCACCGCCGCGCCGAGCAGGGCGTTCAGCGCGAACACCTCGGCGACGAGCGCGTTGTCGAGCGCCGGGCCGGCGGCCGCGAACGCCCATGCCGCGAGCACGCCGGCCGCGCGCGAGCCCGTGAAGCGCCGCACCGCGAGCGCGAGCAGCGCCGCCGCGCCCGCCATCGCCACCGCTGAGAAGAGGTTCAGCCGCCACGCCACCTCGCCCGCCCGCAGCGCGCGCAGCCACAGCCCGGCGAGCATCGTCCAGAGCGGGTAGCCGGGCGGGTGCGCCACGCCGCCCGTCGCGGCGACCGCGATCAGTTCGCCCGAGTCGCCCGCCGGTACGCCCGGGTGGAGCAGCGCCGCGTACAGCGCGAGCGCGGGCAGCGCGGCCGCGAGCGCGACCAGGAGGAGCGCGAGGGGCCGCTCGGGCGCGGCCGCCGCGGCCACCGCGCGCGCGGGCGCCGGACGTCCGCCCTCCCCCGTCCTGCGCGTCACGCCTTCAGGCCCCGGCCCGGAAGCGCTCGACGTAGTCCGCGAGCGCCGCCGCCATGCCAACGTCGCGCTGCTCGCGCTCGGAGAGGAACCACTTGTGCTCGAGCACCTGGCAGTAGGTCTCCGCCGGGTCGGCGGGCGACTCGAGCACGGGCGCGAGCGCCGCGAGCGCCGGCTCGAACACCTCGCGCTGCCAGCGGAAAGCCGCGACCGAGACCGGCACGCTGCGGTTCAGCTCGCGCGTGAGCGTGGCCTTGAGTTCGTGGATCTCGTTCAGCATCTGCTCGGCCTGGCGCTCCTCGACCGTGAGGCCGGTGAGGCCGTGCAGCAGGTGCCGGTGGTAGTCGCGGTCGGTGACGATGGCGCGCAGGCGCAACCGGTCTCCCTCGCCGGTGGCCTCGATCTCCACCTCGCCCACCGAGAAGCCGAGCTGGTTGAGACGCCGGATGCGATCCTGGATGCGCCATTGCTCGTCGCGGCCGATCAGCTCGACGCGCGTGGCCTCGGCCCACAGCGCCTCGTAGCGCTCGCGGATGCGCGCGCCGGTCGCATCGGCCGCGAGCGAGCCGGGCAGATCGCGGGACGCTTCGAGGTCGGCGAGATCCCCGGCCACGTTCTCCTCGAGGATCATCAGGTCCTGCCGGCGCAGTCCCTCGCCCAGCGTCTCGTGGTGCTCGCTCGTCTCGGCGTCCACCAGGTAGGCCTGCAGTTCGCCCGCGTCGCGCCGGAACAGCGTGTTCGACAGCGAGCAGTCGCCCCAGTAGAAGCCCGCGAGGTGCACCCGCACGAGCAGTCCGGCCATCGCGTCGAGCAAACGGTCCCGGTAGCGCCTCAGGCCCGGGTCCTGGAACAGCGTGCGGTAGGGCAGCGAACCGTCGAGGAAGCGCGTGACCAGCACGCCGGCGTCCTCGCCGTCCTCGTGCCGCACCCGCGCGCGCCCGACGGGCGTCACCGCGGGCATGCGGCGCTCCTCGAGCAGCGACAGCAGGTCGTACTCGCGCTCGGCGACGGGTTCGGGCAGCTCCTTGAGCGCGTACACGGCCGCGCCGTAGCTCACGAACAGCACTTCGTGCCGCGAGAGGCCGCGCGGCAGCTGCACGACCCGCGGGCACCGGACGCGCCACGCGGCCAGCGGCAGGTGCCACGGCAGGTCGAGGAAGTCCGGATGTCCCGGGCGGACCTGCAGGGCGCGCAGGCCCGGTTCGTCGCTGCCCATCTACTCCTCGCGCCAGGCCATGCGCACGCCGCGCACGGCCAGCTGGTCCACGACGAAGCGGTACGCCGCCTCGTCACGGCCGACGTGCTCGAGCGGGTGCACGCCCGGCTCGCGCGCCCCGCCGTGCGCGAGCAGCTGCGCGGCCACCGCGGTCGTGAGCGCGGTCGTGCGCGCCATCGCCGTCATCCGGGTCGCCTCGTCCCAGCGGTCCACGAGCGTCAGGCGTTCGCGGCGTCCGTCCTTCCAGCGCACCCGCACGACCAGCGCGACCAGGTCGCGCGGCTCTTCCACGACGCACTTGTCGCGGAACTCGGCGAGAAAGCGGCCGCTCTCGACGAGCGGCTTCACCTGCTCGACGTGCCCGGGCCAGCGCAGCGTGCGCTCGCACATGTTCGGCACCTCGGGGAACGTCTCGATCGCGGTGCGCAGGCCGTCGGAGAGGAACGCCTCCATCTCGCCGACGCCGTCCACGTGCGCCGGCTCCACGACGGAGAGGACCGGCACGGTGACCTCGCGGCCGTCGCGGACGAAGCGCGCCGGGCGGAGGTACTCCTCGTGCAGGTCCTCGAGCGACCAGGTGACCACGTATCCGTAGGGCCGCGTCGCGTCCTGCGCGACGCCGCCCACGTCCATGACCAGTTCCTCGATCGGGCCCTGCGTCGCCGCGTGGCCCGCCGAGAGGTGCGAGAGCCCCGGCGCGAGACCGCAGTCGGGCACGATCGCCACGCCCGCCGCGCGCGCCTCGGCGTCGAGCGCGAGCGGGCTCTCGGCCGAGAAGCTGACGTCCACGAGCGGGACCTTCGCCTCGATGGCCGCCCGCATGGTGCCGAACCCGAAGCGCGCCGGCAGCGCGCCGACCGCGAGGTCGTACCCGTGGATCAGCCGGGCGGCCGCCTGCGGGTCGGCGCAGTCGGCCTCGACCCAGCGCAGGTTCTCCGCGGCGGCGAGCTTCGGCTCGCGCACGTCGGCGACGTCCACGCGCGAGCCGGGCAGCGCGCGGGCCAGGTCGGAGGCGATGACGCGGCCCTGCTGGCCGCCGCCCAGGACGACGATGTTCATGGGGACCTCGGGGGGTTGCGGACGGACCGCGGCAGTCTAGCCGCTCCGGCCACGGGCCGCCCGGGGCGTGCCCCCGCGGGGCCGTCGCGGGCCGCGCGGGCCCCCGGCTATACTCTCCGCGCGACTTTCGATCCCCCGACGACTTCCCTTCAGGCCCCCGCCATGCACCTCGCTCCCGCCCGTTCCGCCTGCCGCGCCGCGCTCGCCGCCGCGCTCCTCGCCCTCGCCGCCCCCGCCCCCGCCGCGATCACCATCGGCCCCGGCCCCGCGCTCGGGACCGACCGCGCGGGCGTCACCTGGCACCAGGAGTTCCAGGACTGGGGCCGCGCCGACCTGAAGGCGCTCGACCGCGCCGGGCTCGCCGACTCGCGCTACGTCTACAACGACGGGCTCGACGACTCGCGAGACCTGGTCGCGTTCTACTCGCGCGAGGAGAACGACAAGGTCTACTTCCGCGCGGACCTTTTCGACCTCGCGCTCGGCGCCGAGACGAGCGGGCTCAATCTCTACCTCGCGATCGACTGCGCGCCCGGCGGCCAGCCGTGGCTGCCGGACTTCGTGAACGCGCAGACCGACCACCCGTGGGAGCTGGTCCTGTGCCTCTACCAGTCGGGCACGGCCTACGGCACGGACTACCGGATCTACGACGCGGGCTTCAACAACGTCACCGGCGGCTACCTCGGCTCGTACTGGAACAGCCAGCTCGACGCGGTCGAGTTCGGCGTGGACCGCCAGCTGCTCGTGAACGCGGGCTGGAACGGCTCCTCGCCGATCCACTTCCAGCCGTTCACGACGAAGGACGGCGCGGGCAGCTCGTGCCCCGGCGGCTCGAAGATCGCCGACGCGTTCACCGACTTCGACCGCGGCTGCTCGGACGGCGTGCTGAACGGCACGTTCACCTCGGCCGACGCGGGCGGCGTCGTCTGGTACGCCTCGATCGCGCACGGCAACCAGTCCATCAACCGCGCCGGCGACATCGGCGCGCACATCTACGACCCGCAGTCGGCGACCGGCATCGCGGGCGGGACCGGGTTCCTGCGCACGCTCGACACGCACGAGCTGTTCAAGGTGCCGCTCAACATCCACCCGAGCGGCACGCTCACCTCGGCCTGCCTGTGGGCGCGCAAGCCCGGCGGCGCCGCCGACCCGCAGGACGGGCCGGCGTTCCTCGCCCGCATCCGCGAGTTCGTCGACGCGAACCAGGCCGTCTCGCCCGGCTCGCTCATCGGCGGCGTGTTCGCCGAGCACATCCTTCCCTACTTCGAGGGTGCGGTGAACGCCGCGTCGTTCGCGCTGACGGATTCGCTCAACCAGGCCGTGTACGGCGTGAGCGCCCAGGACGCGCGGGTCATGCACGTGCCCGAGCGCGTGATCCGCTCGACGAACACCGGGCTCGCGCCGCTCACGGGCCACACGTTCGCCGACATCGCGGCGAGCCCCTACGAAGCCACCGTGCTCGACGAGATCCGGCACCTGCACCGCTGGTTCTACCCGGGCGAGGACTGCGCGACGGACCAGGCCTACCGGAACAAGGTGCACAAGGTGAACGGCGTCCACTGCTTCGCGATCAACGACCGCGAGGACCAGGGCAAGTTCGGCAACCACGACGGCGGCATGGTGCTCGACGCGCGCTTCAGCCTGCTGCAGAAGGCGATCGACGGCGCGTCGAGCCGCATCGTCGTGGTGTTCGACGACTGGGAGGCGCTCGCCGGCAAGTCGTTCGATCCCGTCGGCGGCAACATCGTCCCGAACAACAACCCGAACCAGTACCACGCGACCATCCGCTGGGCCGCGAACCACCCGTGGATCCAGGTCTCGAACCTGAAGGACCTGCTCGCGATGGCGCTCGCCGACCCGGCCGCGTTCGTCGTGGACCACGGCACGCGCTACGACCTGCCGCTCGAGAGCTACGAGTACCTCATGCACTCGACCGAGGACTCGTACGACAACTGGTACTACGGCAACAGCGGCGGCGTGCCCGCGCCGGAGCAGGACTTCTACTCGCTCGTGCCGGTCCTCACCGGCCCGCAGGGCGACTACCACCTCCGCGGCGTCGGTCCCGGCAGCGACGGGCCGCCGCTTCCGAGCGGGAAGGCGAACGGCGACATGAACACGCCCGGCACGCTGATCCACGACACGTGGGCGGCGCTGCAGGCCGCGCCGGCCGGCGCCATCCGCGACGTCGGCGTCGCCTCGTTCCTCGCGATGATCTACGAGACCGCCTGGCACGAGGAGGACAACTCGAACTACGCGAACGACTGCTACGGCCCGTGGCAGTACCCCGACCTGTCGTGGGACGGCCTCAACACCTGGGCGCTGCGGCTCTCGAACCACGTCCGCGGCGCGGCGATGTACGCCGCCGCGGCGCAGTGGGCGGACAGCGCCGCGCAGGGCCACTTCCAGGGCGGGACGCTGCGCTACGCGCGCGACCTCGACCTGGACGGCGAGAGCGAGTACGTGCTCGCCAACGCGCGCGTGTACGCGGTGTTCGAGCGCTGGGGCGGCCGCTGCGTGCTCGCGTGCGCGGTGAATCCCGCCACCGGCCGGCAGGCCGTCCTCATCGGCCCCGGTGTCACCAACCCGTCGTCGCCCGGCGAGGAGGAGCTCGCGAACCCGTTCGCCAACCGCTGCTCGGGCTTCAAGGTCATGAACGGCGGCGGCTACGCCGACGTGGCCAACGTCGTGACCCCGTTCGACCCGATCGTCATTCCCGAGGACCCGGCGAGCGGCTGGCGTTTCCGGAGCCCGGACGGACAATCGGAGTGGGTCGTCACGCTGCGCGCACGCGGTTCGTCGCTGCTCGGCCAGTTCGTGGGCGGTATGCCGACGCCGGTCTACGTGCGCTTCGGGCTCTCGCCCAACCCGCTGGACCTCGCGTTCCACGGCCACGCGAACCTGCAGTCGAGCTTCCCGACTTCCACCAGCTACCGGCTCGTCAACGCGAGCGGCGGCTTCGTCGAGCTCGACTGGGAGAGCGGCACGTCCTTCGTCCCCTCACCCGCCAACGCCGGCCCCGACCGCCGCAACCTCGCGCTCACCGAGGAGGTCGAGTTGTTGCTCGGCGCCGGCGCCCTCACCGTCGAACTGAGGCTGGGGCCCGACACGTCCCCGCCGGCCGTCGCCGTGGACGATCGTCCCCTCGCTCCCGCGGCGTTCGCGCTGCGCGGCCCGTGGCCGTCGCCCGCGCGGGGCGGCGCCGTGCGCTTCCGCATCGCGCTGCCCGAGGCGGCGGACGTCGCCTGGCGCGTCGTGGACGTCGCGGGCCGCGCGGTCGCGGGCGGCGCCCTCGGCCGGCGCGCCGCGGGCGAGCACGAGGTGGCGATCGGGCGCGACGAAGCGCCGCTCGCGCCGGGGCTCTATTTCGTGCGCGTCACCGCGGGCGGCCGCACGGCGACGGCGAGGTGGGCGGTGATCCGGTAGGGGCAAGAGCGCCCGGCACCGAATGCCGCCCGCCTCGCAGCCGGTGCTTCTATCCCCTGCGTTTCGCCACGATCCGGAACGCCCTCGCGAAGCGGAACGACGGCACGACCCGCAGCACCCGGTTCGCCGCCAGCACGAGGTCGTTCGCGGCGCCGCCGTAGTGCGGGATCGCCTTCGCGTCGAAGCCGCGGTTCACCATCTCCATCGCCAGCCCGCGCGGGTCGAACAGCCACTCGACCCAGTAGCCCCAGTAGGGCTCGCGCGGGCACGTGCCCTCGACGTAGGGCGAATCGGGCATCGCGCCGTCGCGCAGCCAGGTCTCGATCGCGCCGGCGAGTTCGTCGGGACCGGCGCCCGAGGTCGCGGCGGCGAGCCGGTCGCGCGTCGCGGCGTCGATCGCCGGGTAGCGCTCGCCGATGAAGCGCACGCGCCGCTCGAGCATGGTCTCGTCGATGCGGTGCTCGAGGCACGGCCCGTGCGGGCCCAGCTCGAGGCGCTTCCACAGCCCTGCGGTGTCGCGGCGGATGCGCGCGTTCGCGCCATTGTTGCCGTCCGACACGAACAGCACGCCGCCCGGCCGCAGCACGCGCGCGCACTGGTCGAGGAACGCGGGCACGTCGTGGTAGTGCGAGATGGCCTCGATCGAGAACACGAGGTCCACCGAGCGCGACGGCAGCAGCGCGGTGCTGACGTCGCCGGGCACGTGGTGGACGACGCCCGCGAGGTTGGCGAAGTACGCCTCGCGCACGAGCCGGTGCGTCTCGGCCATGGGCGCGTGGATCTCGACCGAGTAGACGCGCCGCGCCCCCCACGAGCCGAGCAGGTGGCTCAGCGTGCCGAAGCCCGAGCCGGCGTCGAGCACGTCGCGGCCCTCGACGCCGCCGGCCAGCTCCACCATCTGCGCGGTGGCGCGCAGGTAGGTCTCCATGCCCCTGGGCGTCGCGAGGTGGCCGAAGTAGTCGAGCAGCCACGGGTCGCTGCCGGCGGGCGGGTTCGCGATCGCGCGGCGCGTGCGCTCGACGAAGTCGCGCGTGCCGGATTCCGGGGGACGAAAGGCCATGGCGTTCCTCCGTCGCGCCGCGCACGGCGGCGGGTGGCAGCCGGCGGCATGCCGGCGTTGGAACGCGTCGCCGGAATGTCGGCCCTCCGGCGAGGGGGGCGCGTGCGAAGAGGCTAGCATCGCCTTCACGGGGCACGGCCAGCGGAATCCGCGGTCCGGCCTCCCACCGGCGAGCGGCGGCCGCGGCGGCCGTCGGCGTCGGCGACCAGCGTGCGGGCCGCGGCGACTTCAGTTCGCGGGCCGCCCCTCGCGCGCGGCCCGCACGTCGCGTTCGGCGCGCGCCGCCATGCCGTAGAGGATGCGTGCGTTCAGGAGCGCGGCCGCGGCCGCCAGCGCGAAGCCGAGCACGCGCATGGCGCCCTCCGGCAGCCGGCCGGCGAGGCCCTGCGCGAGCATCGCGAGCGCCGCCGACCAGGGCGCGGTCAGCACCGAGACCGCGATCGAGCCCAGGCCCCGCTGCCCGGCGCCCAGCTCCCAGAAGAGCAGCGCGAAAGCGAGCGCGACCACGCCGAGGTAGATCGTCGCGGTGCGGCGCCCCCAGCGGCTGCCCGCGGGGGCCGGCGTGAGGAACTCGGGATCGGGGCGGTTCGTCATGCGCGGCGCAACCTACCGGACCCGGCGCGGCCGCGCGACCGGCGCCGCGCCGCGGCGCGAACGCTTCGCGGCGGGCTTCGCGCGTGCGGCGGGCTTCGCGCGCGCCACCGGCTTCGCGCGTGCAGCGGGCTTCGCGCGTGCGGCGGGCTTCGCGTGCGCGGCGCGCGACACCGGGTCACCGACGGCCGCTCGCGCACGGCCCCGCGCACGCACCCACGCGCGCAACTCGGCGAAGAGCCGCGGCATGTGCGCCCACGAGAAGCGGTGCTCCAGCGAACGCAGCCGCGCGAACGGCACCCACGTGGCGGTCGCGGCGTCGTCACCGGCGACGGGCTCGCCGCCGCGCCACTCGGCCACGTAGTACCAGTTCATGGTCGGGAAGCGCCCGAAGCCGCGCAGCCAGTACTCGTCCCAGTGGAACGCGAGCGGCTCCACGCGCCCGACGACGAGCCCGGTCTCCTCGCGCAACTCGCGGCGCGCTGCGCCCTCGAGGCTCTCCCCCGCCTCGACGAAGCCCCCGGGCACGTCGAGCCACCCGAGTCGCGGCGCGTGCGCGCGGCGCAGCAGGAGCACCGAGCCCTGCTTCACGACCAGCATCCCGGCCGCCGCGCGCGGGTAGTCGTAGATCACGAAGCCGCAGCGCGGGCAGCCGATGCGGACCGGCCGCGTGCGCGACGCCGGCCGCCGCGTCACCGGACGTCCGCAACGCGCGCACGGGAACGCGGCCGTCACGGGGCCTCCACGGTGATCACGGCGGGCAGGGGCGCGGCCGCCCCGGGCGCGGCCGGCGCGCCGTCGCGCGGCCAGCGGCCGAAGCTCGCGTAGCGGAACGCGCCGCTCGCGACCACGAGCTGCGCCTCGGCGCCGCCGTCCATGGACATGGCGTGGCTCAGGTGCAGCGGCGACTTCTTCAGCATCTCGGCGAACTCGGCGAGCGTGTAGCCGCCCTCGCTGACGAGCACGACGAGGTGCCCCTCGGGGTCCTCGGCCACGGCGGTGCGGTTGGCGACGCGGCCCGAGCGGCGCACCCGCAGCCCGCCCTCGCGGTCGAAGAGCATGAACGACTGCGCGACGTCGCTCCAGCCGCGCTCGCGCGCGAGCGGCGACTTCGAGAGGTCCAGAACGCGCGCGTCGCGCGGTCCGTCGCCGCCCGAGGCGACCAGCGCGGCCTGGAAGCCGGGGTGCATGCGGCGCGAGACCGTGTCGCCGCCGCTCACGAACAGGCCCATGTAGCGCCAGTCGGGGTAGTACTGGCCCGCGTTGAACACCGCGAGCGCGCCGGTCTCCTTCTGCCAGCCGACCACGCCGGGCGGCTCGGCGCGCGGCAGCCGGGTGAAGTGCCGCGCGTGCACGCGCACGAGCCGCGGGTCCACGCGCAGCGCGGCGACGGTCGCGGAGCCCATGCGGCAGTACGGCTCGCCGGTGAACGTCGTGAACTCGACCCCCGGCTGCAGTTCGCGCCAGCGCAGGCCGCGAGAGTTCTGCCACAGCACCCAGACCGCCGCCACGGCCACGACCGGCAGGATCCAGCGGGCGTGGAGCGCGCGGCGCATCACGCCACGCCCGAGTGGCGTTGCCGGGCCTCCTGCACGAGCAGCAACTCGCCGATGTTCTCGATCGTGAGCAGCCCGACGAGGCGCCCGCGCGCCATCACCGGCAGGGCGTTCAGGCGCGAGGCGCGCATGCGCACGAGCGCCGCCTCGAGCGGCATGGTCAGCTCGATGGGCTCGACGTCGGTGCGCACGAGCCGGCCGATGGGCGCGTCGGCGCCCTCGCGGCGCAGGCCCACGAGCAGGTCGGCGCGGCTCAGCATGCCGAGGAACTGCCCGCCCTCGAGCACCGGAAAGTCCTGCTGCTCGCCCGCCAGCAGCAGGTCCACGGCGTGCGCGATCTCGTGCCGCGTCTCGAGGCTCACGAACGCGGTCACCATCGCGGCGCTCGCGGGCAGCCCGGCCAGCGAGCTGCGCGTCTGGACCAGCGCGCGCTCCTCGCCCGCGGTGACGAACACGAACATGGCGATCAGCACGAGCACGACGTTCTGGAACACGAACACGCCGGCGGCGGCGAACAGCAGCGCGAAACCCTGGCCGATGAGCGAGGCGATGCGCGTGGCGCGCGCGTAGGGCAGGAACGCCGCCAGCGCGCCGCGCAGCACCCGGCCGCCGTCCATCGGGAACGCGGGGATCATGTTGAAGCCGAGCATGAACACGTTCGCGAACAGCAGGAACTCGAGCGTGCCCTCGCCCGAGGCGCGCTGCAGGATGGTCTCGGCGCTGACGTTCGCCGAGAACAGGATGGCGCCGAAGATCACCGCGAGCACCACGTTGACCGCGGGCCCGGCGACCGCGACCAGCACCTCCTGCAGGGGCTGGTCGGGCATGCGCTCGAGGCGCGCCACGCCGCCGATCGGCAGCAGCACGATCTCGCGCGTGGCGATGCCGAACCGCCTCGCCATCAGCGCGTGCCCGAACTCGTGCAGCACGACGCAGGCGAACAGCAGCAGCATGTGCAGCACGGTGTGGAACGCGTCGCGGGGGCTGCTCGAGGTGAACAGCGCGACACCGGCCAGCAGCAGCAGGAAGGTGACGTGCACCTCCACGCGGATGCCGGCGAAGGTGCCGAGGCGGATCGTCCAGCGCATGGATCGGGCGTCCTCCGGAGAATGCCGTGCGGGAGTCTCGCACAGCGGCCGGGCGGCGCTCCACTGGCCCGCGGCCGGAGGCGCGGGCCGGCGCGGTCAGGCGGCGCGGCGCGGCGCGCCCGGGCGGGCGCCGGCGTCGCGGCGGCGGACGCGGTGGTAGAGCTCCTCGTGCGCGAACACGGCTCGGTCCACGTCGAAGCGCTCCATCGCCGCGAGCCGCGCGCTCTCGCCGATGACGCCGCAGGCCGCGGGGTCGCGCAGCAGGCCCGCCACCGCCCCCGCGAAGGCGCTCACCGGCTCGACCGGCACTCGCATCCCTTCGACGCCGTGCGTCATCAGCTCGGCGATCGCGCCCTCGTCGTGCGCCACGACCGGCAATCCGGCCGAGAGCGCCTGCATGACGCGCAGGCCGCCGCTCTCGGGCACCGGCCCGGGCACGCACGCCAGGTCGCAGGCGGCGAAGAGCCCCGGCAGTTCGGCGCCCGGCAGGCGGCGGACCACCCGCACCTGGCGCTCGAGCCCCATTTCGCTCGCTTCCGTGAGCAGCAGCTGCGCGCCGGGCGGTTCGTCGGCGCCGGCGTCCGGCACCACCATCTCGACGCCCGGCACGCGCGCGTTGAGCGCGACCAGCAGGTCGGCGAGCGAGAGCGCGTCGCGCCGCGGGCCGCCGTCGCCGAGCACGAGCACGCGCGGCGCCCGCCCGCCGCCGAGCGCGGCCGTGACCGCCTCCGAGCGGGCCGCCCCGGGCGCGAACGCGAACGGGTCCACGCCGGGCCGCACGCACTCGACGGCGCGGCCGAGCCCGGCCTCGAGGCGCTCGCGGGCCGCCGCGGTGTGGGCGATCACCGCGCGCGCCTCGCGGCCGAGCGGGGCGCGCTCGTCCATCGCCCGCAGGTGCAGCAGCCCGGCGCAGGAGCCGCACTGCTCGTGCGGGTGCGCGAGCGGGCACGGGACGAGCGCGGGCCGCCGCAGCAGGTCGCCGGCGGCGCACATGGGCCAGAAGCCGTGCGCGTCGAGCACGAGCGGCGCATCGAGGAGGGCGTGAAGCGCGGCTTCGCTCCACGGCCCGGCCGTCGCGACGTGCACCACGTCGGGCCGCTGCGCGAGCGCCTGCGCGAGCACCGGTTCGAGGCCGCCCGCGGCGGCCCGCCAGACCGTCAGCTCGGGCGCGTCCTCGTCCGCTTCACCGTCCTCGGGCGCGTGCGCGAGCACCGCGGTCACCCGGTGACCCCGGTGCGCGAGCCCGGTCGCCAGGGCCTTCAGCCATGGCCCGGACTCCTCCGGTCGGGTCGCCGAGAAGCCGTCGGCGACCAGGAGGATCTTCAAGCAGCGCGGTCCTCGTCTTCGTCGTGGTCGTCGTCGGCCGCCTCGTCGTCCTCGTAGGCGTATCCCGCCTCGAGTTCGTCCACGTCCTCGAACGCCAGTTCGGGACCGGTGACCTGCGCGTCGGCCCAGGCCGCGGCCTCCGCGGCCGTCATGCTGCCCGGCGCGGTCCACCGCTCCTGCAGGTAGGCGCTCAGCGATTCGAGGTCGCGGCGGGCGGCGGCGTGGCCCGGGTGGATCCAGAGCGTGTGCCGCAGCAGCCGGATCGCGTCCTCGACCGCCCCGTACTCGAAGCAGGCCGTGGCCGCGACGTAGTGGAGGCCCGGATGGTGCGGCGAGAAGGACAGTCCGCGGAGCGCGCGCGAGAGGGCCTCGCGAGCGTCGTTGTCCTCCATCGCCGCGTACGCGGCGCGGGCCAGGAAGCGGGCGGCCTCCGGGTCCGGCGGGGCGTCGAGCCCCGGGATGTAGAAGCGCAGTTCCTCGCAGGCGCGGCGCAGCGACATGGAGACGAAGGGATCGAGCCGCGACGCGGGGGACGCGGCGACGCGCTCCCCGAGACGCGCGTACGCGTCGAGGATGTCCTGCAGGGTGGGATGCTGGGATTTCGACACCTTCGGCTCCGGATCTGTCGGACCGGGCCCTTCCCCGCCGGGAAGCGGCCCCGAGGCCCTTGCCGGAACAGGTATCGGCGTGGGTCCGCGCGCGCTGAACGCCCGAAACCGCCGCGGTCGCGGCCGCTCCGCGGCGTTCAGCCCCGCGCGTAGCCCGCGTGCGCCCCGCGAAGGAACTGCGCGAGCAGGTTGCGCGCGACCGCCATGCGGTAGGCGCGGTCGGAGCGGATGTCGTCGATGGGCGCGAGGTCGCCTTCGAGCGCCTCGAGCGCGGCCGCGGCGGCGGCGAGCGACGGGAGCGCGGCGAGCAGCGCCGCCTCGGCGAGGGCGGCGCGCACCGGCACGGGCGCGACGCTGCCCCAGGCGAGCCGCGCGAGGACGGGCGCTCCGCGGCGCGCGGGCACGAGCAGGCCCGCGAAGACCACCTTCGAAATGCTCTGCGCGGCGCGCGTGCCGACCTTGCGGAAGAACGTCCGGGCGCCCTCGGGCGCGGGCGGCAACTCGACCGAGACGATGAGCTCGTCGGGCTCGAGCGCGAGCCTGCGGTAGCCGGTGTGCAGCGCCGCGTACGGGATGTCGCGCTCGCCGCGCACCGAGGCGGCGCGCACGACCGCGGCGTGCGCGAGCAGCACCGGCAGCGAGTCGCCGGCCGGCGAGGCGTTGGCGATGTTGCCGCCGATCGTGCCGCGGTTCTGGATCTGCGCCGCGCCGACCACGCGCGCGGCCGCGGCCAGCGACGGCCAGCCCGCGCGCACCGCCGGGTGCGCGCCGATCTCGCGGAACGTCGCGAGCGCGCCGACGCGCAGCGCCCCGCCGCGGGCCGCGCTCACGCCGCGCAGTCCGGCGAGCGGCGAAAGGTCGAGGAATCGCGTGCCCTCGTGCGTCCCGGCGTTGAGGTAGACGAACAGGTCGGTCCCGCCCGCGAGCGGGGTGAGGCGTCCGGAGTCGAGCGAGCGGTGCAGCAGGCGCAGCGCCTGCGCGAGATTCGCGGGCCGGACGACCGCCAGTTTCGAGAGCGCGGATTTCACGACCACCGCCGCGGCCGCGGCTGCGCCGCGGCTGCTTTGCCTTTCCGATGAGAAACGGCGGCCCTCCGGGCCGCTGGCTTCGCCGGCCGCTTCGCGGCCTTGGAGCGCGAGGGCTTCGCCGACTGCTTCGCGGTCCGGGCCGCGGCGGTCCGGGAGGCGGGCGCCTTCCTCGCGGGCTTCGCCGCGGCTCGCACGGCGTTCACGATCTTCTGGTAGCCGGTGCAGCGGCAGAGCGTGCCGGCGAGGGCCTCGCGGACCTCGGGCTCGGAGGGCACGCGGCCCTTCGCGGTCGCGAGCAGCGCGGCCGAGGTCACGAGCATCCCGGGGGTGCACATGCCGCACTGGGCGGCGCCCAGGTCCACGAACGCCTGCTGCAGCGCCGAGAGCCGGCCGTTCCGCGCGAGGCCCTCGACCGTGACCACCTTCGCGCCCTGCGCGTGGACCGCGGGCACGAGGCAGCTGTTCACGGCCAGGCCGTCGAGCAGCACGGTGCACGCGCCGCACTCGCCCTCGCCGCAGCCCTCCTTCGTGCCGGTCGCGGCGCAGTCCTCGCGCAGCACGTCGAGCAGGCGCTTCATGGGCGGCACGCGCACCGCGCGGCGGGCCCCGTTCAGCGTGAACGTCACGGTCACGCGTTCGCTCATCACTCCGGCTCCTCTTCGTAGTCGCTGTGGCCGCTCTCGTGACGCAGGTTCGCGAACGGCAGCGCTTCGTGCTTCGCCTCGAAGGCGCCGAGCAGCGCCACCTCCTGGCGGACGGCGTCCTTGCACGCCTTCCATGCCACCAGCAGGTCGTAGGCGTCCGCCAGCTGCCAGACGTACCGCCCGCCCCAGTGGGCGACGTTCTTGCCCTCGCCGAAGCGCAGCATGCGCTTGACGCGCTGCTGCAGCTTGCCGCGCACGCCGGTTCCGGCCGCGCGGCCCACGTACATCACGATCGCGCCGGGCACCCACTTCGCCGCCAGTTCCTCGACCTTCACGTTCGGGTTCTGGCCGCGCCAGAACGCGGCGGTGCCGCGCACGTTGAACCGCGGCTCGCCGTCGCGCGCGCGCACGAGCACGTACACGCCGTTCTCGCGCGGCAGCGCGCGGCAGTCGTCGCGGCGCAGGTCGCGCACCGAGCCGAAACCCTCGAACCCCATCGCGCGCAGCCCGGCGACGGAGCCGAAATCGCCGTCCATCCCGCCGCCGCTCATGCGTCCTTCCCCGCCAGCGCGCGCAGCACGCGCTCCGGCGTCGCCGGGATCTCGTCGAGCCGGCACCCGGTCGCCTGCGCGATGGCTTCGACCACGGCCGGCGCCGGCGCGTCCATGGGCAGCTCGCCGACGCCCTTGGCGCCGAACGGACCGCGCGCCCAGGGCGTCTCGACGATCTCGACCTCCATCGGCGGCGCGTCCGCCGAGGTGGGCACGATGTAGTTCGTGAGCTGGTGGTTCCAGACGCGTCCCTCGCGCCAGCGCACCTCCTCGGTCAGCGCCCAGCCGAGGCCCTGCAGCGTGCCGCCCTCGATCTGGCCCGAGGCCAGCACGGGGTTCACGGCCCGGCCGATGTCCTGGGCGGTCGTGACCTTCACCACCGTCGTCTCGCCGGTGTCGAGGTCCACCTCGACCTCGGCCGCGAGCGCGGCCCACGCGAAGCAGCCGTAGGCGTCTCCGCGGTAGGTGTCGTCGTCCCACTCGAGCCCGGGCGGCTTCTCGTACCGGCGCTCGACCGCGAGCGGACCGCGCTCGGCGAGCCAGCGCTTCGCCACGCGCTGGAAGTCCCGCTCGCCCGCGAGCGCGTGCTCGGCGAAGAGTTCGAGCGTCTCCTTCATCCCGCGCGCGCAGCGCTCGAGCAGCCCGCCCACGACCATGACCGTGCGCGAGGCGACGGTCGGGCCGCTGTCGGGCACGTGCGCCGTGTCGGGCGCGTGCACGGCGACCCGCGCGGCGGGCAGGCCGAGCACCTGCGCCACGACCTGCGCGAACGTCGTGATCGCGCCCTGGCCGATCTCGGTGTTCGCCACCTTCACGCACGGCCAGCCGTCGGCCGTCAGGTCGAGCACCGCGCGCGAGGCCAGCTTGTCCTCGCCGCTGCCGGTGAAGCCCGCGCCGTGCTGGACGAGCGAGAGCCCGAGCCCGCGGCGGAGCCTGCGCCCCGCGGCGCGGCCCGCGCGCTCGGCCGCCGCCGCCTTCGCGTTCGCGCGCGCGATCCGGGCGCGCGCGGCCTTCCAGTCCGCGCGCTTCAGGGTGCGCAGGAGCACCGCGTGCGCGCCGACGCTCTCGCGCAGCACCTGGCCCGTGGGCGTCACGTCGCCCTCGCGCACCGCGTTCTTCCGCCGCAGCTCGGCCGGGTCCATGCCGAGCGCCTCGGCGATGCGGTTCACGTGGCACTCGATCGCGAACAGCGTCTGCGGTGCGCCGAAACCGCGGAACGCGCCGTTGGGCGGCGTGTTCGTGGCGACCGCCCGCGCGTGGATGCGCGCCGCCTTCCAGCGGTAGGGCCCGCCGGCGTGGATCGCGCCGCGCGAGAGCACGACCGGCGACAGCGTGACGTACGCGCCCCCGTCCATCACCACCTCGGCGTCGAGCGCGACCAGCGTGCCGTCGCGCTTCACGCCGGCGCGCAGCCGCGTGCGCGAGGGGTGGCGCTTGGTGGTGGCGGCGATGTCCTCGAGCCGGTCGTAGGCGAGCTTGACCGGGCGCCCGCTCTTCCATGCCAGCACCGCGGCGTGCGCCGCGATGATGGACGGGTAGTCCTCCTTGCCGCCGAAGCCGCCGCCCGTGACGGTCTGCGTCACGCGCACCTTGTCGCCGGGCAGGCCCATCGCGCGGGCGAGCGCCTTGTGCACGTAGTAGGGGCACTGCAGCGAGCCGCGCACCCAGATGCCGCCGTCGCGGGTGCGCTCGGCCAGCATCGCGTTGTTCTCGATGTAGAGCTGCTCCTGGTGGCCGGTGCGGTACTCGGCCTCGACCACGAGGTCGGCCTCGGCGAACGCCGCGGCGAGGTCGCCGCGCTCGATGTGGATGCGCTTGAGCACGTTGTCCGCGCCGTGCACCACCGTGGCGGCGGCGAGCGACTCCTCGATGGACAGCACCGCGGGCAGCGGCTCGTACTCGACCGTGACCGCCCGCAGCGCCGCCTCGGCGCGCTCGGGATCCTCGTGCGCGAGCAGCAGGATGGGCTCCTCGGCGTGGTTCACGACGTCCGAGACGAGCAGCGGCTGATCGTCGGCGATCAGGGCGACGATGTTCTCGCCCGGGACGTCGTGATGGTCGCAGACCGTGACGCCGCGCCAGTCGAACGCCGGGTCGAGCGTCACGCGCTTCACGCGCGCGCGCGCGACGGTCGAGCGCAAGGTGCGCCCGTGCAGCACGCCGGGCACCTTCAGGTCGTCGAGGTAGAGCGCCCGGCCGGTCACCTTGTCCGGCCCGTCGAGCCGCGGCACGGGCACGCCGACCGAGGCCGGCAGCGTGAGGCGGCGGCGCTGCGTGATCGTGCGGGGCACCGCTCGGGGACGGGTCATGGCGCGAATCTAGTGCGGGACGCGGGCCGCTGTCACGACGCCGGGCCGCCGGAGGGGGCACGCGGCCGGATGCCGGGGCTCCCCATCCCGGCCGCCCGCGGGCCGGCCCTGCAGGCGGAGGAGCGAAAAGTCGTGGACGCCCGTTCGCGCGGGGCCCTAGCCTTAGGTTCGCAGAATCGCATTCGCGAGGCCGGACACTCCCTCGATCCCGGCCGGCCGACCATCCCGACCGGAGGACTCCCCCCATGCGCCGACTCCCGCACCTCGCCCTGTACCTCGCGATCGCCCTCGGCCTGTCCGGACACGCGCGCACCGCACGCGCCGCATGGTCACACGACAACGTGAACGGCGGCGTCCCCGTGGCGGTCGGCGTCGGCTCCGCGCAGGGCCCCGTCTCGGTCCCGGACGGCGCGGGCGGCATGTTCCTCGCGTGGGTGGACTCGCGGAGCGGGGCCTCCGACATCTACGCGCAGCGCGTGGGCTCCGCCGGCGTCCCGCTCTGGACCGCGAACGGCGTCGCCGTGTGCACCGCCGCGAACACGCAGGCCGCGGTGAGCATCGCGCCCGACGGCGGCGGCGGCCTGCTGCTCGCATGGGAGGACAGCCGCGGCCTCAACAGCGACATCTACGCCCAGCGCCTCAACTCCGCGGGCGCCCCGCAGTGGACGGCGAACGGCGTGGCGCTCTGCACCGCGGCCAACGGCCAGGTGGCGCCGGTCCTCGTGCCCGACGGTTCGGGCGGGGCCATCGTGGGCTGGACGGACTACCGGGGCGGACTCGCCGACATCTACGCGCGCCGGGTGCTGTCGAACGGCACCCCGACCTGGACCGCGGATGGCACTCCGGTCTGCACGGCCGCGAGCGACCAGTACAACGTCCGAGCCGTCTCCGACGGCGCGGGTGGCGCGATCTTCGCGTGGCAGGACCTGCGCGGCGGCGTGAACCTGGACCTCTACGCCCAGCGCATGATTTCGAGCGGCGCCGCGTACTGGACGGCCAACGGCATCGTCGTCTGCAACGCGACCGGCAACCAGTCGGCCCCGGTCCTCGCCACCGACGGCTTCAACGGCGCGCTGGTGGCCTGGGTGGACGCGCGGTCCGGCGGCGCCGACATCTACATCCAGCGTCTCTGGTATCCCGGCGTCGTGAGCTGGACGGCCAACGGCGTCGCCCTCTGCACGGTGGCCGGGGACCAGCTCTCGCCCGACCTCGAGCCGGACGGCTTCGGCGGCGCCATCGCGGTCTGGGGTGACGCACGCTCGGGCTACTCGGGCCCCGCCGCCCAGCGCGTGAATCAGTCGGGCACTCCGATGTGGACCGCGAACGGAGTGCTGCCGGGCCTCAGCAGCGCGTCCCAGACCAGCGTGCGGGCCGGCGCGGACGGGCTGGGAGGCGTCGTCATCGCCTGGCTCGACTACCGCAACGGCAGCACCGACACCTACGTCCAGCGACTGGATGCGAGCGGCGCGGCGAGGTGGACCGCGGGCGGTGTCGCCGCGAACCAGCATCCGGCGCAGGACAACGAAGTCGGCGTCTGCCACGACGGCGCCGGCGGCGCCATCGTCGCGTTCAACGACTACCGGAATCTCGGCGCGGGCTACAACGACGACCTGTTCGCGTCCCGCGTGGACCAGTTCGGCGTCATGGGCGGCGAGCCGGTCGTGGCGAACGTGAGGGACATCCCGAACGACCAGGGCGGCAGGGTGCGCGTCGCGTGGAGCGCCAGCCCGCTCGACCTCGACCCGGCCTCCTACGCGGTGACGAGCTACCTGCTGTTCCGCTCCGCCCCGCCGAGCCTGGTCGAGTCGTCGCTGCGCGCGGGCCGCGTCACCCGCACGCTCGCGGCGTACGACGATGCCGGCGTCGTGGCGAAGCCGCTGTACGCGCAGCCGCTGGGCGCGGAGGTCTACTACTGGGAGTACGTCGGCCAGCAGGCGGCCTACCACCTGCCCACGTACAGCCTCGTCACCGAGACCACCGGCGACTCGGTCGGCGGCAACAACCCGCGCACCGCGTTCATGGTGCAGGCCCGCAACACGAACGGCACGCAGTGGTGGAACAGCGCCCCCGACTCGGGCTACTCGGTGGACAACCTCGCCCCCGCGGCCCCGGCGCCGTTCACGGGCCAGTACGACGGCACCGTCACGCGCCTGCACTGGAACCCGAACGCCGAGCCCGACGTCGCGGGCTACGAGCTCTACCGCGGCGACTCCGCGGGCTTCGTGCCGGGGCCGGGAAACCTCGTCTCGGCACAGCCGGACACGGGCTACGTGGATCCCGCGGGCGCGCCCTACTACTACAAGCTCCTCGCCGTGGACTCGCACGGCAACCGCTCGCCGGTCGCGACGCTCGCGCCGTCGGGCACGCTGGACGCCGGGGACGGCGCGCCGGCGGCGAGCTTCTTCGCCGCGCCGAGCCCCAACCCGGCACGCGCCGGGACGGCGTTCGCGTTCGGCCTCGCCCGCGGCGGCGCGGCGCGCCTCGCGATCTTCGACGCGCAGGGCCGCCGCGTGCGCCTGCTCGTCGCGGGCGAACTCGGCGCGGGCCAGCACCGCGTGGCGTGGGACGGCCGCGACGACGACGGCCGCGCCGCGGCGCCGGGCCTCTACCTCGCGCGGCTCACGACGCCCGGGTTCGAGGCCGTGCGGCGCGTGGCGGTGACGCAGTAGCCGCC
>CAZUEM010000020.1:0-36577 GCA_964619155.1 uncultured bacterium
CGCGCCGCCCGCCACGTTCGCTCCGCCGGTCGCGCCGCCCGCCGCGCCCGGCGCGAGGCCGCCGATGCCGCGGCCGCCGCCCTCGCCCGAACCGCAGCGCGGGTCCACGAAGAACCCGTGCGTCGCCAGGTGCACGATGCGCCGCCCGGGCGCGTGGGTGCGCACCGCGGCTTCGGTGGCCTCGGCGCCCGCGAGCCGGTAGACGTCCCCCTCGCGCGGCGACCACAGCGCGGCGACGCGCTCGGCCTCACGCTCGGTGGCGGGCAGCGGCGCGAACGTCACCGTGCGGAAGCTCTCGCAGCTCGCGAGTGGCCCACGCCACGCGGACGCCGCGCCCGAGCGCGTCGCTGCGGCGAGCAGGGGCGAACCGGCATCGCCGCTCGCGCTCGCGTCGAAGCTGACGCCGCCGAGCGCGAGCAGTCCGGCGCCGTACGAACGCGCCGGCCCCGGCAGCAGGTCGCGCTCGCCGGGCAGCAGGTGGAACTCGGGGCCCGCTTCGGCCAGGTAGCGCCCTTCCGCGACGGGCAACGCCGCGAAGTTGACGAGGTTGAGCTCGCCCTCGGGCACGACGAGCACGCGGCGCGCGCCGCCGAGCCTCGCGGCCACGGGGTCCCACACGGCCTCGCGCAGCGCGCGGCCGGCCGCCAGCGCCTCCGTCTCGCCGCCCTCGCCGCTCGGGCGCATGGCCGCGCGCCAGGCGCGGCTCAGCGAGTCGGCGGCCCACGCGTCGCCGACGGGCACGACGAACGGCTGCGCGCCGCGCGCGGGCAGCACGAACGCGGCGAGCCGCGAGCCGTTGCGCGCGCGCATCTCGGCCGGGTCGGCGCCCGCGTAGCGCGCGTAGGCGACCAGCGCGGCGCCCTCGGGCAGCGCCTTGGAGACCTCGGCGAACCCGGCCGCCTCGCGCGAACGCTCGTCGCGGAACGCGCGGCTGCGCGCGCCGAGCGCGGCTTCCGTCTTCTCGAGCTTCGCGCGCGCGGCGCCCACGCGCTTCTCCCACGCGGGATCGCCGGCCGCCCCGCCCGCGAGCAGCGCGCCCAGCGCGCGCGAGGCGGCTTCCCAGCCGCGGCGCAGCGAGTCGGTCGCGGCGTCCTCGGCGCGGCGCACGGCGCGGCGACGGTCGGCCATCTCGTCCAGCACCTGCCCGCGCCGGTGCAGCAGCCCGTCCCACACTTCGGCCACGCGCGCGGCCGCCTCGGGCCGCGTCGCCAGCTCGATGGCGACGGGCAGGCCGGTCGGGCGCACGTCGGCGTAGCGCAGCGCCTGGCGCTCCGAGAGCGCGGGCGCCTGCAGCTCGAACAGTTCGCGGCCCGCGCGCTCGGCGGCGAGCGCGTGATCGAGCGCCGGCCCGATGCGCCCGAGCGCGCGCTCGGCGTGCGCCAGCCCGTCGGTGACGTCGAGCGTCAGCGGGTGCGCGGGCCCCACGGTGCGGACGGCCAGCGCGCGCGCCGCGGCGAGCGCGCTCTCGGCGCGCGCGGGCTCGTGCAGCGCGAGGTGCGCGAGGCCGAGCCGCCAGAGAACCGGCACGTGCTCGCCCCTGGCCGCCTGGCCGCCCGCGACGTCGATCGCGCGGGCGCGCTCGTACGACGCGAGCGCCGCGGCCGGCTCGCCGAGCGCGCGCTGCGCGTCGCCGAGCGTCGAGTACATGCGCGCGAGCCGTTCGTTGCCGGCGCCCAGCGCCTTCTCGCGCACCTCGATCGCGCGCCTGGCGAGCGGCAGCGCCTCGGCGGGCTCGTTCATCGCGAGCCGCAGCCGCGCGAGGCCGTCGAGCGCGACCGCGTAGTCCGGGTTCGCGGCGCCCTGCGCGCGCTCGCGGATGCGCACGGACTCCTCGCGGTGCGCGAGCGCGGCGCGGTAGTCGCCCATCTCCTCGAGCAGCCCGGCGAGCGATTCGAGGGCCTGCGCGACCGTGGGGCTCGTGGGCGCGTTGGCGCGCCGGCGGATGTCCAGGCCGCGCTCGAGCAGCGCGCGCGCGCGCTCGTAGTCGCCGGTCATGCGCCGCAGCTGGCCGAGCAGCGTGAGCGTCGAGCCGATGTTGGCGTTGGCGGTGTTTTCGGGCAGCTCCCACGCGGCCAGCGCGCGCTGGCCGTACGCGAGCGCCGAGTCGGTCTCGCCCGCCTGCGCGTACGCGGCCGCGAGGTTGTGCAGCGCCTGCGCGACCTCGCCGCTGCCGGGGCCGTTCACGCGCTCGCGCAGCGCGAGCGCGCGCCGGTGACCCTCGATCGCCTCCGCGAAGCGCGACTGGCGGAAGCGCGCGTTGGCGAGCTGCGTGATCGCGCGCGCCAGCCGGCCGTCGGCATCGCCGCCGCTGCGCTCGCACACGGCGATCGCGCGGGCGCCGCGCGCCTCGGCCTTCGCGAAGTCGCCGAGGCTCACGTGGTGCTCGGTGATGTCCATGAGCGCGTCGGACAGCTCGAGCGAGTCCGGCTTCGGCATCGCGTCGAGGATCGCGAGCCGCCGCTCGCCCATCTCGGCGGCGCGGCGCAGGTTCTGGGTCGAGTGGTAGCCCTCGACCATGAACCCGAGCGCGCGCAGCAGCGCCGGCGCGTCCGGCCCGACCTGGCGCTCGAGCAGCGTGAAACCCTCCCAGAGCACCTCGCGCACGATGGAATCGCGCAGCCCGAGCGCGGGCGAGCGCACCTCGTAGCGCAGCAGCAGCGCCTGCGCCATCGCCACCGAGTCGGCGGGCGCGCGGGCCGCGAGGCGATCGTGCAGCGCCGCGGCCGCGGAGTCGGCGCCGAGCCGGTACGGCTTCAGCATGCGCGCGCGATCGCGCGCGTCGCGCGAGGCGGCCGCGGCGATGCGCTCGGCATCGGCGAGGCCGCGGCGGATGGCGCCGAACTCGGCCGAGTCCGCGGGCGCAGGGGTCCAGCGCGGGCCGTCGAACGAACCGCCCGGCGCGGCCAGCGCGGGGCGAAGGGCGACGACGGCGAGGAGCGCCGGGAGCAGCACGGCGAGCGCGATCAGCGCGCGGATGGGACGCGTGGTCGGGGTCATGTGGGCGCGAAGTCTACGTGAGCGGCCCCGCCCGCGTCAGCAGTGCGTGCGCGGGCGGGGCCACATTCCGGTCCGGCGACGGGGCCGCGGCCCCCGTCTTCTAATCGGCCACGACCACCTTGCGCGTGAGCGTCCGGGGGCCGGCCTCGAGGCGCAGGAAGTAGACGCCGGCCGCCGGCCGCCGCTCGGCCCACGCGGCCGCGAGCGTCACGCTGTGCCGCCCGGCGCTCGCGACGCCGCGGTAGAGCTCGGCGACGCGCCGGCCCTGCACGTCGCAGAGCGTCAGGCGCGCCGGCATCTCGGACGGCACGGAGAACTCCACGACCGAGGCCGCCCCGGCCGGGTTCGGCATGACGGGCGCCAGCGCCAGCGGGTGCACCACGAGCGGCGGCCCGCCCGCGTCCAGCGGGTTGCCGGGCACCCAGACGAGCCCGCCGTAGCTGGCGAGCGGCAGGGTGGTCGGGTAGGCGCCCGAACCGTCGAGCAGCCCGAGCGTGATGCGCTGCGCCCCCGCCGCGGCCTCGGACCAGACCAGGTAGCCGGCCCCGGTCCCGCCCGAGCTGGTCGGGATGAACGTGAGGTAGGTCGGGTTCACGAGCCCGGCGTAGAGCGTCGTGGGCGCGCCGCCCGCGACGCTCGCATAGCGCACGCGCCCGGCGACGTACTCGCACCAGTACAGGCGCTGCGTGGCGGGGTCGAACAGCACGCCCCATGGCCCGGTGCCCGCGCCGAGGTTCTGGAACGTGGCGAGGCCGGTGCCGTCGAGGTTCGAGCGCAGGATCAGGCCCTGGTCGAAGTCGGCGAAATAGAGCTTGCCGCCCGCTGAGTCCACGGCGATGCCGCGCAGGTTCGACGTGCCGCCCAGGTTCAGGAGCACCTGCGGGTTCACGCCGCCGGCGTCCGCGCGGTGCACCTGCGAGCCGGTGACGAGGTAGCTGGTCGTCCAGAAGAGCCGCCCGTCGCCCGGATGCACGGCGACGCCGCGCACGCAGCGCTCGCCGGTGATCGCGGCGTTCGACGGGCTGCCGGCCGAGGTGGTCCAGCGGAGCGCGGCGCTCCAGTGCGCGGCCTCGCCGATCCACAGCTTGCCTTCGACCGCCGAGTAGGCGAGCCCCTCGGGCAGCGTGCCCTTCGCGAGCGGGAAGCTGTCGATGTCGCTGCCCTCGAAGTTCGAGCGCCAGAGCACCGGCCGGTCGTAGTCGGTGTCGAGCCAGAAGAGGTGCTGCGCCCGCGCCGCGCCCGCACAGCAGGCGAGCAGCGCGGCGAGCACGCCGATGCGTTCCAGGATTTTCGTCATCGCGCTGTCCCCCGTGGCCGGCCGGTCAGGGCCGGGACGGGTAGATGCCCTGCAGCGCGATGATGAAGTTGAGCGTCAGGTACGGCTGCAGGTTGTTGTGCGGCTGGCTGCCGCCCGTCGCCGCGATGGTGTTCGCGGCCATCGCCGCCGCGGCGCCGGGGCCGTACGCGGGCAGGCCCGCGGGATTGCGCGCGGGGTGCAGCCCGGTCGGCGTCTCCGACGTGCCGTTCGCTCCGTCGGCCATGAGCGCGTGGGCGTGCGCCGGCATCTCGGTCGCGGTCAGCACGTGCGCGGCCTCGCCACCCGACTGGCCGATCACGTAGCCGGTGCCCTGTCCGAGCGGCACTCGGCCCTGCAGGTTGGGCAGACCGAACGTGGTCGTGCCGTTGCCGCCGTAGTACGTGCCGATCAGCGAGAAGAGCGCCGTGTACTGGTTGATCGGGAGCAACTGGCCCTGGCAGAGCGCCCAGCCGACCGGCGCGAAGTTGAAGCCGACCATCGCGATCTCGCCGACGTAGGGCTCGATGCCGCTGGTCGCCGACGGCGAGGCGAACGCGCGCGTCGCGGGGCCCGCGAGCGCGCCGCCCGCGGCGAACGCGAAGATGCGCGAGAGGAAGTTGCGCCGCGGGATGGGCGGCACGAGGTTCGGGTTCGCGGGGGCAAGGACGTAGCGACGCGGCATGGGGAGCCTCCGGATGGGGGACACGTGTCTTCGGGGGGGCCCCAAGCGTACGTCCCCGCTCTGGGCGGGCGCACGGGTTCTTTCGGCGGACATCGCGCTCGCCCGAGAACGCGCCAGCCGGACGTCGTGCCGGCCGGCCCGTCCCGCGCGGAGTCCGGGGGCCGTTCCGGCCCGCGGACCCGTTCAGCCCCGCGGCGGCCGCGGGAGGAACGCGCTCGTGCGGCGGACGTACTCGGCGTATCCGGGCCGCGCGGCCATGTGCTTCTCGAGCAGCGAAACGCCCGAGACGCGCACGAGCAGCACGGTCATGAGCAACGGCCCCGCGAGCGTCCACCACGCGCCGGGCGTGGCGAGCGCGAAGAGCCCGAAGCCCCACCACAGCGTGGCGTCGCCGAAATAGTTCGGGTGCCGCGTCCACGCCCAGAGCCCGCGGTCGCACACCCGCCCGCGGTTCGCCGGGTCACGCTTGAACGCCGCGAGCTGCGCGTCGCCGACCGCCTCGAACGCCAGGCCCGTTAGCCACAGCGCGATCCCGGCCAGGTCGAGCGGCTGCAGCGCCCCCGGCGCGCCGGGGCGCAGCGCGGCGTGCAGCGGCAGCGCCACCACCGCGAGGATCGCCGCCTGCAGCCAGAAGACCGTCGCGAGGCTGGTCCAGGCGAACGTGCGCGGCGAGCGCGCGCGCATCGCCGCGTAGCGCGCGTCCTCGCCGTGGCCGGCGTTGCGGCGCCAGATGTGCCAGCCGAGCCGCAGGCCCCAGACCGTCACCATCGCGCACAGCACCCACGCGCGCGGGCCCTGCGCGCCCATGAGCGCGAGCCAGGTCCACGCGACCACGGCGAAGCCCGGCCCCCAGAAGCGGTCCACGAGGCTCACGTCGCGCGCGCGCAGCGACCACGCCCAGACGAGCGTCATGAGCGCGGCGGCCGCGCCGAGGCCCGCCCAGTACGCGGCGAGCGGGCTCACGCCTCGTCCCGCTTCGCGAGCCGGACGTGGGTCACGTACCACTCCCGCCCGCCGCCGTAGGCGAACAACTCCTCGCAGGCGAGGAAGAACACCCGCCAGCGCTCGAACCAGCGCGCGGCGCCGGCGCGGCCGTAGGTGCGCTCGAAGAGCGGCATCAGTTCGGCGCGCCTTTCGTCCTGGCGCTCGAGCCACGCGCGGCAGGTGCGGGCGTAATGCGAGCCCCACACGTTCCACTGCTGCTCCACGCGCAGCGTGCGGGCGCAGCGCGCGACGAGATCCTCGCTCGGCATGAGGCCGCCGGTGAAGAAGTGGCGCGCCATCCAGTCGCTGCGGCCGTCCATCTCGAACAGGTACGGCGTCTCGCGGTGGCAGAAGACGTGCAGGAAGAGCCGCCCGCCGGGCGCGAGCCAGCCGCCCACGCGCTCGAGCAGGCCGGGCCAGTTGCGCATGTGCTCGAACATCTCGACCGAGACCACGCGGTCGAACGCGCCCGCGGGCGCGAAGGCGTTCATGTCGGCGGTCACGACCTCGAGGTTCGTGACGCCCTGCTTGGCGGCGCGCGATTCGATGAAGCGGCGCTGGTTCGCGGAGTTGGAGACCGCGGTGATGCGCGCGTTCGGGTAATGGCGCGCCATCCACAGCGACAGCGAACCCCAGCCGCAGCCCAACTCGAGGATGCGCTGGCCGTCGGCCAGCCCCGCGCGCTCGGCGGTCAGCTCGAGCATCGCCTCCTCGGCCTGATCCAGCGTGCGCACGCTCCCCGCCCACAGCGCGCACGAGTACTTGAGCTGCGCGCCCAGCACCGCCTCGAAGAACTCCGGCGGCAGCTCGTAGTGCTGGCGGTTGGCCTCGTCGGTGTGCAGCGCGACGGCCGCGCGCTCGAGGTTCGCGAGCAGCGCCTCGCGGCGCGCCTCCATGGCCGCCGGCCCGCCGCGGCGCTCGAGCGCGAGCTTCGCGCCCAGCAGCCGGCGGATCCCCGCGCGCACCAGGGGATCGGGCACCCAGCCGCGCTCGACGGCTTCCATCACGAGGTCCATGGCTCAGCGCTCCGGAGCGTCGAGGGCGAGGTGGACGAGGCCGCAGGTGCGCTCCAGGAACCCGGCCTCGCAGTAGCAGAAGTACCAGCGCCACAGGCGCAGGAAGGTTTCGTCGAAGCCGAGGGCGCGGATGCCCTCGCGGTTCGCCTCGAAGCGCGCGCGCCACTCGCGCAGCGTCGGCGGGTAGTGCGCGGTCAGGTCGTCGAGGCCGGCGACGCGCAGCCGGGTCGAGTCCGCGACCGCGTCGCACATGCCGCGCACCGAGGGCAGCGCCCCGCCCGGGAAGATGTACCGCTGGATGAAGTCCACGTCGCGGCGGTACGCGGCCTCGTCCTGGTCGCGGATGACGATGGCCTGCACGAGCGCGCGGCCGCCGGGCCGCAGCGCGCGGTCGATCGTGCGGAAGTACCCGCCCAGGAACTCGTGGCCGACCGCCTCGATCATCTCGATCGAGACGACGCGGTCGAAGCGGCGGCCGAGGCGCGGCAGGTCTCGGTAGTCCTCGGCGAGCAGCGTCACGCGCTCGGCGAGCCCCGCGGCGCGGATCCGCGCGGCGGCGACCTCGCGCTGCGCGGGCGAGACGGTCGTGGTCGTGACGCGGCAGCCGTGGCGCTCCGCCATGCGCAGCGCGAGCGCGCCCCAGCCCGTGCCGATCTCGAGCACTTCCATGCCGGGCTCGAGCCCGAGCTTCGCGCACACCACGTCGAGCTTGTGCTCCGCGGCCTGCTCGAGCGTCGAGCCTTCCGACGGGAAGATCGCCGACGAGTAGGTCAGCGTCGGATCGAGGAACGTGGCGAAGAACTCGTTGCCGAGGTCGTAGTGCGCCTCGATGTTGCGGCGGCTCCCCTGCCGCGTGTTGCGGCGCGCCGCGTGCAGCAGCCGCAGCAGCGGCACGCGCAGTCGCGAGAGGCCGCGGTCGAGCCCGGCGAGCGCGGCGCGGTCGCGCGCCAGCAGCCGGATGAGCGCGGTGAGGTCGGGCGTGTCCCACTCGCCGCGCGCGTACGACTCGGCGGCGCCGAGGCTGCCGCCGGTCGCGGCCGCGACCCAGAACGCGGGGTCGTGCACGCGCAGCGCGGCCGCGAGCGGCCCCCGCGGATCGCCGAGCCGGGTCGCGCGGCCGGCCTCGACCACCTCGACCGCGCCCGAGCGCAGTCCCGCGAGCGCCCGCACGAGCCCGGCGCGCGCGAGCTTCGTCGCGAGCGAGTCGCCCGGCAGGGCGCCGAGCGTGGTGGCGCCGGCCGGCGCGCCGGCGCTCACGCGCCCCTCCCGAGCGGCGCACCGGCCGCGTCGCGCGGGTGCGCGTGGTAGCGGGCGCCCTTCGCCAGCAGCCGCAGCGCCTCCCAGTAGATCGCGGCCAGCACCTGCAGGGTCATGAACGGGTAGCGGAGCAGCGCCCACGCCATGCTCGCGCGCGTGAGCGGCCGGCGTTCGAGCGTGAGCGTGGCGTCGAAGGTCTTCTCCGCCCCGCGGCGGTTCTCGATGTGCGCGACCAGGCTCTCGCCCGGCGGCGTGAAGCGGAAGCGGTGGACGGCGTCCATGTCCATGAACGGCGAGACGTGGAACTCCTTCGCGGCCGCGAACTCGAGCGGGCCGTCGCCGCCGCGGCCGAGTACGTAGCAGTGCCGCTCGTTCCAGGGCGTGTTGCTCACCTCGGCGACGATGGTCTCGACGCGTTCGCCCGCGGCGTCGTGGCAGTAGTAGAAGCTGACCGGGTTGAAGCCGACGCCGAACATCCGCAGGTGCGTGAGCAGCCGCACGGGCCCCGCGGGCCGCCGGCCGGTGCGCGCCTCGACCAGGTCGCGCACCGCGGTGTCGAGCGGCACCGCCGGGTCGCCGAGGTAGTCGGCGCGCCGGAACCACGCGAGCGCGGGCCCCCGCGCCGACCAGGCGAGGCAGCCCCGGAACGCGCGGTCCAGCTCCGAGAGGTCGAGCAGCGTCATGAACAGCGGGTAGTCGAACGCGTGCGCCGGCGCGACGTGGCGCCGGTGCCGCACGCGGCCGACGTAGAGCGCGCTCGCGAGGCTCATGCGGTCACCGCCTCGCGTGCGAACGCGCGCGCGACCGCGAGGCCGCTCACCACGCCGTCCTCGTGGAAGCCGTTCCGCCAGTAGGCGCCGCAGAAGTGCGCGCGGTGCGAGCCGCTCACCTCGGCGTGGCGCGCCTGCGCGGCGATCGAGCCGGGCGTGAACACCGGGTGGTCGAACGGGATCCGCGCGATCACCTTTTCCGGCGCGATCGTGCCCGGGTCGTTGAGCGTCACGAGCACGGGCTCGGGCGTCTCGAGCCCCTGCAGGCGCGACATGTCGTAGGTGACGCGCACCGGTTCGCCGCGGTCCGCCGGCACGAGGTAGTTCCAGCTCGCCCACGCGCGGCGGCGGCGCGGCAGCACCGACGTGTCGGTGTGCACGGTGGCTTCGTTCCGCTGGTACGGGAACGCCGAGAGCACCTCGCGCTCGAGCGGCGTGGCGTCCGCGAGCAGCGCGAGAGTCCGGTCGGCGTGCGTGGCGAACACCACCTCGTCGAAGCGCTCGGCGGCGCCCTCGGCGCGCACTTCGACGCCGTCCGGCACCCGGCGGACGCCGAGCACGGGAGTGCGAAGCCGCAGCCGGTCCGCGTAGGGCCGCACGAGCGCCTCGACGTACCGCTTCGAGCTGCCGCTCACCACCCGCCAGCCGAGCTGGCGCGCGGGCGGCTCGAGCAGCCCGTGGTTGCGGAAGAAGCGCACGAAGAAGCGCGCGGGAAACGCGAGCATGTCGCGCTCGTTGCTGGACCAGATGGCGGCTCCCATCGGCACCAGGTAGAGGTCGCGGAACGCGTCCGAGAAGCGCCCGGTCGCGCACAGTTCGCCGAGCGAGGCCGCGGGCCCGAGGCGCTCCGCGAGCGCCTCGGCCTCGCGGTTGAAGCGCAGCACGTCCGAGACCATGCGCAGGAACGCCGGGCGGACGAGGTTCCGCCGCTGCGCGAACAGCCCGCCCAGCGTCTCGCCCGCGTACTCGATGCCGCTGCGCCGGTCGGTGACGCCGAAGCCCATGCTCGTCGGCTGCGAGGCGACGCCGAGCCGTTCGAGCAGCCGGCAGAACTCGGGGTAGGTGGCGCGGTTGAACACGACGAACCCGGTGTCCACGTCGCGCATGCCCGAGGCGGTCGCGATCCGCACGGTGTGGCTGTGCCCGCCAGGCTCCGCGCCGGCCTCGAAGACGGTGATCTCGTGCTCGTGCCGCAGCGCGTCGGCCGCGACCAGCCCGGATACCCCCGCCCCGACGATCGCCACCTTCATGAGCCGCTCCCCCGGATTTTTGAACAGGTATTGGACAGTTTCCGGCCGGTCAGATGCCGCCGGCCGGCCGGGGGGTTCGGGCGAACTTGGTCCGGCGCCGGCGGGACCCGGCGCCCGCAGCGTGCTCCCGGGGCGGGGCGCCCGCAACGGCCGGAGAACGGGCGGGCAAGCGGCTGCGGGGCCGGAAGTTGGCAGCGGGCGCCAAAGGGCGGGGCGCGGCGGCCGGCTCAGCGGGGCGCGACGATCCCCAGCCGGCGGGCGAGGTCGCTCGAGAAGAGCCCCTCGGGGTCCACCGCCCGCTTCACGGCCCGGAAGCGCTCGATGCGGTCGCCGTAGCCGCGGGCGAATCGGGCGGCGTCGAGCAGGGAGTCCTTGGCGGCGTAGAAGCGCCCGCCCGCCTCGTTCACGGCGTCGGCCAGTTCGTTCGCGAGCGCGAGCAGCGGCGCGACGTCGCGCGGGCGCTTGAAGTCCATGGCCAGCGACCAGCCGTCGAGCCCGTGCGAGAGCAGGAACTCGTCCGGGCGGTGGCGCTTGAAGACGCCCAGGTACGAGACGATCCCGCGGCGGCGGCAGCGCTCGAGCACCTCGGGCATGGCCGTGCGCGCGGTCGTGTCGGGCAGGAACACCTGGTACTGGACGAAGCCGTCGTCGCCGTAGGCGAGCCGCCAGTTGGGCACGTAGTCGAGCAGGAACGCGAACGCCACGTGCGGCTCGAGAAAGCTGCCGTCGCCGCCGAGCTTCTCGGGCAGCAGGTACTTGACGGCGTTCACCGAGCGCATGCCCAGGTCGTTCGTGAAGAACCGCATGAACCGCCACACCAGCGAGCGCGGCACGCCCATGATGCTCGGCGGCAGCTCCTGGTGCTCGGGGCCGAACAGCTTCGTGCCCTCGGGGTCCTCGGCGGCCGAGAGGTAGTTCGCCTGGTGCACGAGCCCGCGCCCGAGCGCGCTCCCGCCGGCGAAGCAGTCCACCCAGCCGACCAGGTAGTCCGAGCGCCCGAGCCGCTCGTCGAAGCAGTCGAACATCGCCTTCAGGGTCGGGGTGCGGACCGGGATCACCTTGAGCCGCGCGCTCTCGACCTTCGTCAGCTTCAGCTTCACGCGCGTCACCGCGCCGAGCAGCCCGAGGCCGGCGATCACGGCGCGGAACAGCTCCGGCTCGCGCTCGCGCGAGAGGGTCCTGGTCTCGCCCGCGGCGGTCAGCAGGTCCAGCTCGAGCACGTGGTCGCCGAACGGCCCGGCCTTGAAGCAGTTCTTGCCGTGGATGTTCATGGCGGCGCAGCCGCCCATGGTCGGGAACATCGTCCCGGGCACCACGTGCGGCCACCAGCCGTGCGGCAGGCCGGTGCGCCAGAGGTTCTCGATCGTCGCGCCGCACTCGGCCTCGATCACGCCGGTCGCGGGGTCGAACGAGAGCACCCGCGACATGCCGCGGTTGTCCACGACGAGCTGGCCGTCGTTCAGCGCGGCGTCGCCGTAGCTGCGGCCGTTGCCGCGGAACGCGACGGTGAAGCCCTCCTCGCGCGCCGCGCGGAGGACGCCGGCCAGCTCGTCCACGCCGCGGGGGCGCACGCAGCGCGACGCCGAGCGCACCGAGTTGCCGAAGCCGTCGAGCACCCGCCACGGCGCCGAGGCGCGCAGCGAGGCATGGGGCGTGTTCACAGGTTCGACTTCCGGAAGAGCCACGAAGGCAGGTGCCTCAGCACCATGGCGACCAGCCACCAGCGCCACGGGATGAAGACGGAGGCGCTGTTCCCCCGCCGGGCCGCGGCCAGGATGAGCGCGGCGGCTCGCGGCGCGGAGATCATCATCGGTTTCTTGCCGGCGGGCAGGTCGCGGGTGAGGGGCGTGTCCACCACGCCGGGCTTGACCGTGACCACGTTCACGCCGTACCGGGACACCTGGTTGCGCAGGGCCTCGAGCCACGCCGTGAGGCCGGCCTTGGACGTCGTGTAGCCCGGCATCGAACGCCGGCCGCGCTCGCCGGCGATGCTGGACAGTCCGACGATCGTGCCGGCGCGCCGGGCCTCGAAGAGCGCGGCGGCGAGGTGCGTCCAGCGCATGGCGCCCGTGAGGTTGACGTCGAGCATGCGGCGGTCGGACTCGAAGTCGTACACGCCCTCCTCGGGCACGACCATGATGCCGGCCGCGTAGACGAGCAGGTCCAGCCCGCCCAGTTCGCCGACCAGGCGCTCGAACAGCGCGGGCGCCGCGTCGAAGTCGGTGACGTCGTGCGTCGCGGTGAGCACCCGCGGGCTGCGGCCCGCCGCCCGCAGTTCCGCCGCCACGGCTTCGAGTTCGTCGGCGCGATGGCTGACCAGCGCGAGCGCGGTGCCGTCGGAGACGGCGAGCTGCCGGGCGATTTCGGCGCCCATGCCCGAGGACCCGCCGACGATGATCGCACGCTGGAAGTGCAGGCTCATGATGTCCCTGGCTGCGTTGACGGCCGGGTGGCCGTCTCGTTCCTGTTGTCGGCGCCGCGCGTCGCGACCTTCACCCGCCTCAGACCGCCACGCCGTCCTTCAGCAGGCTGCGCGCGATCACCAGCCGCTGGATCTCGGAGGTGCCCTCGTAGATCTCCATCACCCTCGCGTCCCGGTAGTAGCGCTCGACGGCGTACTCCTTCACGTAGCCGTAGCCGCCGTGCACCTGGATCGCCTGATGCGTGACCCACGTCGCGGCCTCGCTGGCGTACAGCTTGGCCATGGACGCGGCGCGCGTGTAGGGCTGCCCCGCGTCGCGCAGCCACGCCGCCTTGTGGAGCAGCAGCCGCGAGCACTGCACGCGGCGCTCCATCTCGGCGAGCTTGAACTGGATGGCCTGGATCTTCGCGATCGGCGCACCGAAGGCCTTGCGCTGCTGCGCGTATTTCACGGACTCCTCGAACGCGGCCGTCATCACGCCGAGCGCCTGCGCGGCGACGCCGATGCGGCCGGCGTCGAGCATGCTCATCGCGATCTTGAAGCCGTCGCCCTCGGCGCCGAGCATCTGGTCCGCGGGCACGCGCAGGTTCTCGAGCGTGAGCGACACGGTCTCGGAGCCGCGCAGGCCCATCTTGTCCTCCGGCTTGCCGAGGACGAGGCCGGGCGCGCCCTTCTCGACGATGAACGCCGAGATGCCCTTGTTGCCGGCGGTCTTGTCGGTGCGCGCGAAGATCAGGTAGACGCCGGCATGCACGCCGTTCGTGACCCAGTTCTTGGCGCCGTTCAGCACCCAGTCGCCGCCGTCGCGGACGGCCGTGGCCTCGAGCGCGCCGGCGTCGGAGCCGGCGGCGGGCTCGGACAGCGAGAACGCGCCGAGTTCCCTGCTGACGAGCCGCGGCAGGAAGCGCTTGCGCTGCGCGTCGGTGCCGAAGCGGAACACGGGCGCCGCGCCCACCGAGTTGTGCACGGCGATCATGATCGCGAGCGCGGCCGAGACCTTCGCGATCTCCTCGAGCACGGTCACGATCGTGCGGGCGTCGTAGCCGACGCCGCCCCACTCCTCGGGGATCGCCATGCCGAGGAAGCCCTGCTCGGCCAGCTTCTCGATCGCGTCGTACGGCACACCCTGCTCGGCGTCCCACTTCGCCGCGTGCGGGGCGAACTCCGAGCGGCACAGGTCCCGCACGGCGTCGCGGATCTGGATCTGGTCTTCGGTGAGGTCGAGGTTCACGTCGTCCCCCTGCGTGGCGTCACGCGGGCAGGTGCTGTTCGGTTTCGCGGAAGACCGTGAGGCAGACGAGCCCGACCACGCCCATCACGGCGGGCCCGGGGCCGAGGAGGAGCGAGCCGGCGGCGGCGAGCAGCGCGAGCGGCCACGCCCGGCCCTCGCCGATCCACAGCGCGGGGACCGCGGCCAGCCACGCCAGCCCGATCAGCCCCTTCAGCAGGAAGGGCGCCCAGATCGGCAGCCCCATCTTGAGCGCGAGATCCACGAACATGCCCATCTGGCCCACCTGCACGAACGGGTGCCCGGCGACCCAGGGATAGAACCCCTGGAAGGCCGCGGTGAGGCCGGGGTAGAGCGCGCACAGCGTGAGGATCACCAGCGCGACGGGGCGGACGGGACGCTTCATGCCTTCGAACCTCCTCGGGTGTCGGGTGCGGCTCAGGACAGGGCGCGTTCCTTCAGCACCTGCCCGGCCACCACCATCTTCTGCACTTCGGTCGTGCCTTCGTAGATTTCGCAGATCTTCGCGTCGCGCCAGTAGCGCTCGACGTGGTACTCGCTCATGTAGCCGTAGCCGCCGTGCACCTGCACGGCCCAGTTGGCGCACTTCACCGCGGCCTCGGAGGCGTGCCACTTGGCGAGCGAGGCCTCCTTGGTGTGCGGCCGGCCCTGGTCGCGCAGCCACGCGGCCTGGTAGACGAGCAGCCGCGCGGTTTCGAGCTCGACCGCCGAGTCGGCGAGCATGTGCCGGATGGCGTCGAACTCGCCGATCTTGCGGTCGAACTGCTCGCGCGTGTTGGCGTACGCCACCGCCGCCTCGACCGACGCCTGCGCGATGCCGAGCGCCTGCGCCGCGATGCCGATGCGGCCGCCGCCGAGCGTCGCGAGCGCGACGGTGTAGCCCTTGTTGTACTCGCCGAACAGGCAGTCCTTCGGGATGCGCGCGTTCTCGTAGTAGATCTCGCGCGTGTCCGAGGCGTGGATGCCGAGCTTGTGCTCCTTCTTGCCCTTGCGCACGCCCGGCGTGTCCGCGTCCACGATGAAGGCCGAGATGCCCTTCGGCCCGAGCGCCTTGTCGGTGGTCGCGTAGGTGATGAGCACGTCGGCCGGCCCGGCGTTGGTGATGAAGATCTTGGAGCCGTTCAGCACCCAGTGGTCGCCGTCCAGCACCGCCGTGGTCTGCTGGTTCGCCGCGTTGCTGCCGGCGTTGGGCTCGGTCAGGCAGTACGCGCCGAGCTTCTCGCCCTTCGCGAGCGGCTCGAGCCACTTCTTCTTCTGCTCGTGGCTCGCGTACGTCATGAGCGGGTAGCAGACCAGCGAGTTGTTGACCGAGGCGATGACGCCGTGGCTCGCGCACACGCGCGACAGCTCCTCGATCGCGACCACGTAGGCCAGGTACGACATGCCCGCGCCGCCGTACTCCTCGGGCACGAACATGCCGAGCAGCCCGAGTTCCGCCATCTTCTTCGTGTTCTCGGCGGGGAACTCGTGGGTCTCGTCGATCTTCGCCGCGATCGGCCGGATCTCGCTCTCGGCGAAATCCCGCACCATCTCGCGGACCTGCTGGGCCTCCTCGGTCAGGTCGAACGAGAGGCCCGCGGTTTCGGTCGCCAGGTCGGCCATGCGCGCTCCGTCAGGCCTGCGAGTAGTCGTAGAAGCCGCGGCCGGACTTCCGGCCGAGCCAGCCCGCGGCCACCATCTTGCGCAGCAGCGGGCACGGGCGGTACTTCGAGTCGCCGAGGCCCTCGTGCAGCACGTTCATGATGGACAGGCAGGTGTCGAGCCCGATCAGGTCGGCCAGCGCCAGCGGGCCCATCGGGTGGTTCATGCCCAGCTTCATGACGGTGTCGATCGCTTCCTTCGTCGCCACGCCCTCCATCAGCGTGTAGCACGCCTCGTTGATCATGGGCATGAGGATGCGGTTCGCGACGAAGCCGGGGTAGTCGTTCACCTCGACCGGGGTCTTGCCCAGGCGCTTCGAGAGGTCCTCGGTCAGCGCGTAGGTCTCGTTCGTGGTCGCCAGCCCGCGGATGATCTCGACCAGCTGCATCATCGGCACCGGGTTCATGAAGTGCATGCCGATGACGAGCCCGGGGCGCTTCGTGAGCGACGCGATCTCGGTGATCGAGATGCTCGAGGTGTTGCTCGCGAGGATCGTCCCCGCGGGGCACAGCGCGTCGAGCTTCGTGAAGATGTCCTTCTTGAGGTCCCAGCTCTCGGTCACGGCCTCGATCACGAGCTGGCAGTCCTTCGCCGCGTCGAGCGAGGTGCCGCCGTGGATCTTCTTCAGGATCCCGGCCGCCTTGTCCGCCGGCCACTCCTGCTTCTTGGCGACGCGGTCGAGGTTCTTGCCGATGGTCGCCAGCGCGCGGTCCACGAACTGCGGCGAGGCGTCGATCAGCTCGACGTCGAAGCCGTTCGTCGCGAACACCTGGGCGATGCCGTTGCCCATCGTGCCGCCGCCCACCACCGCCACCTTCTTCACGGCCGCCGACGGGCCGCCCGCCACGTTCTCGGTCATCGTGCTCATCACACACGCTCCACGGACAGGGCCACGGCGTTGCCGCCGCCCAGGCACAGGGTCGCCATACCGGTCTTCTTGCCGCGCGCTTCGAGGGCGTAGAGCAGCGTCGTCAGGATGCGGGCGCCGCTCGCGCCGATCGGGTGGCCGAGCGCCACCGCGCCGCCGTTCACGTTGACGCGGTCCCAGTCCCAGCCGAGGGCGTCGCCGTCGGCCAGCGCCTGGGCCGCGAAGGCCTCGTTCGCCTCGATCAGGTCCCAGTGGCCGATCGTGACGCCGGTCTTCTTCATCAGCTTCTGGACCGCGTCCACGGGCGCGAAGAACAGCTCCTTGGGCTCGCCGCCGCCGGTCGCGTAGCCGGTGATGCGGGCGAGCGGCTTCGCGCCGGTCGCCTTGACTCGCGCCTCGCTCATGACGACGAGCGCCGCGCCGCCGTCGTTGAGGCCCGGGGCGTTGCCGGCCGTGATCATGCCGTCCTTCGACTTCGTCACGGGGCCGAGCTTCGCGAGGCCCTCGAGCGTCGTGTCGCCGCGCACGGCCTCGTCGGCCTTGACCACGACCGGGTCGCCCTTGCGCTGCGGGATCGTGACGACCGCCATCTCGCGGTCGAACGCCCCGGCCGCCTGCGCGGCCGCGGCCTTCTTCTGCGAGCCGACCGAGAACTCGTCGATGCGCTGGCGCGTGAGCTTGGCCTTCTCGGCGGTGTACTGGGCCAGTTCGATCATGTGGCAGTCGTTGAACGAGCACCACAGGCCGTCGAACACGACGCCGTCGCGCAGCGACGTGTCGCCGAGCTTCTGGCCGTTGCGCATCGTGAAGAGGTAGTGCGGGGCGGTGCTCATGCTCTCCTGCCCGCCCGCGACGATGCAGTCGGCGTCGCCGGCCTTGATGGCCTGCGCGGCGAGCATCACGGCCTTGAGGCCGGAGCCGCACACCTTGTTGATGGTCAGCGCGCCGGCCGCGGGGTTGATGCCGGCCTTGATGAGCGCCTGCCGCGCGGGGGCCTGGCCCTGCCCGCCCTGCACGACGTGGCCCATGATGACCTCGTCCACGTCGTTGCCGGTGATGCCGGCGCGCGACAGGGCCTCCTTGATGGCGATGGCGCCGAGATCCGAGGCCTTGAAGGAGGCGAGACCGCCGAGGAACTTGCCGGTGGGAGTGCGCGCGGCACTGACGATGAAGACGTCGGGAGTGGCCATTGGGGACCTCTCGAAGCGAGCCAGCGGTGCCCGCGGGGAGCGCCGCAAGTTGGTGCGAGGCGAACGACTGGCGAAGCGGGTGGGGCGGAAACGGCCGGCATCTTACACGACGCCCCCGCGCCCCCGCACACGGGCCGGAAGGACCGTGGGGAGCGGGGTGAACGACGGGCCGGGCACCCCTCGCGGCGGCGGCGGACCCCGCGAGAACACCCCGGACTCGCCGGGCCTCGATCACGGGGCCGTCGCCGGGGCCGGGGTCGCGCTCGTTCGCTTGCGCGGGGCCGTCGCCGGGGCGGGTGCTCGTCTGTGCGGGTGCGAGGCGAGCTTGCGAGGATTTCACTTGCCGCGGTTTCGCAGCGCACTTCGCGCGGGGCGAGACCCTCGGGTTCTTCGCGCGGCATTGCGCGCGTGACGCGCGCTCGCCGCGTTGTCATGGTGCGGCGCGATTTCATTCGTGACGCGGCTCGTTTCGCATCGTGCCGGCGCGTGCGGGGCGTGAAAGGGCGTGTGTTTCAATGCACCCGCGTCCCCGCGCGTGCCCGCCCCCGGGATCGGATGTCCGCCGTGTCCCGCTTCTCGCTGTCGCACCTCTCGGACGCCGCGCTGCAGCGCGACCTCGTGGCACTCGTCGCGAAGGACCGCGCCACCACCGCCGAACTGCTCGCGCACCTGGCCGAGCTCGACCGCCGGCGGCTCTATCGCGAGCGCAACTTCGACTCGCTCTACGAGTACTGCGTTCGGGAACTGAAGCTCTCCGAGGACTGCGCCAAGAAGCGCATCCGCGCCGCCCGCACCGCGCGGCAGTACCCGGGCATCTTCGCCGCGCTCGCCGACGGCCGCCTGAGCCTGACCGCCGTGCTCATGCTGAGCCGGCACCTCACCCGGCAGAACGCTCGCGAACTGCTCACCGCCGCCGAGCGCAAGAGCAACGCCGAGGTCGAAGCCCTGCTGGCCGCGCGCTTCCCGCGGCCCGACTGGCCGACCGTCATCGTGCCGCTTGCAGCCGTGCCGGCCGCCGTGGCGGGCGCGGGGCCCGCTCTCGCAACCGTATGGGCCGCAGCAGGTTCGGCATTCGAGGGGGCCGCGCGGCCCCCTCATGTGGGTCAAGCCACGTTCCCGCAGCCGGTTACGCCGATCGCGCCCGAGACGCATCTCGCAGGTCCCTCATCTACTGGGGCCGAGGGCGGCCCGGCCAGCGCGCGGCCCACGCCGCCGTCGGCCTCCGACTCCACGCCGCGGCCCGCTGCCGCCGCCGAGCCGCTTGCGACCGGTGCGCTCGCGCCGCCGGCGATGCCCCCCGCGCGCATCGCGGTGCTCGCACCGGACCACATCGGGCTCCAGTTCGTCGTCTCGCAGGCCACGCGCGACAAGCTCGTGCGCGCGACCGAGCTGCTCGGGCACGCCGTGCCGGACGGCAACCTGGCGAAGATCTTCGACCGCGCCCTCGACGCGCTGATCGCGAAGCTCGAGAAGCGCAAGTTCGGTGCGACCGACCGGCCGCGCGCGGCGAAGGCCTGCCGCTCGACCGACCCGCGCGCGATCCCCAACGACGTCCGGCGCGCGGTCTGGAAGCGCGACGGCGGCCGGTGCACGTACGTCGGCAGCGGCGGCTGCCGCTGCGAGTCGCGGCGCCGGCTCGAGTTCGATCACGTGCAGCCCGTCGCCCTCGGCGGCCAGGCGACCGTCGCGAACTTGCGGCTCCGCTGCCGGGCCCACAACCAGCTCGACGCCGAGGAGATCTTCGGCGCGCAGCGCATGGAAGCGCGGCGCGAGCAGGCCGGCCGCGCAAGGGCCGCTTCATGACCGGCCGCGGCGACGGCCCCGCGAGTCCGACCCGGCGCGAGCGCCGGCCCCCGGGACGGCACGACGGGCACGACCCGGCGGAACACCGCCTCACTGGCGCCTCGCTGTCGCGCGGGCGCAAGATGCCGCGGACGCCGTAGCGCATGACCTTCCACCGAGAGGCCCCCGCCATGATTCGCATATCGCTTCGCGTGCTCTTCCCCGCCCTCGCCCTGGCCGCCGCGCTCGCCTCGACGCCCGCGCCCGCCCCGGCCCACGCCGAGGAGATCTCCGTGGTCCCGCTCAACACCGCCCGCATCCACTACCACCGGCCGCGCGCCGACTACGAAGGCTGGGGGCTGCATACCTGGGAAGACGCCGCAGCGCCCACACAGTGGACCGCGGCGATGCCGCCGAGCGGGCGCGACGCATTCGGCCTCTACTGGGACGTGCCGCTCAAGCCCGGGGCGAGGAAGCTCGGGCTCATCGTGCACAAGGGCGAGCAGAAGGACCCCGGGCCCGACATGTTCCTCGACGTCACCGCCCGCAAGCAGGCGTGGATCGCCTCCGGCCAGAACGTCCTCCACGAGGCGCCGCCCGACGTGGCCGCGCTCGTCAACGGCGACCTGTCCCGCCAGAAGGCGCACTGGGTGGACCGGCGGACGATCCTGTGGCCCGAGGGCAGCCTGACCGAGGTCCGCTACTCGCTGCACGTCTCCCCCACCGCCTCGATGCGGGTGACCGGCGACGGCCTCAAGGGCGGCCGCTCCATTCCGCTCCGGCCCAATCCCGCCGGCCCGAGCCCCGAGGTCCGCCGCCGCTTCCCGCACCTCGCGAACGCGGTCGCGCTCGAACTGGACGCCCCCGCCGACAGCGTGCGCGCCTGGCTGACCGGGCAGGTCGCGGTGCTGGCGCGCGGGGCGGACGCGCAGTACGCGACCGGCCTGCAGATTCCCGGCGTGCTCGACGACGTGTTCGCCTGGGACGGCGAGCTGGGCGCCACCTGGAAGGACGGCGCGCCGTCGCTGCGCGTGTGGGCGCCGACCGCGCGGCAGGTCACGCTGCTGCTCTTCGACCGCCCGCGCGGCGACGGGCCTCCCCGGCGCGTCGCGATGACGCGCGAGGGCGGCACGTGGACCGCCGCCGGCCCCGCCGCCTGGAAGGGCAAGTACTACCTGTACGAGGTCGTCGTGTTCACGCCCTCCACGGGCCGGATCGAGACCGTGACCGCGACCGATCCTTACTCGCGCGCGGTCTCGCGCGACGGCGAGCGCTCGTTCCTCGCCGACCTCGCCGACCCGGCGACGAAGCCGCCGGGCTGGGACGCCACGGTCAAGCCCGCGCTCGAACGGATCGAGGACGCGAGCGTGTACGAGTTGCACGTGCGCGACTTCAGCATCTCGGACACGACCGTGCCCGAGGCGCACCGCGGCACGTTCCTCGCGTTCGCGGGCGAGAGCGACGGCACGAGGCACCTGCGCGCGCTCGCCGAGGCGGGACTCACGCACGTCCACCTGCTGCCGGCGTTCGACTTCGCCACCGTGAACGAGGACCGCGCGTCGTGGGCATCGCCGGGCGACCTCTCGGCGTTCCCCCCGGACTCCGACCAGCAGCAGGCGGCGGTCGGCCGCGTGCGCGGCAAGGACGGATTCAACTGGGGCTACGACCCACTCCACTACGGGGTGCCCGAGGGCAGCTACGCCACCGATCCCGACGGCGTGGCGCGCGTGGCCGAGTTCCGCCGCATGGTGCAGGGCCTCGCGGGGCTCGGGCTGCGCGTGGTGATGGACGTCGTCTACAACCACACGCACGCCTCGGGGCTCGCCGCGAAGTCGGTCCTCGACCGCATCGTGCCGGGCTACTACCAGCGCCTGAACGCCGACGGCGCGGTCGAGAACAGCACCTGCTGCGCGAACACGGCCAGCGAGCACCTGATGATGGAAAAGCTCATGGTGGACGACCTCGTCCACTGGGCGCGCGACTACAAGGTGGACGGCTTCCGGTTCGACCTCATGGGACACCACATGAAGGCGAACCTCGAGAAGGCCCGCGACCGGCTCGCGGCGCTCACGCCGGAGAAGGACGGCGTGGACGGCTCGAAGATCCTGCTCTACGGCGAGGGCTGGGACTTCGGCGAGGTGCAGGGCGGCAAGCGCGGCGTCAACGCCACGCAGAAGAACCTCGCGGGCACCGGCGTCGCGACGTTCAACGACCGCCTGCGCGACGCCGCGCGCGGGGGCAACCCGTTCGGCGACCGGCGCGAGCAGGGCTTCGCCACGGGGCTGTTCACGATGCCGGGGTCGTTCAACCGCGGCGGCGAGGGCGACCGCGTGAAGCTGCTCGACCTCACCGACCGCATCAAGGTCGGGCTCGCCGGCAACCTCGCGGGCTTCCGGCTCACCGACCGGCGCGGCAACGTGGTCACCGGCGCGGCCGTGGGCGGCGCGGGGTACACGGCGAACCCGCGCGAGTGCGTGAACTACGTCGAGGCCCACGACAACGAAACGCTGTGGGACAAGATCGCGTACGCCGCGCCCGCCTCGGCGACGCTCGAGCAGCGCGTGCGCATGCAGGTGCTGGCGCTCTCGATCCCGGCGCTCGGCCAGGGCCTGCCGTTCTTCCACGCCGGCGGCGAGATCCTGCGAACCAAGTCGCTCGACGCCGACAGCTACGACTCGGGCGACTGGTTCAACCGCGTGGACTGGACGCTCGAGTCGAACCACTGGGGCATGGGCCTGCCGGGCGCCGAGAAGAACCGCGACCGCTGGGACGTGATCCGGCCGCTGCTCGCGAACCCGGCGCTGGCGCCGGGGCGCCCGCAGGTCGAGCACGCCTTCGGCGCGTTCCGCGACCTGCTGCGCGTGCGCCGCAGCACGCCGCTCTTCCGGCTCGGCTCGGCGGAGGACGTGCAGGCGCGCGTCTCGTTCCTCAACGCCGGCCCCTCGCAGGTGCCGGGCGTCGTCGTGATGACGCTCTCCGACGTCGTGGCCGACCGCAGCAGCGTGGGCTCGCCGTGGAGGCGGCTGGTCGTGGTGTTCAACGCCCGGCCCGAGCCGGTGACCTACGCCTATCCCGGCTTCGCGCAGGTGAAACTCGCGCTGCACCCCGCGCAGGCCGGCGGCTCGGACCCGGTCGTGAAGCGGGCGGCGTTCGATCCGTCGCGCGCCGCGCTCACGGTGCCCGGGCTCACGACCGCGGTGTTCGTCGCCGAGTAGCGTCCGGGGCCCGCGCGATCTTCAGGGCCAATGGGAGGCGTCCGTCAGGACGCCTCCTGCCGGTTGTCGTCCTCCGGCAGCCCGCCCAGTTCCACGCCCGTCCGTTCCGCGATCCACAGCCCCATGGCGCGTGCCGCGCCCGGCACGTGGAGATCCGAGGCGAGCGTGAGCTTGCCGGCGCCTCCGCGGGCGACGAGTTCCCAGCGCTCGTCGCCGTCGGAGTCGCGGCTCGACTCGAGCGTCAGCCGAATCTCGGTGAGTTCGAGGATCCACTCGTGACCGAGGAACCGCCGCACGCGCCGCAGAGTGCGGTGCGAGGGACGCAACTCCTCCTCCCCGAGCAGCAGCCAGGCGCCGAGGGCCGCGGCGGCCAGCCCGAAAAGGAGGAGGACGGCCGCGCCGATCCACGGACCGACGCCGCCCCCGGCCAGCGTGATGCTCGCGGCCACGAGCCCGAGCGTGAGGGCCAGGGCGCCAGCCAGCGCTCCCCCGATTCGCCTCGCGCCCTTTCGGCTGCGGAGCATCGGCCGCCCGTCTTCGGCGATGTCGATCGTCCATCCCGCCGGCGCGCCCTCCGCGTCGGCGCGGCGTCCTCGACTCGCGCCAGCAGAGGCCCGCCAGGCCGCCGACAGGGTATCGCCCAGCTCGCGGCGCTCGTCCTCGGAGCCCATGCCCGTCACGATCCAGAGCCCCTTGCGTGTCTCGGCCTGGATTCGCTGGCGCCGCCGCACGGCGAGGCCGATCAGTTCGGCCCACGGTTCCCTCCGCCGGGTGAAGAAGGGTCCCGCATGCTGGACGACCTCGAGTCCGTCCTGGTCCCAGCGCACGCGATCCACGCCGACCAGCGCGCGCAGCAGGGTGAACATCGCGAACGCGCCGCCCACGGTCCAGCCGGTCAGCCAGACGAGCAGGAAGGCGATGACCGGGGCCGGGCTCGACTTCGCGGGGTTCGCCATGCGGGGCAACCACCCGAGATCCGCGTCGGGCAACAGCCAGTCGCGCAGCCCAGCGATCAGCGTCGTCCCGGCGAAGAACTCGCCCACGGCCCAGCCGCAGAGCCAGAAACCGAGGAACCCCGCGGCGAAGAACCGGGCAAATCCCTTCGCGCGCAGCGTGACCTGCCAGCCGGTCCCATGGCTCTCGGGCTCGAGCATCACGCGTCCCCTCCCGGCTCCGCCGGAGGCGAGTGCGGCGAGCCGTCCGGTCCGCGGTCGAGGGAGCACCGGGCGAGCAGGAGCTGCACCACGGCGCGCGCGTCCCGCTCGCTCAGCGTCCTCGCGAAACGAACGACGCGGCCGCCGGACTCGAACTGCACGCCGCTCGCCCCCTGGCCCGCGACCTCGAGCCCGAAGGCGATCACGGGCGAGATCTCGCGCCCGAACGTGCGCAGCCGGCGAATCGAGTCGAGAGGCCAGCGGCGCGTCACCGCCGCTCCCCAGACGCCGCGGCGAATGACCAGCGCCCCGCCCTCGAGCGAGACCCGCTCGCGGCCCGCGATCAGCCAGGCGAGGTAGACCAGCGCCCCGCAGCCGGCCAGCGCCCAAAGGAGCAGCCAGGCGACGAGGAAGATTCGGTCGGGCCCGAACGGTCCGCTCGAGAGAAGCTGCTGGAACATGAACCCGATGCCGAACGCCCAGCCTCCGAGCCACAGCAGCAGGACGCCCACCGCGACCGGCCGTCTCGGCGACGGCAGGTCGAGGAGCAGCTCGCGCGCGGCGGGCACCTCGGACGGAGGGGCGAGCAGGGCGTGTCGGGACATCCGGACGAGCTCCATGGGCATGGGCTCCGGTTATCGGCCGGGCCGGAGCGGGGGGCCAGCACGAAGCGTCGCTCCGCGAGGAGCCCGCCGGCAAGCCGGGCCGTCCGGTGTCCGACGGGCTCCCGCGAGTGCAGGGATTCGTCAGGATCTCGCGAGGCGATTCGCAAAGGCCCGCCCTTCGCGCCGCGTGGCCAAGAGCCCCGCCCGCCGACCGCGAACCGTGCAGCCTGCAGCGCCGCGACGCGGCCCGGCGGCACGGAAGTTCCATCGCGGCGGTAGCGGGCGCGCCGCTTTTCGGTCAACCGCGCGGCGCGAGGTGCCGAAGGAAACCTGTGTCAACCGCTGTACGTGTGACGTGAACCATGGATGTCCACCGAACGATGCGACTTCGAACCGACCGAGGCTTCACCCTGAGCGAGATGATGGTGGTGATCGCCGTGATGGGGATTCTCTTCCTCGCGGCGGTGCCCTCCATCTCGGGCTACGTGAAGTCCACACGGCTCTCCGGGGCCGCGAGCGGCCTCGTGGCCGATCTCCACTACGCCCGTTCGCTGGCGAACTCGCAGCACACGACTTTCGAGCTTCGTCGCACCACCGAGGATTACAGCATCGTGCGCGTCTCCCCGCAGGCCACCATCGTGACGAAGCGGCTCCCCGGCGGCGTCACGATCGCCACCGTGGACACGACGAGCTTCTACTCCTGGGGACTCACCGAGCCCGCGACGATCACCCTGCGGCACGGCGACCGCACCAGCGTGGTGCGTGTCACCACGGGAGGGCAGGTGAGCCGTGACTGACAACGTCCGCCATTCGCGTCCCGCCGCGTCGGGGTTCTCGCTCGTCGAGCTGCTGATCGCCATCGTCGTCATTGCGATCGGGGTGCTCGCGCTGTCCGCGATCCAGACGCGCTCGTCGCGCGACGTGTACGCCGAGGGCCGGCAGGCCGGCGCCCTGGCCCTCGCCTCGGAGCGCATCGAGAGCATCCGCGCGCGCGGCTACGCCAGCGCGGTCGCCGACACCGGCCAGAGCGGCCCCTATTCCTGGATCACCGACGTCCAGGACGTCTCGCTCGAACTGCGGCAGGTGGACGTCACCGTGACGTGGAACCAGAACGCCGCGCCCCGGTCGCTCACGCTCCAGACCCTGATCTCCGACCGCTGAGGATCCGAACCGTGCACTCGAGAATGCGGCGTCGCGACGAAACCGGAATGACCCTGGTCGAGCTGCTAGTGGCGATCGGGATTTCTGCAATCGTCGGACTTGCACTTTCCACGATCCTGTTCTCCTCGACGCGGGTGGGCTCGCGCACCTCGCGCCGTGCGGAGGTCCAGGGCGCGGCCCGGCAGACGCTTTCGCTCATCTGCACCGAGCTTCGGCAGGCCGGCGCCGACCCGCGCATCCCGCCCTCGGGCATCGCCGGGCTCGTCTGGGCCGACAGCGTCTCGATCCGGGTCCGGGCCGACCTGAACGGCGACGGGGCGATCCAGATCGCCGAGCCGTCCGAGGACGTCACTTACTCCTGGTCCGATTCCGCCGACGTCCTCTCGCGCAACGGCGGCGCCGGAGCCGCCACGGTGCTGTCGGGCGTCACGGACTTCTCCCTCCGCTACTTCGGTGCGGGCGACTCGGCGCTCACCCAATTGCCGCTCAGCGCCTCGGACCGGTCGCTCGTGAAGTCCATCCAGCTCTCGTTCACCGCCCAGGACGGCGACTCCCGCCCGCTCACGCTCACCAGCCGCATCACGCTGCGGAACCGCTGAACGCGGACTCTCGCATCCTCACCCGGAGTGCACCGATGACGCTTCGCCCCCACGACAACGAACGCGGCTCCGCACTGGTCATGGCGCTCGGCGCCCTGGCCGTGCTGGCCGTGATCGCGATCGCCGTCGTCGCGATCGTGATCTCGGAGAAACGCACCGGGCTCTCGGACTACACCGGATCGCGGGCCTTCTACTCGGCCGACGCGGCCAGCGAGGCCGGCGTCAACTGGCTCCGGCACCAGTACAGCCCGCCGGCGCAGCTGGACTCGGTCCGCCACGTCCGGGTGGACACCACGTACACGACGATGTCCCACAACAACCGATACAAGTACGACGTGACGTATATCAGGAAGCGCTACCGCTCAGGGTGGAGCAACGAGTTCAAGGACTACGAGTACCGCGTGGACGCAAGCGGGGCGAGTGCCCAGCAGTCCCAGTCCGCCATCGAGCTGAATGCGACTCGGCTCTACCGGGAGGGTTACTGACCATGTACCGAAACGCGCGCTGGCTCCCCGCCGCCCTCGCCGTCACCCTGCTGCTGGGCCAGACCGCTCCCGCGTGGGCGGTCTGTCAGATCCCGCTCGCGATCGGCCAGAACACCGGCAACGCGAACGTGATGATCCTGCTGGACAACTCGGGCAGCATGAACGAAGCGCTCATGTCGAAGTCGTACAACCCCAGGACGAGCTACTCTGGCAACTTCAGCCGGACCTCGGACTACGAGGTGTACACGTCGGGCAACTACACGCCGAAGAGCTTCCGGAGCACATGGCCGAGCACGCCCTCGGCCTACCTCGTCGCGAGCGACTGCGGCAACCCCGCCATCTACACCGGCAACTACCTCAACTGGGTGTTCTTCCACGCCACCGCCGCCGAGCGCGCCGCGATCCCCACGGTGACCCGGCTCCAGTCGGCCAAGCACACCATCGCCGACTTCCTCGGCACGATCACGGACGTCCGGCTGGGCCTCGAGATCTTCAACTATGACGACGGCGGCAGGCTGGTGCAGCCCATCGGCACCGACGTCGGCACCATCCAGAGCTCGGTGCTGGCGACCTGCGGCAACTCGTGGACGCCTCTCGGTGAGGCGCTGCTGGACTGCATGGACTACTACAAGCAGACCGGCACCTCCGCCCCCATCACGGGCGGCTGCCAGCAGTCGTTCGTGGTGATCGTGACCGACGGCCTTCCGACCCAGGACTCCTCGTTCCCGTCGTACATCCGGGACAGAGACCGGGACGGCTACTACCTCGATGACGTGGCGAAGTACGGCTACCGGAACGACCTGCGCGGCGACCTTCCCGGCATCCAGAACGTCGCGACCTTCACCGTCGGCTTCAATCTCGACCACGACCTCCTGCGCAAGACGGCCGACGTCGGCGGCGGCGCCTACTTCTCCATCGAGGACGCCGACGGCCTGACCGCGGCGCTCACTTCCGCCTTCAACGCCATCGCGGCCCGCGTCGCGGCCGGCGCGGCGGTGTCGGTCGTGGCGTCCGAGGACCGTCTCAACAACCGGCTCTTCCGCGCTCGCTACGAATCGCAGACCTGGCGCGGCTTCCTCGAGGCGTTCGACCTGCCGTACCACTCGGGCGATCGTCCCCTGTGGGACGCAGGCGCGCTGCTCGCGGCGCGTTCGGCCAGCAGCCGGACGATCATGACGTCCATCGCGGGCACCACCCTCCTGCCGTTCACGACCCCCTACGCCTCGACGCTGCAGTCGGCGCTCGGCGCGGCGACGCTCGAGGACGCGCAGAACATCATCACCTACATCCGCGGCGACTCGCTGCCGGGCACCCGCTCGCGCGGTGGGTGGAAGCTCGGCGACATCGTGGATCCGGCTCCCGTCATGGTCGGCAAGCCGGCCGGCTACAGCGAGCTGCCCGGCCACACCGCCTTCCGCATGGCCAACCAGGGGCGCCGCGAGGTGCTCTACGTGGCCGCGAACGACGGCATGCTCCACTGCTTCGACGTCAACGACGGCGCCGAGCTGTGGTCTTACATCCCGCGCGACCAGCTGTCGAGGCTGGAGCGGCTGATGGACCCGACCTACTGCCACGAGTACTTCCTCAACATGACGCCGGGCGTGTACGACATCAAGTTCGGCAGCACGTGGAAGACGATCCTGATCGGCGGCGAGGCGCAGGGCGGCAACGGTCTGTTCGCGATCGACGTCACGACCCCGGCCGCGGATTCCGTCCAGCTGCTCTGGGACGTGAGCCCCGCCCAGCTCAAGGGCGCGTACGCGCCCCCGGCGCTGGTCATGGACCGCACGCTGCGTCGCCAGTTGCTGTGCATCGGATCGGGCTACGACGCCGCCATTGCCCAGGCCAACCTGTTCGTGATCGACCCGACCGACGGCAGCATCCTGCGCACCTTCCCGATCGGCTCGCCGAGGGCCGGCAACAAGCTCACCAAGATCGTGACCTTCGATTCCGACTTCGACGGCTACGAGGACCGGATGTACTTCGGCGACCTCGGCGGCACGTTGTGGCGGGTGGACCTGACGACGAGCCCGTGGACGATCACCGCTCTCTACAGCGGCAGCCAGCCGATCCAGGGGCCGCCCATCCTGACGGTCGACGAGCTGGACCGTCCGATGCTGTTCTTCGGCACGGGCCAGTTCCTCACCGCCAGCGACCCGTCGAGCACGACTCAGCAGGCCATCTTCGGCATCATCGACAACGGCTCGAACACCACGGTCGTGCAGAGCGATCTCGTCAACCAGACCTCCGCCATCACCGCCCTGCCCGCCAACGGGCGCGGCTGGTACCTGAACCTCTCGCTGGCGGGAGAGCGCGTGACGCGCAGCGCGGCGCTCATCGCGGGCACGCTCTACGTACCCTCGTTCAAGCCGGCTACCGCGGTGTGCACCGGCGGCGGCCAATCGTGGCTCTACAGCCTCGACTTCCGCGACGGCTCGGCGCCCGACAACCCGAACGGGAGCGAGAACAACACGACGAACGGCCGCTCCGAGTCCATGGGCGACGGCATCCTCGCGGACCCCACCGTGGACCTGGTCAACGAACAGCTGATCCTGCAGTCGTCCAACGCGGTGTTGCTCACGGAAGACATCAGCGCGAATCTCAACAAGCTGCTCGTGCGCTCCTGGCGCCAGCGGCTCAACTGAGAGGAGCTGTCCCATGACCTCGCACAAGAAGCGCGCGCTGTCGGTCGCTGTCGTCGCGTTGGCCCTGCTTGCCGCCACCGGGCCCGCGGACGCGCAGTTGTTCCTCGGCCGCAAGGAAGCGCCGCAGCCGATCCGCAGGACGCAGACGTTCTCGGTCTCCGGGGTCTTCTCGGGGCAGATGTCGGGGCAGATTCTCGTGGACGGCGTGGCCTATCGGCTCGCCGGCGAGCCGCGGGTGTACCTGATGGGCGTGGGCTTCATGTCGCTCGCGTCCCTGCCCATCGGGGCGCGCGTGACGCTGACCGGTCCGGGCACGCCCGAGACCGGCTTCGTCCGCGGCATCTTCGTGCGCCCGCTCGACGAGGAGTCCCGCGCCGGCGCGAACCTGGAGTCGAAGGTCCGGGAACGGACCGCCCCGAAGCCGCAGTGAACCGGGGACCGAAACGGAGGGAACCAGTGGCACGACACGTCCGGAACGCGCACGGGATTCTCGCGGTGGTCGCGCTCTGCGCCGCCCTCACCGGCTGCTCCGGGCGTTCGGTCGGCGGAGGGAGTGTCGCGGGCGACGGCGTGTTCGTCGCCCCGAGCCCCGCGATCCTGTCCACCCAGCTCACCGCGGTCGTGCAGTCGCCCGGGACGGATCCGGCCGGCTGCACGTACCGCTGGTACCGGAACGACGCCCCGATCCCGGGGGCGGAGGCACCGACCCTGGATCCGGGTCAGTTCGTGAAGGGCGACGAGATCGCGGTCGAGGTCACGTTCCCGGGCATCGACGGCGCTCCCGGCCGGACGGTCCGGGCGCGGACCAGGATCGAGGACGCTCCGCCGGTCGTGCGCGACGTGCGCATCGCCGCGGACCCCGCGGCAGGCGGCGCCGACCTCGACGCCATCGCCGAGGGCCACGACCCGGACGGTGACGACGCGACGCTGTCCTATCGCTGGCTGCGCAACGGCGCGCCGATCGAGGGCGCGACCGGTCCCCGGCTGCAAGCGGCCCAGTTCGCGCGGGGCGACCATGTCGTCGTCGAGGTGACGGCTCACTCCGGCAAGCAGTCGTCCACGCCGCTCCGCAGCCCGGCGTTCGGGCTCGAGAACCGCGCACCGGTCTTCACCGCCCGGCCGACGCCGCTCGCGGCCGGGGACGGCACGCGGCGCTACCAGGCGACGGCCGTGGATCCCGACGGCGACGTCGTGCGCTACGAGCTCGTGCGGGCGCCCGCCGGCATGGTCATCTCGCCGGAGGGAGTCCTCGACTGGACGCGTCCCGGGAACGCGCCCGCCCAGGGCGAGTACCCGGTGACCATTCGCGCGACGGACGCCAAGGGCGGCCAGGCCACGCAGGAGTTCACGATTCGCCTGAGCATCGCCACCGCGGCCTCGAAGTCCTGACGCCCCCGCACGGCGTCGCCCGCGCGCCGCTCAGCGCGGGCGGATGATCGCGATGCTGGCGGTGTGGCCGTGCAGGAAGTTGCGCTCGCCCACCGGCCCGATCTCTCCCGCGCAGAACATCCCCGCGGCCGGCACCCCGCCGCCGAGCGCGCCCTGCAGCAGGGTGATGTCCCGGTCCGCCTCGCCGAAGAGCGCCTTGCCGCGGCCGTTGCAGGCGAACAGCAGCGCCGCGCCGGCGCGCGAGTCGAACGCCTGCGGCGAGAGCAGCATCTCGAGGTCCTCGGTCGCCGCCTTCGCGTCGCGCACGTGCAGGCGGATGCGCTCGCGCGCCGCCATGCGGTCGGCGACCGCGATCGCGCCGCGGTCGCGGTCCGCGCCGAGCAGGTTGCGGATCAGCCAGTCGCCGCGCCCGCTCGCGTCCCCGCGCGCCGGCTTGCCGACGTACAGGCCCTGTTCGAGCCGCGAGCGCTCGGGCTCGGGCAGCTCCTGCAGCACCTGCTCGGCGCGCTCGAGCGCCGGGCGGCCGTCCAGCTCGAGGATCACGTTCGCCTCGGCGGCGGTCACCTCGAGCACGGGGCCCACGGGCTCGCAGCCCTGCGAGACGACCACGTCGGCGCGCAGCGCGCCGTGCAGCGCGATCGCGAAGCCGCCCTGCGGCGAGACCCAGTCGTTGAGCACGAGCGCGTTGCCGCCCGGGCGCACCGCGGCGCTCGCCAGCCCGCCGACGATGCGCACGCCGGGCGCGAAGCGGTGCGCGAGCGCGAGCACGCGCTCGGCGTCGAGCGAGTACGGATCGGCGGCGAACAGCACCAGTTCGGCGCCGCGCACGCCCGGGGCGAGCCGGTCGAAGGCCGCCTCGTCCGCGACCGGCTCGCGCCAGGCCTCGTGCATCAGCAGCAGCGGCTTCACCTCGACGCCCGGCAGGCGCGCCGCGACGGCCGACAGCCCGGGGCCCTGCTCGTGCTCGCGCGCGAGCGAGACGACGCCGCGCGCCGAGACGCCCGCGAACGTCGCCGGGGCGAGCGCCGCGCGCAGCGACGCGGCGATGCGCTCGGCGCCGCCCGCGAGCGGGCCGGACCAGAACGCGAGCACGAGGTCCACCGGGCCGGGGCCGAGGCCCGTGGCCAGCTCGAGCGCCACGTCGGCGGCGGCCCCTTCCGGGTCGGTGCGCGCGCTGTGCGCGCTCGCCCACTGCATGCGCGGCGCGCCCTCCACGCTCACGCCCCGCGCAGGATCTCGCGCGCGATCACCAGGCGCTGGATCTCGCTCGTGCCCTCGCCGATCTCCATCAGCTTCACGTCGCGGTGCATGCGCTCGACCGGCAGGTCGCGGCAGTAGCCCATGCCGCCGTGGATCTGGATGGACTTGTCGGTCACCCAGTTGCCGATCTCGCTCGCGAACAGCTTGGCCATCGAGGCTTCCTTCGCGTACTCGCGCCCCGCGTCGCGCAGCATCGCGGCGTGGTAGACGAGGTGGCGCGCGGCCTCGATCTTCATGGCCATGTCGGCGAGCATGAACTGCACGGCCTGGAAGTTCGCGATCGGCTGGCCGAACTGGTGGCGCACCTTCGCGTACTTCACCGCGTGCTCGTAGGCGCCCTGCGCGCAGCCCAGCGCCAGCGCGCCGATCGAGATGCGCCCGCCCGTGAGCGTGCGCATGAAGGCCTTGAACCCGCCCGTGAGCTCGCCCACGAGCTGGTCCTCGGGCACGAAGCAGTCCTCGAACACGATCTCGACCGTGTCCGAGCCGCGCAGGCCCATCTTCTTCTCCTTCTTGCCCACGCGGAAGCCCGGCGTCGCCGTGTCCATGATGAACGCCGAGATGCCGTTGGCGCCGAGGCTCGCGTCGGTGACGGCCGTGAAGGTCACGTACTTCGCGTAGCTCGCGTTCGTGATGTAGATCTTCGAGCCGTTCACGCGCCAGCCGCCCGCGACCTTCGCCGCCTTGGTCTGCGTGCCCGCGGCGTCGGAGCCGGCGTTCGCCTCGGTCAGGCCGAACGCGCCGATCGCCTCGCCCTTCGCCATCGGCACGAGGAAGCGCACCTTCTGCTCCTCGGAGCCCGCGCCGTACACCGGACCGCAGCCGAGCGAGACGTGCGCGGCGAGCGTGATCGCCGTCGAGGCGCACACGCGCGCGAGCTCCTCGACCGCGATCGCGTAGCAGACCGTGTCCATGCCCGCGCCGCCGTACTTCTCGGGGTACGGCAGGCCCATCAGGCCCAGCTCGGCCATCTGCTTCACGGTGTCGAGCGGGAACGTCTCGGTCTCGTCGAGGTCGCGGGCGCGCGGCTCCACCACCTCCTCGGCGAAGCGGCGGACCATGTCGCGAACCTGGTGGTGCTCTTCCTTCAGCATCAGCATGCGGTGAAGCTCCGTTCCATGAAGGGGCGCGGGGCGCCCGAGGGTCCGCACGGGGTTTCGGCGGCCCGAAGCGGCGAATCGAGCGCCGGGGAGGCTACCCGAAACGGCCTGAAAATGGCGAACCGGCGAGGGACTCGCGGCGGGCGTCCGGCCCGGACCTCGCCGGGCGCGGCGACCCCGGGCGTTCGCGGGTCCCGGCGCGCGGTCAGCGCCCCAGCGAGTCCATCCCCGCCGCGCGCGCGCCGGCATGGTCCGCGGCCTGCAGCGCCGCGCCGACCGCGGGCGCGCCGGGGAGCGGCTGGATGGCCAGCACGCTGTCGCGCTGGCGCTCGGTGAGCGGCGCCTTCGCGGTCTTCTCCCCTTTCGCGCAGGAGCCGAGAACGGCGGCGAGGACGAGCGTGGCGGCGAGCGGGAACGTGCGGACGCGCATGCGGACCTCCGAGTGCGATGCCGAGGGCTCAGTGCTCCAGGGCGGCGCGCCGGGCGGGGTCGAGCGCGAGGCGCTCCCGCTCCGTCAGGTCGCCCGCGCGCCGGTGGAGCAGCTCCAGGGCGAGGCGCGCGGTCGCCCGCCCGGCCTCGCGCCACGGGTACTTGAAGCCCCCCGACATGCCGCTCGCGTTCATGGTTCTCGCGGGCGCGACGGCGGGCGGGAACACGAACCCGTAGCGGTCGGGCATCGCCCGCACCCCGGCCGCGATGGCTTCCGGCGAGAGCGCGAACAGGGTCACGGTCATGCCGCGCGAGGCGCGCAGGTCGGGCGACACCCAGCGCTCGCGCTTTCCGGTGCGCGGGTTGCGTCGCGTCGCCGAGTAGGGCGGCGGCGCGCCGACCGAGACCTGCAGCGACCAGAGGTCCTCGGCGCGCGAATCGCCCGCCTCGGCGAACCGGTTCGCGGCCATGCCGGCGGCGAGCCAGCCGCCCGCGCCGTCCGCGCGCTCCAGCGTGAGTTCGGGCGCCGCGAACGCCTCCGCGAAACCGGCGCGGAACTCGGCGGCCGCGACGCTGTCGGCGGGCAGGCCTTCGAGCGGTCCGACCTGCACGCCCCGAGCGGCCGCCCGGGCCGGCTCGCCGGCGGCGGGGACCGTGGCGAGCACGAACATCACGGCGGCGAGGAACACGGTGCTGCGCATGGTCAGGCTCCCTTCGGTGTCGGCGCTTCGGGCTCGAGCGGCGGGCTCGCCGCCAGCGCGCGGCCGACCGCTCGCGCGCGCGCGAGCAGTTCCGCCGGCACGGTGCCGAGCCCGGTGTCCGGGTGCTTCCACAGGATCGTCTCCTGCCACTTCGCCCCCACCCACTTCATCCAGCCGCGCACCGAGCGTTCGGCCAGCTCGTGGGTGTGGTCGCTGCTGCACGCGGTCACGAACACGCCGCGCCGCGTGCGCGGCCACTTCGGCGCGAAGCCGGCGCCGCCGCCGGGCAGCGTGACGAGCGGCGTCAGGCAGTTGCAGCGGTCGATCACCGCCTTGAGCGGCGCGCTCACCGTGTCGAAGTAGACGGGCGAGCCCGCCACCACGGCGTGCGCGCGCTCGAGCGCGGCGTACACGGGATCCATGTCGTCGTGGAAGATGCACCAGCCGTCCGTCGCGTCGGGCCCGCAGGCGATGCAGGGCTTGACCGCGAGCGCGTGGCAGTCGAACGCGCGCACCTCGGCGCCGCCTTCGCGCGCGCCCTCGGCCAGCGCATCGAGCAGCTTCGAGACGCTGCTGTCCGCGAGCGGGCTGCCGTTCACGATCACGACGAGCGGCGCCGCCACGTCAGGTCCTCTCGGCCCAGACCAGCGTCGTCGCGCCCGCGCGGCGCACGAGCGGCAGCGCCTCGGCGAGCGCCTCGGCCGCGCGGCCGGGGCCGAGGAACGCGTCGGGCAGGGTCTTCATCACCCACAGGAACGAGCGCGTGCCCAGCACGCGGAAGCCGGACCGCTCGAGCCCGGACGCCAGCTCGGCCGGCGTGAGCGGGTGGTGGTAGCGGTACGGGTGGTAGCCGGCGGCGTCGTCGGTCGCCTCGGGGAAACACGACGAGGGGAGCGCGCGGCGCAACCACGGCCACTTCACCGCGACGCGCTTGACCGACTCGATCGGCGAGCCCGGGTTCGGCGTCGAGAGCGCGACGCGCCCGCCGCGCTTCACGACGCGCGCGATCTCGGCGAACACCGCCGGGCGGTCGGGACGGTAGACGTGCTCCATCATCTCGACCGACACCGCGCGGTCGAACGACGCGTCCGGGAACGGCAGCGCCTTCGCGTTCGCGTGCACGAGCGCGAAGCCGGGCGGCATCGCGGCGCGCGCCCACTGCAGCTGGTCGAAGCCGAGGTCGATGCCCACGGCGCGGCAGCCCGTGGCCCGCGCCCAGTGCGTGCCGTACGCCCAGCCGCAGCCCAGGTCGAGCACGTCGAGCCCGGGCGCGAGCGCCGCGTGCTCGAGCACCTCCTGGAAGCGGCGCACCATCATGTAGTGGCGCACGCGCGAGCCGAGGTACCAGTGCTCGACCAGGTACGGCAGGTTCTCGCGGCTCGCGAACGCGAGCTCGGGCGCGCGGACGAGGGGCAAAGCGGTCTCCCGGAACCCGCGGCTAGCGCCGCTTCGCGGGCTTTGCCCGCGAAGCGAGTTTCTTCGGATGAGAAGCGGCGGCCTTCTTCGCGGGCTTCGCCCGCGAAGACCTCGCCTTCTGATCAGCAGCTGCGGGCCTCCGGCCCGCGGGCGGCTGCTTCGCAGCCGCTTGCCTCTTTCTTGGATCAGAAGCGGCGGGCCTCCGGCCCGCGGGCTTCGCCGACGCCCGCTTCGCGGGCGCCTTGGCGGGCGCTGGTTTGGCGGCGGACTTCTTTGTCGGTTTCGCCGACGCGCGCTTCGCGCGCGCGACCTTCGCGGCCTTCGCGTGGTGGCGGTCGAGGCGCGGGGGGGCGGGAGTCGGGAACTCGCCGGAGCCGATGACGGGCTCGGGGCGCGCGGGGGGCGGCGGCAGCGGCGGCAGCGCGTCGGCGCCGTGGATGCCCGCGTACCACTCGCGGATGTAGGCGACGATGTCCACGGTCGAGGAGCCCGGGCCGAACAGCCGGCCGACGCCGAGCTCGAGCAGCGCCTGCATGTCGTCGGTCGGGATGATGCCGCCGCCGGTGAGCAGCTTGTCGCCGATGCCGGCCTCGGTCATCAGCCGCTGCACCTCGGGGAACAGCGTCATGTGCGCGCCCGAGAGCACGGAGAGCGCGACCACGTCCACGTCCTCCTGCACCGCGGCCTCGACGATCTGCCCGGGCGTCTGGTGGAGCCCGGTGTAGATCACTTCCATGCCCGCGTCGCGGAGCGCGGCCGCGACGACCTTGGCGCCGCGATCGTGGCCATCCAGGCCGGGCTTGCCGACCAGCACTCGGATCTTGCGCAGCATCGCTTCCTCCAACCCTGCGGACGTGCTTCCGGACTCAGTTCGTTCGGGGCGCCCCGGCCGAATCGGCCGATGCGCGGCGGAACACTAGCGCGTCCCCGGCCGTCCGGCCACGCACGGCCAGCACGATGTGGGACGTCAGTGAAAATGACCCCGGCTAACGCGTCAGTGATTCTGTCCCCCC
>CAZUEM010000021.1:0-35689 GCA_964619155.1 uncultured bacterium
CACGGGCCGCGCGCTCGCGGCGGCCGCCGCCGCCGGCCGCGGGCGCGGCCGGCGGCGCGGCGGCGGCGCCGCGGGCGCGCGGGCCGAGTTGGACGCGATCGCGGCCGGCGCGTTCGCGAGCGGCGCGCCGGTCGGCGAGCGCATCGGCCTCGACGCGCTCCTGCTGGCCGGGCACCTCGACCGCCAGGCCGGCCGGCGCGAGCGCGCGCTCGAGCGCTTCCGCGACGCGGCCGCCCGGCTCGCCGGGCGCCGCGACCCCGAGGCGGACGCGATGGCGGCGATGGCGCTCGTCAACGAGGGCCACTGCCTGCTTGCGCTCGATCGCCGCGCGGAGGCGGCGCGCGCCTACGAGCGGGCGCTCGAACGCGGCCGCGCGAGCGGCGGGGGAGCCGGGCGCGCGGCCGCCTCGAACGCCGCGCTCAACCTGGCCGGGATGCTCGACGAGGGGTTCGAAGGCGCACGGCGCGAAGGCCTGCTGCGCACCGCCGCCGCGCTCGGCCGCTCGAGCGGCACCCCGCTCGGGCGCGAGTGCGCGAAGACCGCGGAGCGCGCGCTCGCCGGGGGCGACGAGGCCGACGGCCGCTGAAGCGCCCCGCATCCGGCCGGCGCGAGGCCCGCGCACTTCCCAGCGCGGGCCCTCTCAATTAAGGTGCGTCGTCCGCGACCCCCCGACCCCTCGCCCCGGAAGCCCGACCGCCATGCTGACCGCCGCCGAACTGCACAAGCGCCTCGACCAGACCCGCGAGAGCCTCGACGGGCTGCGGAGGTACCTTTGACGTCGAGGGCTGCGCCCGCGACGTGACCGCCTTCGAGGCGAGGATGGCCGAGCCCGGTTTCTGGGACCGGCCCGAGGACGCGCAGAAGGTGGTCGCGCGACTGAAGAACGCCAAGCGCGCGCTCGACGACTTCGGCTCGCGAGAGTCCGCGCGGCGAAACCTCGCCGAACTGCTCGAGCTCGCCGAGGCCGAGGGCGACGAGGCCATGCTGCGCGAGGTCGAGCAGGAGCTCGGCGCGCTCGAGCGCCAGGTCGCCGACCTCGAGACGCGCAGCCTGCTCTCCGGCCCGCACGACCAGCTCGGCGCCATCGTCGTGATCCACCCCGGCGCGGGCGGCACCGAGTCGCAGGACTGGGCCGAGATGCTCATGCGCATGTACCAGCGCTGGGCCGAGCGCAAGGGCTACAAGCTCGCGGTGCTCGACTACCAGGCCGGCGACGAGGCGGGCATCAAGGACGCGACGCTCGAGATCGACGGCGAGTACGCCTACGGCTACCTCAAGGCCGAGTCCGGCGTGCACCGGCTGGTGCGCATCTCGCCCTACGACGCGAACGCCCGCCGCCACACGTCGTTCTCGAGCATCTCGGTGCTGCCGATGCTCGACGACACGATCAAGGTCGAGATCGCGCCCGGCGACCTGCGCATCGACACCATGCGCGCCGGCGGCGCGGGCGGCCAGCACGTCAACAAGACCGAGTCGGCGGTGCGCATCACGCACCTGCCCACCGGCCTCGTCGTGCAGTCGCAGGCCGAGCGCAGCCAGCACCGCAACAAGGACGCGGCCATGAAGATCCTCATGGCCCGGCTGTTCGTGCTCAAGGAGCAGGAGGCGCGCGCCAAGACGGACGCGCTCGCGGGGCCGAAGAAGGACATCGACTTCGGCAGCCAGATCCGCTCGTACGTCCTGCAGCCCTACACGATGGCGAACGACCACCGCACCGAGACGAAGATCGGCGACGTCCACGGCGTGCTCGACGGGAACATCGACCCGTTCATCGACGCCTGGCTCAAGTCGCAGCAGCCGAAGAGGGAGAACGCATGATTCCGGGCCACATCTTCCGCGAGTACGACATCCGCGGCCTGCACGAGACCGAGCTGACGAACGAGGCCGCCGAGGGCGTCGGCCGCGCGTTCGCGACCGTCATCCGCCGCGAGGGCGGCGCGCGGGTCGCGCTGGGCAAGGACGTGCGCCCGAGCAGCGAGCGGCTCGCCGCCGCGGCCGAGCGCGGCATGATCGCGGCGGGCCTCAAGGTCGAGCGCGTCGGCGTCGTGCCGACGCCGGCGCTCTACTACGCGGTGGCCGGGCGCGGTCTCGACGGCGGCATGCAGATCACGGGCAGCCACAACCCGCCCGAGTTCAACGGCTTCAAGATGGCGAAGAAGAAGCTGCCCCTGTACGGCGCCGAGATCCAGGCGATGAAGACGATGATCGCGTCCGGCGACCTCGAGCGCGGCGAGGGCTCGTGGACCGAGCGCCCGGTGCTCGACGAGTACCGCGCCATGCTGATCGAGCGCTGCGCCAGCCCGCGCGGTCTTCGCGTGGTGATGGACTGCGGCAACGGCTGCGCCGGCACGGTGGTGCCGCAGGTCTTCGAGCGCATGGGGCACGTCGTGCACCCGCTGTTCGCCGAACTGGACGGGCGCTTCCCGAACCACCTTCCGGACCCGACCGTGCCGGCCCTGCTCGTGGACCTGCAGAAGAAGGTCGCCGAGACGGGCGCCGACCTCGGCATCGGCTTCGACGGCGACGCCGACCGCATCGGCGCGGTCACCGGCACGGGCCGCATCGTGTGGGGGGACCAGCTGCTCGCCCTGTTCGCGCGCGACGTGCTCGGACGCCTGCCCGGCTCCGAGATCCTCTTCGACGTGAAGTGCTCGCAGGGCCTCGCGGAGGACATCCTCGCGCACGGCGGCCGGCCCACGATGTGGAAGACGGGCCACTCGCTCATCAAGAAGAAGCTGCAGGAGACGGGCGCGCCGATCGCCGGCGAGATGAGCGGCCACATGTTCTTCAGCGAGGGCTTCTTCGGCTTCGACGACGCGCTGTTCGCGGCCGGCCGCCTGCTGCGCTACGTGGCGGCGACGGGGCGGAGCCTCGACGAACTGGTGGCGAGCCTGCCGCAGTACCACGCGACGCCCGAGACGCGGCTCGAGTGCGCCGAGGAGCGCAAGTTCGAGATCCCGGAGGCGCTGAAGAAGGAGTTCGCCGGCAAGTACCGGGTCGTGGACATCGACGGCGCGCGCGTGGAGTTCGGCGACGGCTGGGGCCTCGTGCGGGCCTCGAACACGCAGCCGGTGGTGGTCGTGCGCTTCGAGGCGCGGACGGCGGAGCGGCTGGCCGAGATCCAGGCCCTGATGATGGAGCCGCTGCGCCGGCTCGGCGTCGGCGAGGCGAAGGGGCACTGACGCGCCGCCCCGCGGAGCGCCCGCTGCCGAGGGCGTTCTACGCGCGCGACCCGGTCGTGGTCGCGCGCGCCCTGCTGGGCCGCGTGCTCGTCTGCGACGCGGGCGGCGCGCGGGTCGCCGGGCGCATCGTCGAGGTCGAGGCCTACCGCGGCGCGCGAGACCCGGCGAGCCACGCCTTCCGGGGCGAGACGCCCCGCAACCGCTCGATGTTCGGCCCGCCGGGGCGGGCCTACGTCTACTTCACGTACGGCATGCACCACTGCCTGAACGTGGTGTGCGCCCGGGAGGGCGTCGCCGGCGCGGTGCTCGTGCGCGCGCTCGAGCCGCTGGAGGGTCTCGACGCCGCGCGCGCGCGCCGCGGGGTCGCGGAGCCCTCGCGCCTGATGCGCGGCCCGGGATGCGTCGCCCGCGCGCTCGGCCTCACCCGCGAGCACGACGGGGCCGACCTGGTCGCGGGACCGTTGCGCGTCGGCGACGCCCCGCCGCGCCGCGGCGGCCGGCAAGTCGCGAGCGGGCCGCGCGTCGGCATCCGCGCCGGGCTCGAGCACGCGTGGCGCTTCTGGCTCGAGGGGCACCCGTGCGTCTCCGGCCCCCGGACGTCCCGGGCCGGCCGCCGGAGGGGGAGTCCCGCGTTGACACTCCGGAGCGGGCGTCCCTAGTATCCCGCTCCCGTGTTCCGCACAGTTCGTTGACCGTGCGCGACCCATCGGACGGCGGACCGCTCCGCCGCCCGCACGGCGACGTTTCTCCATACGCCTTCGGTTGAAAGGAGTGCCATGAGCCCTTCCCGCAGGGTTCTGACGAATGCGCTTGTCCTCACGCTCGCGGCCGCGGCCTTCGGCGCCGGCGCCGCCCGTGCCCAGTTCTTCGACCCGGCACTCCGTTCGCTGGACCTCGTGACCGACGTGGCGCGCAGCACGCGCCTGCAGGGCATGGGCGGCCTGTCGCTCGCCGTGCCGGACCACGAGAACCACCTGACGCTCTGGGACTTCGCCGCCAGCCCGCTCGGCGCCTTCGGCGAGGACTCGGTCGGCACGATGGACGTGTGGCCCTCGTTCGGCTCGGCCTCCGACGTGCACTACCTCTCGGGCCGCGACGGCCAGCGCCAGCACCTCGCCGGCCGCACGGCGGGCCTCGCGTTCGAGTCGTTCTACCGCGACCACAAGAGCTCCGCGTTCGGGGCGGTGGGCCGCCTCAACTCGGCGCGGCGCGACACGCCCTACTCGGACGGCGTCGAGTTGCGGCGCGACGTCAGCCTTCCCGAGGTCATGCCGATCGTGAACGGCGTGTTCCCGCACTACGGCAAGGGCAAGCTGCGTTACGCGCTGCGCCTGCGCTTCGGCGGCGAGCACCAGGTGGACCAGTACCGCGCGATCGTGACCAACCCGAACGGCGAATTCCTGTCGCTGGACGGCTCGCAGCTCCCCACGCCCGTGTTCTTCACCCCGGACGAGTACCGCGTGAACACGTCCGGCATCGGCGGCGGGCTCTCGTACCCGCTCGGCGCGCACACCGTGCTCGCCCTGGGCGTGGACGCGGTCGAGCAGCGGATCAAGGGCTCGAACACGTCGGAGCGCTACTCGGCGGAGCGGCGCGAGACGCGCCCGTACACGATCGGGCAGGCGACGCTGATCGGCCGGCTCGGCCCGTCGGTCGAGTACGGCGTGGACGGCCGCGCCTGGCGCGCGAACTCCGAGGAGAGCTGGTACTTCACGATCTCGGCCGGCGTCGGCGCCGAGCCGCTCATCGGCCGCGGCAAGCTGCTCGAGCGTGAGGAAGAGGGCAGTTCCCTCAAGAGCCGCGTGAACGTGCACGCCGGCAACCTCGAACTGGCGGGCGGGCTCTGGACGCGGGCGAGCAAGGTGGTCATCACGCCGCCGGCCGGCGACGACCCGACCTCGTTCAACCGCTTCCTCAGCACCGTCTACTACCGGCAGAACGCCGACTCGCTCGCCAAGCCGGACAGCGTGGTCGTGAACGAGATCCGCAACTGGGCGTGGGGCTACGGCCTCGGCGCGTCGTACCGTGCGGGACGCAGCATCGTCGGCGCCGAGTGGCACTGGTCGCGGGACCTGTACCAGCAGTGGGTCTCCGGCGAGGGCCCGAAGGCGCTCGCCTGGGACTTCCGCGGCGGCTGGGAGTACCGCTGCACGGAGATCGTCACCGGCCGCCTCGGGTACGGCTACCGCTGGTGGGACCGCGACGACTACATCCGCCTGAACGAGTTCAAGGGCAACTCGACCAGCGTCGGGCTGGGCCTGCACCCGGCGGGGACCTCCTGGACGTTCGAGGGGGCGTGGACCTTCGCCTGGCACCAGAGCGACTACGGCGACCCGAGCGGCCGCCGCGGCACGCGGCAGATGGTCTCGACGCAGATCCACTGGAACTTCTGAGTCCGGGCCCCCGGCATCGGCATGGCGGAGCCCCGGTGAAAAAGTCGTTGACCTTTCGCCGGGGCTTCACGATAGTGGGCCTCGACCGGGCGGTGGGCGCCGCCTCGAGCGATGCATGCTCGTGTTCCCCTGGCGCCCCGTTCGCAGGCCGGGTGGCAGCCGCCGCGAACCTCACTCACCGCACCGCCGTTCCGATTCGAGTCCCTGGCGCGCCGCGTCGCGCGGAACTCGTGGCTCCGGAACGAGTTGAACCCGGAAAGCCGTTGACACATCCCTGCGGAGTTGGCACCTTGTGGCGGAATTTTCCACGGCACGTCCCATCGCCATCACGAAGAGGGTCGAGTCTCATGCTGAATAACGCCAGGCGCATCCTCGCGGCCACGCTCGCCGGGGCATTCGCGCTGGCGCTTGCGCTCCCCGCGCACGCCCAGACGAAGCCGGCGCCCGCCGCCCCTCCCAAGCCCGCGGCGGCCGCGACCGCCGGGGTCGGCAAGGTCACCGGCCGCGTCACGGAGCGGGGCGAGCCGGTGGCGTACGCCAACGTCATCATCCTCGGCACGCGCCAGGGCACGATGACGGACGAGAACGGCAACTTCACGATCCCCGGCGTGCCGGTGGGCAGCTACCAGATCAAGCTGATGGCCACGGGCTACGACCCGGTGATCCAGCAGGTGCAGGTCAACGCCGGCGCCACGACGACGGTGGCGTTCACCGTCGGCGCCCAGAAGGTCGTCAAGCAGATCGACGAGATCGAGGTGCGCGCCGAGAAGCGCATTGACACGAAGTCGTCCACGACCAAGGCCAGCATCTCCGCCGAGAAGCTCCGCGAGATCCCGGTGGACAACCTGAGCCAGGCGATCGCGACCAAGGCCGGCATCGTCGCGCAGGGCGGCGAACTGCACTTCCGCGGTGGCCGCGGCGGCGAGGTGAAGTTCCAGTTCGACGGTGTCGAGGCGACCGACCCCGCGTTCGGCGGCAACGCCGGCATCGCCAGCCTGGCCGTCGCCGGCACGGACGTGCTCTCGGGCGGCTTCGACGCCGAGTACGGCAACGCCCTCTCGGGCGTCGTCAGCGTGAGCACGAAGGAGGGCGGCGAGCGCTTCGGCGGCGAGGTCCGCTGGGACACCGACCGCTACGGCGACCCGACCAAGACCTTCGACAACTTCGACCGCTTCACGTTCGGGTTCGGCGGCCCGACCCCGATCAAGAACCTGACGTACTTCGCCACGTACGAAGGCACGTTCCAGGACACCTACCTGCGCACGACGCTCACCAAGCCGAGCCGCACGATCCTGGACTTCATCCGCCTCGGCAACCGGCAGAGCAACCAGGTCAACACGAACTTCAAGCTGGCCTACCGCGCCAACCCGCGGAACAAGATCACGTTCGAGACCATCAACAACCGCACGATCAGCACGCCGTACAACCACATGTGGAGCCGGCGCGGCTACGTGCAGGTGCTCTACGACACCACGCGCGCGATCGGTCAGCCCGACAGGCTGACGCCGCGCTACGGCACCTGGTCGCCCACGCGGGTGGACTCGACCTACCAGTTCGTGAACATGCCGGACCACATGCCGACCACGGACGACCGATTCCAGCAGTTCACCGCCGTGTGGACGAACCAGGTCTCCGACAAGAGCGTGTGGACGACGCGGCTCTCGAGCCTGAACTTCAACACGCTCGTGTCGGTGGGCGGCAAGCAGCCGTGGGAGTACCAGATCCAGAGCCCGTTCTACTGGAGCGGCAACACGGTGTTCGGCAGCGAGAACAACCCGTACTTCGCGACGCACGGCGACTTCCCGCGCTACACGAAGCGCCAGACCAACGTGTACAACCTCAAGACCGACTTCTCGACGCGGCGCTGGAAGCAGCACACGTGGAAGACCGGCATCGAGGCCAAGTACAACCGCGTCCAGAACCTGTCGCTGACCACGCCGAACTCCGAGTCGAACGGCCTCCCGGGCGGCACGCGCTCCGACTTCATCAACTACAACCCCGAGGGCGCGGCCTACATCCAGGACCGCTGGGAGTTCGAGGGGCTCGTGCTGAACGCCGGCGTGCGCTGGGACCTGTTCTCGCCGGGCGACCAGATCGAGAGCATCTACCTGCGCAGCGGCAAGCGGTACAAGACGCAGTTCAGCCCGCGCCTCGGCATCGCCTACCCGGTCTCGGACCGCGACGTGCTGAGCTTCCACTACGGCTGGACGTACCAGACGCCGACCCGCACGTTCATCTTCGAGAACCGCGGCCTGAGCTCGACGGTCAACGTCCGCGGCAACCCGGACCTCGAGCCCGAGACGAACATCGCCTACCAGGCCGGCGTGCAGCACCTGTTCTCGAAGGACATCTCCGGCACGTTCTCGGTGTTCTTCAAGGACATCTACGGCCTGATCACGGTGCGCCAGGAGCGTGACGAGTTCGGCAACCTCGTGAACGTGTACTTCAACGGCGACTACGCCTCGGCGCGCGGCTTCGAGGCCAGCCTGTCGAAGGCGTTCAGCCACAAGTTCTCGGCCGACATCAGCTACACCTACTCGATCGCGACGGGCGTGGCGTCGGACCCGAACTCGGCGCTGCAGTTCTTCAACGGCGGCCGCCTGTACCTGCCCATCTCGGAGCAGGCGCTCGACTGGGACCAGCGCAACACGATCAACATCAACGCGACCGTGCGCGACCCGGGCAAGTGGGGCTTCCGCCTGCTCTGGTCGTACGGCTCGGGCTTCCCGTTCACGCCGGCCTTCCGCAACGACCGGCGCCCGGACCCCGTGCTCAACAACTCGCGGCGCCTGCCCTCGGAGTCGCGCCTGACGCTGGACGGCGACAAGTTCTACCGGGTCTGGGGCCAGAACGTGACGCTGTTCGTGGACGCCCGCAACGTGCTCAACTCGAAGAACCTCAACAGCCTGAGCCAGGGCGCGTTCCCGAACCCGTACGTCAACGCGGCGGGCGACGACTACACGATCTACTACACGGAAACGGGCCGCGCGGGCGGCGCCTACCTGCAGGACATCAACGGCGACAACGTTCTCGACTGGGTGCCGGTGCGTGACCCGCGCGTCTTCGAGGAAGGCCGCGCGGTGCGCATGGGCGTCAGCGTGACCTTCTAGCACCGGGTTTCGCGAAGGAGCATGCCCCACATGAAGCGACTCAGCCTCCGGATCGCCGTCGCGGCGCTGGCGACGGCATCCCTCGTGGCGCTGGCGGCCCCGGCCCAGGCGCGACTGCACGAGACCGACCCCGAGTACCAGCAGCTGCTCGAGCTGCAGAAGGAGTACCAGGTCGGGCAGTTCGCCGGCACCGGCGTGAAGCCGGGGGCGAGGCCCGCCGCGATTCCGGACATCTTCGGAAATGGCGCGGTGCTCACGGTCGGCAACGTGTTCATGAAGGTCACGAACTTCGGCCTCGTGGGCAATCCGTTCACGAACGTCTCGAGCGACCCGTCCTGCCAGTGGCCCGGCCCGTCGGGCATCGAGTACATGAACTTCATCGGTCTCTCGGTGGGCGCGGTGAACCCGCTCGCGACGGACCCGACGGCCGTGCGCCGCGTGAGCCTCAACACGGAGTGGCGGCCGCCGACGCTGGACCCCGAAGACCGCATGTACCGCAGCTACGACGGCATCATCAACGGCACGCGCTTCGTCAACGACGACTCGGACATCGACCAGTTCACGGGCGACCCGCTGATCGACGAGGACTTCCTCGACGGCCGCGACAACGACGGCGACGGCCAGATCGACGAGGACTACGGCGCGCTCGGCCAGATGATGTGGACCTGCATCATCCGCGACGACACGCAGCAGGCTATCCAGGCCGCGGCGAACGAGCGGCACGTGCCGCTCGGCCTCGAGGCGCGCCAGTCCGCGTGGGCGTACTCGATCCCCGGGTACACGGACTTCAACGTCATCCAGTGGGACATCTACAACCGGTCCGGCCACGAGCTGGACTCCGTCTTCGTCGCCATCCGCACCGACATGGACTGCGGCCCGCTCGAGAAGGCGGACTACTTCTCGGACGACTTCAACCTGCCGGCCTACCCGCAGGGCGACTTCATGGTGACGACGAAGGCCGACGACGGGCGCCTCCAGGGCCCGCTGGTCCACGACAACCTCGGCGCCGAGTACGACGGCCTCCCGCTCTGCCCCGAGTACCGGGTCCGCGTGCAGGGCTTCTCGCTCGCCGACGACGACAACGACGAGAACAAGACGCCGGGCGTGCCCACGATCTTCCTCGTGGACCACAGCATCGACCCGCTGGGCGTCAACGGCCCGAGCCAGGTCGGCTTCCGCGCGTTCCGCTCCTGGACGGGCGGCACGCCGTACCAGCAGGGCGGCAACCCGACGATCGACCAGCAGCGCTTCGAGTTCATGTCGGGCAGCGAGAACATCGACCCCGAGACCGGCCTCATCAACCTGGCGACGGGCGACCAGAAGGGCGACTACACCGACTACGCGTCGATGGGCCCGTGGCGGCACCTGCCGAACAACGGCATGATCCGCCTCGTGATCGGCATCGGCGTGGCCCTGGGCAACTACCCCACGGGCGAGCTGCAGCGCTACACGTCGGAGTACGCGCTGGCCGCCGACCTCAACCTCACGCTGCCCGACGGCACGACCCGCAAGGTGGTGAGCGCGGCGAACAGCGCCGACCTGCTCGAGAAGTACCCGGGCCTGGCGAACGCGTTCGCGGCCCAGGTGGCGTTCGAGGGCAAGTACGACGAGACGGCGTGGATCCCGGTGCCCGACTACCACGGCCGCGAGTACTGCATCAAGGCGCCGCTCGGCCAGTTGCTGCTGGTGCAGGGCTGCGAGACGCGCGACCTCGCGCCGCGCCTCGTGACCGACCAGAAGTACGAGTGCTTCGACATGGACTGCGACTACTGCACGGGCGCCTTCGACTTCGCCAAGCGGATCGGGCTGTTCCGCCGCACCTGGCTGGCCGAAGCCCCGCCGCCGAGCCCGGCGACGAACCTCGGGGTCAACTACAACTACACGGACAACCCGGACCGCCGCTTCCCGCCCGCCGGCGACGGCCAGGTGACGGTCGCCTGGGACAACCTCTCCGAGACCTCGGTGGACCCGAAGTCGGGGCAGTTCGACTTCCGCGGCTACCGGCTCTGGAAGGTCTCGAACTGGCAGCGGCCGGTCGGCGCCGGCGGACCCGGCGAGGACGACTGGACGCTGCTCGCCGAGTACCGGATCTTCGACTACGCGCCTTCGAACCGCTCCGTGAACCAGTGCCCGCCCGAGAGCGTGCTCGCCGGCACCTGCACGCCCGCGGACACGCTGTGCCCGCTCGTCTTCATCCCGCAGAAGAGCACGTGGGAGCGCGTGTGCCTGCAGTACGGGGACCTGTTCGACCGCCAGAGCGGCGACGTGATCCGCCCGGACGCCTCGGTGCTCTGCAAGGGCTGGCCGGACTGCGAGACCGCCGAGGGCTGGCTCAACGGCCAGACGTCCGGTCCGCGCACGGCGCGCACCAAGTACCCGGTCGGCCGCTACCGCTACGTGGACAGGGCGGTCAAGAACGGCTTCCTCTACTTCTACTCGGTGACCGCGCTCGACTCGACGGGCTCGGGGGACAACATCACCGAACTCAACAGCCGCCGTTCCGCCGTCGAGGCCGAAGGCGTCGTGCCGCAGGTCCGGGCGGACGCGGCGAACATGGGCAAGAAGGTGTGGGTGGTGCCGAATCCCTATCGCGGCGCCCGGTTCATCAAGGACCGCCCGTCCGCGTGGGACCTGACGCCCAACGCCACCGACCCGACCGGCACGCACCTCGACTTCTTCGGGCTGCCGCCGGGCGACTGGCGGATCAAGATCTTCACCGTCTCGGGCGACCTGGTCGCGGAACTGAACGCGAAGGACGCCGTGAACGAGTCGGTGCGCGGTGAGGCCACGGACTCCCAGGGCAACCGGCTTCCGGGTTACAACCGCCAGCAGGACACGGCCGACGACGGCCAGGCCCGCTGGAACCTCATCTCGAGGAACGGGCAGGACGTGGTGAGCGGCATCTACCTGTACACGGTCGAACTGGGCGGTGAAGTGATCTACCGCAGCAAGTTCGTCGTCATCCGCTAGCGGCGAGTGCAAGGAGGAGGAATTGTGAAGAGACTGATCGCGGCAGTCGCCCTGGCGGGCCTGATGGTGCCCGGCCTGGCGCTGTCCGCCAACATCTTCGAGAAGGTCGGCACCTTCGACGGGCAGTTCCTGAAGATCGGTGTCGGCGCGCGAGGCGCGGCGATGGGCGGCGCGTTCGTCGCGGTGGCGGACGACGCCACGGCGCTCTACTACAACGCGGCCGGCATCGCGCGCATCGACCAGGACCGCTCCGAGCTCTCGCTCAACCACGCGAACTGGCCGGCCGAGATGAGCTTCGACCAGGTCGGGTACGTCTTCCACATGAAGAAGATCCCGGGCGCGTTCGGGATCCACGCCCGCTCGCTCTCGATGCAGCCGATGGAGGAGACGACCGCGTACCAGCCGTACGGCACCGGCCGCACCTTCGACGCCGGCATGATGGCGTTCGGCCTGACCTACGCCCGCTCGTTCACCGACAAGTTCAGCGCGGGCATCACGGCCAACTTCATCCACGAGGGCCTCGCCGACCTCAGCCAGCAGACCACGGCGTTCGACATCGGCACGCTGTACGACGTCGGCACCGGCGGCATGAAGATCGGCATGGCGATCCAGAACATCGGCTCGCAGATCAAGTTCATCGAGCGCGAGGCGCGCATCCCGGGCATCTTCCGGGTCGGCACGTCGGCGACGCTGTTCTCGTCCTCGGACCAGAAGCTGATCGGCGCGTTCGAGTTCTCGCACCCGCCGGACAACTCCGAGCGCATGAACGTCGGCGCCGAATACAGCTTCCGCCGCTACCTGTTCCTTCGCGGCGGCTACAACATCAACCACGACACCGAGGCGCTGGCCGGCGGCCTGGGCATCCACTTCCCGGTGTCGGTGGCGGGCATGGCCGATCTCGACTACGCCTACACCGACATGCAGGACCTGGGCGCCTCGCACCGCTTCTCGCTGAAGTTCCAGTTCTAGAGGCTCGTACGCGTCTCCTGCCTTCTCCTCGACTCACGCTCGCGGCCCGGCCGGCGCGCTCCCTCGCGGGGGTGCGCCGGCTGGCGTTTGCGGCCACGGCCGCGCTCGCGGCGCTGCTCGCCGCGGACGCGCCACCCGCGGGCGCCGTGCCCCGCAGCGAGGGGCCGCCGCCGTGGCGGACGGGCGGGCCGGTCGGGTTCACGCTCGACGCCACGGCCCGGCCGGACAGCGCCGGCTGGGTGCTGGACGTCTGCCTCCGCGTGCCGCCCGCGACCCTGTCGCGCCTCGCCCGCGACGAGGCCGGCGACGCCCGCCTGCTCGCCGAGGTGCGCGTGCGCGGGCGCTACGGCGCGAAGGCGCAGGACGGCTCCCGCGAGTTCACGCTCGCCCCGGAGGACAGCTCCGGCGGGATGGGGAAGGTGATCCTCCTGCGGTTCCCCGCGGCGCCCGGCCCGTGCCGCGTCAGCGCGAAGCTCATCGACCTGAACTCGCGGCGGCCCGGGCTGTTCAGCGGCCGGCCTCACCAGCAGGCCGAGCTCGAGGGCGAACTGGAACTGCCGCGCCCGCAGCAGGGGCGCGACCTTTCGCACCTGCAGTTCCTCTGGCCGGGGGCCGGCCGCGCGAGCGGGGCCGTGTTCGAGCACGACGGCCGCACGCAGGTGCCGAACCCCGACCGGCTCTACGGCCTGTTCGCCGACGAACTGCGCGCGGCGTTCACGGCCCGCGGCCGCGCGGGCGACGAGCGGCCCTGGCACTGGGTCGCGCGCGTCTTCGACGGCGCCGGGCAGGGCGTCGCGCAGCGCGAGAGCACCGGCGCCGCGGCGCGCGTGCTCGATGCCGAGGTGGCGTTCGATCTCTCCGGCGAGCCGGCGGGCGCGTACGAGCTGGAGGTGAAGGCCTGGCAGGACGGCGACCCGGCGGCACTGCAGCGCCGCGAGCGCTTCAGCGTCGGCTGGCAGCCGGACACCTGGCTGCGCAGCTCGGCCGAGGCGAACGACGAGGTGCACTTCCTGCTCATGGCCGAGGCGGAGGAGGACTTCGTGCTCATGCATCCCGGCGAGCAGGAGGCCTACCTCGAGGAGTTCTGGCGGCGCCGCGACCCGACGCCGGAGACGGCGCTGAACGAGGCGCTCGAGACGTTCCGCTCGCGCGTGCGGCACGCGAACGCGACGTTCACCCGGCGGGGCCTCGAGCGCGGCATGTTCACGGACATGGGACGCGTGTACGTGCGCTACGGGGAGCCGTCCGAGATCCTGCACCAGGTGATCCCGGCGGGGGAGTCCACGCTCGAGCGCCAGCTCCAGCTCATCCTCAACACCGAGGACCGCCAGCCGACCGACGTGCAGCAGAAGGGCATCGGCGGCGACATGCGGCCGTTCGAGGTCTGGATCTACGAGGGAGACATCCCGCTGCCGCCCGACGCGGACCCGCGCGAGGCCGTGCGCGGGCGCCAGAAGCGGCGGCTGCTCTTCCTGTTCGTGGACGACCAGGGCACGGGCCTCTACCGGCTGCGCTACTCGACCGAGTAGCGCAGCGCCGCGCGAACGCGCTCTCGCGCGACTTTGTTCGCCGCGCCCGCGCTCGTCGTTCGTCCTCGGGGTGCCGTCGGCTTGACCCTCGCCGGGAGCCTTCGGCATATTTCGCTCGCATTCGTACGGGCGATGCCCGCGCGGCCCGCGCGGCGCGCCGCGCGCACCCCGAACCCTCCGGAGGCCTGACATGATGCGTTCGGCCAAGCTCACCGGGGGCGATGAGGGACCGGGGGCGGGAACCCCCGCCGCGGTCCCGCGCGCCACGTGTCCGCGCCCCCGCCACGTCCGGGCGGGCGCCCGCGTCCTCTTCGGATGAAACCCGCGGGGACCGGCACGGGCCGGGCCCCGCTCACGACAAGGAGAGTTCCATGGCCCTGAAGGTCGCCATCAACGGTTTCGGCCGCATCGGCCGGCTGGTCGTCCGCGCCTCCGTGCAGCGCAAGGCCCCGATCGAGTTCGTGCACGTCAACGACCTGACCGACGCGAACACGCTGCAGCACCTGCTCAAGTACGACACCGTGCACCGCATCTGGCACGACGTCCCGTCGAAGAGCGCCGACGGCTGGCTGCACATCGGCGGCGCCAGCATCCCCGTCACGGCCGAGAAGGACGCGAGCAAGCTGCCGTGGGCCTCGCTGGGCGTGGACGTGGTGCTCGAGGCCACCGGCAAGTACACCGACCGCGAGAAGGCGGCGGTGCACCTGGCGGCCGGCGCGAAGTCGGTCCTCGTCTCCGCTCCGAGCAAGGGCGCGGACCTCACGTTCGTGATGGGCGTCAACGACGGCCTGTTCGACCGCTCGAAGCACCAGGTCTTCAGCATCGGTTCGTGCACGACGAACTGCCTGGCGCCGGTCGCCAAGGTGCTCGACGACACGTTCGGGATCGATCACGGCTTCATGACGACGATCCACGCGTACACGAACGACCAGAACATCCTCGACCTGCCGCACAAGGACCTGCGCCGCGCCCGCGCCGCCGGCATGAGCATGATCCCGACCTCGACCGGCGCGGCGAAGGCCATCGGCGAGGTGCTGCCGGGCCTCAAGGGCAAGCTCGACGGCCTGGCGGTGCGCGTGCCTGTGCAGGACGGCTCGCTCGTGGACCTGGTCGTCCGGGTGAAGAAGGCCACGACCAAGGACGAGATCAACGCGGCGATGAAGGCGGCCTCGCTGGGCGCGCTGAAGGGCTACCTCGAGTACTGCGAGGACCCGATCGTGTCGAACGACGTGATCGGCAACCCGGCCAGCAGCATCTTCGACTCGCTCTCGACGAACGTGATGAACGGCGACCTGGTCAAGGTCATGTCGTGGTACGACAACGAGTGGGGCTTCTCGAACCGCGTGGTGGACGCGCTGCTGAAGATGGCGTGAGGAGGCGGCCATGAGCGCCACGAACACGGGTTTCGCCAAGAAGACGGTCCAGCACCTGGACTGCGCCGGGAAGCGCGTCCTCGTGCGCGTGGACTTCAACGTGCCCACGAAGGGTGACGAGGTCACGGACGACACGCGCATCGTCGCCGCCCTGCCCACGATCCGCTACCTGCTCCAGAAGGGCGCGCGGGTCGTGCTGGCGTCGCACCTCGGCCGCCCCAAGGGCGGCCCGGAGCCGAAGTACTCGATGAAGCCGGTGCGGGCCCGCCTCGAGCGGCTGCTGCGCCAGGAGGTCGCGTGGGCCGACGACTGCGTCGGTCCCGCGGCCGAGGCGGCCGCGAACGCGCTGAAGGACGGCCAGGTGCTGCTGCTCGAGAACCTGCGCTTCCATCCCGAGGAGGAGAAGAACGACCCGGCCTTCGCGCAGCAGCTCGCGCGGCTCGGCGACTGCTACGTGAACGACGCCTTCGGCACCGCGCACCGCGCGCACGCCTCGACCGAGGGCGTCACGCGGCACCTCAAGCCCGCGGTCGGCGGGTTCCTGATGCAGAAGGAGCTCGAGTACCTGGGCAAGGCGCTCGACCAGCCGTCGCGGCCGTTCGTGGCCGTGCTGGGCGGCGCCAAGATCTCGGGCAAGATCGACGTCATCACCTCGCTGCTCGGCAAGGTGGACTGCCTGCTCGTCGGCGGCGCCATGATGTTCACGTTCTACAAGGCGCAGGGCCTCGCGACCGGCCGCTCGCTCGTCGAGGACGACCGGCTCGAGATGGCGAAGGAGGTGCTCGCGCAGGCGAAGGCGAAGGGCGTCGAACTGGTGCTGCCGGTGGACTGCGTCGCCTCGGCGGCCCCGGACGGCTCGGCTCCCGGCGCGCCGAAGGCGGTCGCCGCGCTCGGCGCGGACGAGATGGGCGTGGACATCGGCCCCGAGAGCGTGAAGCTCTTCGCCGCGAAGCTGCGGGACGCGAAGACGGTCGTCTGGAACGGTCCCATGGGCATCTTCGAGGTCCCGGCGTTCGCGACCGGCACGATGGAGGTCGCGAAGGCGATGGCCGGCCTCAAGGAACGCGGCGCGGTCACCGTCGTGGGCGGCGGCGACTCCGTCGCGGCCGTCCAGGAGAGCGGCCTCGCCGAGAAGTTCTCGCACCTCTCGACGGGCGGCGGGGCGTCGCTGGAGTTCCTCGAGGGCAAGGTTCTGCCCGGCGTCGCCGCGCTCGAGAACGAGGGGGCCTGATGGCGAACTGGTCCCGCCGGCCGCGGCTCGTCGCCGGCAACTGGAAGATGCACAAGCTGCCGGCCGAGGGCGCCGCGCTGGCCCGCGAGATGGTGTCGCTGCGCGCGGCCGACCCGGCCGCGACGTCGTGCGCGGTGGCGCTCTGCCCGCCGTTCCCGGCGCTCGCGGCCGTCGGCGAGGCCCTGAAGGGCAGCGGCGTCCACCTCGGCGCGCAGAACATGCACGCCGAGACGCACGGCGCGTTCACGGGCGAGGTCGCCGGCCCGATGCTGGCGGCCCTCGGCTGCCGGTTCGTGGTGCTCGGGCACAGCGAGCGCCGTCACGGCATGGGCGAGACCGACGAGCAGGTGGCGAAGAAGCTGCGGGCCGCGCTGCGCGACGGGCTGACGCCCATCGTCTGCGTCGGCGAGCTGCTGGCCGAGCGCGAGGCGGAGCGGACGGCGGAGGTGCTCGTGCGCCAGGTGTCGGCCGCCTTCGCGGGGCTCGATCCCGCGACGGCGCGCGCGACCGTGGTGGCCTACGAGCCCGTCTGGGCCATCGGCACGGGCCGTGTGGCGACGCCGGAGCAGGCCCGCGACGCCCATCGGGTGATCCGGGCGACGCTCGACCGCGTGGTCGGCCCCGGCGTCGGCGGCGAGGTGGCGATCCTCTACGGGGGCAGCGTCAACGCGGGCAACGCCGCGACGCTGTTCGCCGAGGACGACCTCGACGGCGCGCTCGTGGGCGGGGCCTCGCTCGAGGCGGCGGGGTTCTGGAAGATCGTCGCCGCGGCTTCGTCCCGGCCCTGAGCGCCGGCGGCGGGCGCGGCCCGGCGGGGGAGGTCTCCCGGCCGGGCCGCGGCCCGCGCGGGCTTTGACGCCCCGGGGGCCCGGCTGCTAGATTCTCCGCCCGCTTGCCGCGCCAACCGGGCGCGGAACCCAGAATCCCTCCAGAGGTAGGCATGTACGGCGTCGTTCTCGCGCTTCACCTGATCGTGTGCATCACGCTCGTCGCGGTCGTCCTCGTCCAGTCGGGCAAGGGCGGCGGGCTCGCGGGCGGCGCGTTCGGCGGGGCCACCCAGACGGTCTTCGGCGGCCGCGGGGCCACCGACTTCATCACCAAGGCCACCGTCTGGCTGGGCGTGACCTTCTTCGTCACGTCGCTCGTGCTCGCCAAGATGACCACGGCGACGGGCCCCGGCGCGAAGCGCAGCCTCATCCAGGAGCAGGCCCGCAAGGCCGCGCAGACCGCGCCCGCGACCATCCCGCCCGCCGGCGGCGGTGCGGCCCCGCAGGGCGGCGCGCCGGCCCCGGGAGCCCCGGCGGGAGGCGCCACGCCCGCGCCGGCGGGGGGAACGCGCTGACGCCGGACGGCGAAAAGGACTTCCGTGCCCGGGTGGTGGAATTGGTAGACACGTACGTTTGAGGGGCGTATGGGGAAACCCGTGCGAGTTCAAATCTCGCCCCGGGCACCACGGAACGCGAACGAGGCCACGCCGAGAGGCGTGGCCTTCGTCGTTCCGGCCGGCGCGGCGCGCGCGGCGCACGGCCCGGCGGTCGCGAAACGCCGGGAATGAAACGGCGCCCGCCGGGGTACCACCGGCGGGCGCCGCCCGTTCCCGGGAAGGAGGCGGAGTGCTAGCGGAGGATCTCCTGCACGTAGCCGTCCATGGTCTCGCCGTCGATGTAGCCGACGACGCGGCGCACGATCGTGCCCTTGCGGTTGATGAAGAACGTGGTCGGGATCGAGCGGATCGGGCCGTAGGCGTCGAGCACCTCGTCGTTCGCCATCGCGATCGTGAACTTGACACCGAGGTCGCTGGCGAAGCGCCGGACCGGCGCGGGCCCCGTCTCGTCCACGCTCAGGCCGATGACGGCGAGGCCCTGCTTGCCGTAGCGCTGCTGCATGCTGCTCAGGTGCGGCATGCTCGCGCGGCAGGGGGCGCACCAGGTCGCCCAGAAGTCCACGACGACCGGGCGGTTGCGGTAGTCGGCGAAGCGCACGGCGCGGCCGTCCACGCCCTTCACGTGGAAGGCGGGGGCCCGCAGTTCACCCGCGAGGGCCGGGCCGGCGAGGGCCCCGAGCACGGCCGCGAAAGCGAGGCCGGCGAGCCGCCGGCGGGAGATCAGACTGCGCTGCACGGAAGGTCCTTTCGCTGCGGTGATGACGGTGCATTCGGCCGATCGCGCGGAAACTCTAAACCTTCGAGGCGCGAGACGGCGCGCGGGGCGCGGGAAATTTTCACTGCCTTGACCGGCGTTCCGTCACGCGTCCACGAATCGTCCCGGCTTCGTTCGCCGCGCCCCGGGTGCGCCCCGTTCGCACGCGCGCGCGGGCCGCGCGAGGAGGATTCCGCTGTGCCCTCCCCATGCACTGTGCTAGCGTCGCGGCGCTCTCCCCAAGCCATCCCCGCCGGCCGCCGCGCCGGAGCGACTTCACAAGGAAGGTGAAGCCGATGGACCTGTCATTCGTCGTGCTGCAACTCGGGGGCGGGGTCCGCTCCACGATTCCCTCGCTGGTGGCGCACGCGAGCCTGTTCTCCAAGGCCGTGCTGCTGCTGCTGCTCGTCCAGTCGGTCTACTCCTGGGCGATCATCTGGGACCGGCTCCGGCTCTACGCCCGCGTCACGGCGCAGGACGCCTCGTTCCTCACCGCGTTCCGACGCCTCGGCGACACCGCCGACTGCCGCATGGTCGCCGAACAGCACCCGGCGAGCGTGCTCGCGCGGTCCGCGCTCGCGGGCCAGCGCGCGCTCGACCAGTACTCGCCCGACCACGTCGGGCCGGCGGCGCGCTGGGAGCTCGCGCAGCACGCGATGGAGCGCGCGGCCAGCGACGAGGTCGCGACGCTCGAGAAGCACGTCGGCGTTCTCGCCACGACGGGCAGCGTCGCCCCCTTCATCGGTCTGATGGGCACGGTCTGGGGCGTGATGGTGTCGTTCGTCAACATCGGCGCGCAGGGCTCCGCGACGCTCGTGGTCGTCGCGCCGGGCATCGCCGAGGCGCTCATCGCCACGATCGCCGGTCTCGCCGCGGCGATTCCGTCGGTCATCGGCTACAACCACTGCCTCGGGCGGCTGCGCGAGGCCGGCAACCGCGCGGCCTCGTTCGCGACCGAGTTCCTCGACCGCCGGCTCGGGGCCCAGCTCAAGTGATCACGGGCGGGGGCGGCCACCACCGGCCGATGGCGGAGATCAACGTCACGCCGTTCGTGGACGTGGTGCTCGTGCTGCTCATCATCTTCATGGTCACGGCGCCGTTCCTCTCCGGCGGGCTCGAGATCGACCTGCCGAAGGTGGCCACGAAGGGCCTCGACGTGCACGAGGGCCTGATCGTCAGCATCCGCCGCGATCGGACGCTGGCGGTGGGCGAGAAGGTCGTTCCCTCGCAGGGCTTCGAGGACGCGCTCAAGAGCGCCCGCGCCTCCGAGCGGCCGGTGTTCCTCAAGGCGGACCAGTCCGTGCCCTACGGCACGATCGTCGAGTACATCGCCCGCATGCGCCGCGCCGGGGTCGCCCAGCTCGGCCTCGTCACCGAACCGGCGAGGAACGCGCGGTGAAGGGCTCGATCGCGGGCTCGGCCGCGGTGCACGTCGCGCTGACGGCCGGGCTCTTCCTGTGGCGCGCGGGCGGCACGGTGCTCGTGCCCGGCCCGGACGTCGTGCAGGTCTCGCTCGTGGACGCCTCGCTCGCGGCCCTGCCCGCGCCCGCTCCTGCCCCCGCCGCCGAGCCGAAGCGCGAGCGCGCGCCGGACGAGGACGCCGGACTGCGGATCGAGAAGAAGCCGGCCCGCAAGAAGGAGGAGAAGCCGCGCGCGGAGACGCCGCCCGCCCCGGCCCCGTCGCGCGCGAGCGCTGCGGCCGCGGCGCCGCGTGTCGCGCTGCCCTACGCCGACGTGGGCGGCGGCCTGCGCGGCCAGGTCGCGGTGGACGCGAGCAACTTCGAGTTCGCCTACTACCTGCAGCAGGTGCGCGTGCTCGTCGCGCGCAACTGGACGCCGCAGCCCGGGCTGCCGGCGGGCACGCGCGCCGAGGTGTACTTCCGCGTCGCGCGCGACGGCTCGCTCACCGCGCCGGTGGTCGAGCGCTCGAGCGGCAACGAGTATTTCGACCAGTCCGCGCGCCGCGCCGTGCTCGTGACCGGGCACCTGCCGCCGCTGCCGCTCGGCTGGGCGGGCGCGGACCTCGGCATCCACTTCGGTTTCGAGTACACGGGGGACTGATGCGCCGACTCCTCGCCGCCGCCGCGCTGCTCGCGCTCGCCCTCGCCCCGGCCGCCGCCGCGCAGGACGTCCGGCTCGACATCCGTTCGGGCGCCTCCATGCGCCTGCCCATCCGCTGCCGGCCGCTGGCGCCGGCGGGCGACCGCGACGCGCGCTCGACCAGCGTGCAGGCCGACGAGGTGCTCGCGGCCGACCTGCAGGCCTCGGCCGTCTTCGCGGTGGCGAAGGCCTGGGACCCGGGCGTGCTCGAACCGCCGCCGCCGCAGGCCGAGGTGGGGGGCAAGTGGACCGTCACCGGCGCCACCGTGCGGCTCGCCGGCGAGGTCGTGGACGCGAACAGCAGGAAGCCCATCCTCGCGAAGGAATACCGCGTCCCGCTCTCGCGCTGGCGCGAGGCGGTGCACCGCTTCGCCGACGACATCGTCCTGCAGTTCACCGGCGAGGCCGGCGTGGCCTCGACGAAGATCGCGTTCGTCTTGCAGGAGGGCAAGACCAAGGAGCTCTGGGTCATGGACGCCGACGGGCACGGCGCCCGTCCGCTCACCTCGGACGGCTCGATCGTCCAGTCGCCCTCGTGGTCGCCGGAGGGCTCGCTCGTGCTCTTCACGTCGTACCGCGCCGGCGCGCCGCAACTGTGGGTGATGTCGCCCGAGCAGCGCCGGGCGTTCCTCGTCTCGGGCCGGCCGGGCCTCAACACGGCCGGCGTCTACTCGCCCGACGGGCAGTCCGTCGCCGCGACCCTCAGCAAGGACGGCAACGCCGAGATCTACCGCATGGACGCGCGCGGCGGGTCGCCGCAGCGCCTCACGGACTCGCGCGGCATCGACACCTCGCCCGTCTGGTCGCCGACCGGACGCGAGATCGCGTTCACCTCCGACCGCTCGGGGCAGCCGCAGGTGCACGTCATGGACGCCGACGGCGGCAACGTGCGGCGCTTGACGTACGACGTGAGCTACACCGACTCTCCGGCCTGGTCCCCGAAGGGCGACCGGATCGCGTTCGTGACCCGCACGGGCGCGGGCTTCGACGTCTGGATCTGCCGGCCCGACGGGAGCGGCGCGATGCCCGTGGTCACGGGCGGCAGCAACGAGAACCCGCGCTGGTCCCCCGACGGCCGCCACCTCGTCTTCGCTTCGAACCGCGACGGCACGCGCTCGCTCTGGGTCTCCGACCTGGACGGCGCGGGTCCCCGCAAGCTCGACACCGGAGGCCGCAAGGCACTGTCACCCGCATGGTCGCCCCGCTACTCGGGCGAGGTCCGGCCATGATCCTCACGAGGAGGAACACCCGCATGCGCCCCACCCCGAACCGCATCCTGGCCCTGGCGCTCTTGACGACCGCGCTGTTCGCGTTCGGCTGCGCCAAGAAGACCACCCCGGTGCAGACGACCCCCGCGCCGCCCGCGGCGACGCAGACGCCGTCCACCACTCCGGGGACGACGACGCCCACGCCGTCCACGACGCCCGGCGCCGAGACGCCCGGCGCGCAGCTCTCGGACCTCGCCACGGTCTACTTCGCGCTCGACTCGGCCACGCTCGACGAGGCGGCCCAGGCCGTTCTCGACCGCAACGCCAGGCTCCTCCGCGACAACGCGTCGTGGACGGTGACCATCGCCGGCCACTGCGACGAGCGCGGCACGGTCGAGTACAACCAGGCGCTGGGCGAGCGCCGCGCCCTCTCCGTGCGCGACTACCTCGTCGCCGCGGGCGTGCCGGAGTCGCGGCTGCGCACGGTGTCCTACGGCAAGGAGATGCCGGCGGTGGACGGCCACGACGAGTCCGCGTGGTCGAGGAACCGCCGCGCGGAGTTCGCGCGGTGACGACGCGGCCGGGGGCGGCACGCGCGCGCGCGGCCGGGGCGCTCGGCACGCTCGTGCTGCTCGCGTCCTCGGCGATGACGCCGGGGTGCTACACGACCCAGCTGGGCCTGCTGCGCTCGGGGCTCGACAGCCTGCGCGCGCAGGTGGACACGATGCGCGCGGAGGACCGCGTCGCGGCGCGCCTGCTGGCCGACACGCGCCGCGAGCTGGGCGAGCAGCGCGACCTGCTGCTCGGCTCGCAGGCGCGGCAGGCGGCGACGCAGCGCGAGCTCGCGGACCTGATGTCGCGCCTCGACGGGCGGCTCGAGGAGATCACCAGCCGCGTGACGCGCGCCAGCGAGCGAGCGGGATCGGCGCCGCGGACCGCCGCGCCGCCTGCGACCGACGGCGGCGGCTCCACGGCGCCCGGCGGGACGGCCGCGACCCCGGCCGCGCCGGCCGCGCCGCCGGGCCCGAGCCCGTCGCAGGTATTCGACCTCGCGACGCGCGACCTCACCGAGGGCCGCTACCCGCTCGCGCTGCAGGGGTACCGCGACTTCCTCGTGCGCTTCCCCGACACCGAGCTCGCGGACAACGCGCAGTACGGGGTGGGCGAGTGCTTCTTCGCGCAGGCCGCCTTCGACAGCGCGGCCGCCGAGTACGCGAAGGTGGGCGAGCGCTGGCCGCAGGGCGACCGGGCTCCCGCGGCCCTGTACAAGCTGGCGCTCAGCCAGGAGCGCCTCGGGCGGACCGCGGATGCGAAGAAGTCGTTCGAGGACCTGGTCAGGCGCTTCCCGTCCTCGAGCGAGGCGGGGCTCGCGCGCGACCGCATCGGTGCCTCCCGCCGCTGACGGCGGCTCGCGCCCGGGACCCGCGCGGCCGTCCGCCGCGCGGGTCCTCGGCTGCGTCCTGTGCCTGCTGGCCACCGTCCGGCCCGCCGCGGCGCAGCCACCGGGCGCCGGGGACGCGGGCCCGGTCGTCCGCCGCGTCGTCGTGGACGCGCGCGAGATCTTCGACCCCGTGCCCCCGGGCCGCCTGAGGAGCCTGTACGAGCTTGGCAACCGGCTGCACGTGCGCACGCGCGCGTCCACCGTGCGCTCGGCGCTGGTCGTGCGCCCCGGCGACCGCTGGTCGGACGCGGCGCGGCGCGAGTGCGAGCGGCGCCTGCGCTCGCTCGACTTCCTCGCGCCGGACTCGGTGGTGGCGCTGCCCGTGGAGGGGGCGCCGGACTCGGTGGACGTCCTCGTGGTCACGCACGACCACTGGACCACCAGCCCCGAGGTGACGCTCGAGCGCGGCGCCGGCGAGCAGTACGGCTCGCTCGCATTCACCGAGCGCAACCTGCTGGGGCTCGGGATCACCGTCTCGGCCGTGTACCGCGAGGACCCGGTGGGCATCTCGCGCTTCCTGTCCGTCGAGGACCCGGCCGTGCTCGGCTCGCGCTGGCGCGCGCGCTTCGTGACCGGCAGCGGCGACGCGGGCAAGTCGAACGCGGCCGAACTGGGCCTGCCGTTCTGGGCCGAGGGCGCGCCGTACAGCTACGGGGGCGCGTGGCGGCGCGAGGCCACGACCGCGCACCTCTACACCGAGGGCGCGCTCTCGGCGCGCGTGCCGCTCACGGAGGAGAACGCGGAAGCCTGGTGGGGGACCGGCCGCCGCGCCCCCGACGGCCTCGTGCAGCGCTTCGTGGCGACCGTCCGCGCCTACGACCGCCGTCTCGGCGCGAGCGCGCTCGAGCCCGGCGCGCCCGCCGCGTTCGCCGGCGGCGAGGAGGAGCTGCGCCTGCGGCGCCTCGAGGGCGAGGTCACGCTCTGGCGGCCGGACTTCATCGTGCGCCGCGGGGTGAACTTCATGGACCGCGACGAGGACATCGACCTCGGCCGCTCGCTCACCGTGGGCACGGGCTTCGCGCCGCGCGCGTTCGGCAGCGGCGCCGACGAAGGCTGGCTGCGGGGCCGTGTCGCCGCGGGCGCGAACGCCGGCGCCGCCGGCTTCGGCCTCGCCAGCGCCGACCTGCGCTCGCGCGTCCGCTCGGGACTGCGCGAGACGCTCGTGCGCTTCGACGGGCGCTGGGTCGTGCAGCCGCGGCCGGGCGCCTCGTTCGTCACCGCGGTCGCCGGCGCCGCGGGGCGGCGCATGCCGCGCAGCTTCCAGCTGCGCGCGGGCGCGCTCACCGGGCTGCGCGGCTTCCCGGTCGAGGACGTCGCCGGGACGCAGCTCTGGCGCGGCAACGCCGAGCTGCGCTGGACCGCGAAGCGCAACCTGCTCCAGCTGGTCACGCTGGGCGGGGCCGTGTTCTGGGACTCCGCGCGCGCATACGGCCCGGGCTCGGCGGGCGAGAGCTGGCACCACGACGCCGGGTTCGGGCTGCGCGTCTCGCTGCCGCACTCGGCGCTCAACGCGGTCGCGCGCTTCGACGTGGCGTGGCCCGTCGCCCCGGCCGTGGACGGCCGCCACGGGCCCGCCTACTCTTTCGGCTCCGGACAGGCCTTCTGACGCAGCAGGGGAGACGCCGCCATGAAACTCACCGCCGTGCCGCTCGCGATCCCGGCCGACTGCAACGTGGTCGCGGGCCAGTCCCACTTCATCAAGACCGTCGAGGACCTCGCCGAGATCGTGGTCACGACGGTGCCGGGCGCGAAGTTCGGCCTCGCGTTCTGCGAGGCCTCGGGCCCCTGCCTCGTGCGCACCGAAGGCAACGACGACGAACTGGTGGCGGCGGCGGTGGACAACGCCCTGCGCGTCGGCGCCGGGCACACGTTCTGGCTGCTGCTGCGCGGCGCCTACCCCATCAACCTGCTGCCGGCGATCAAGCAGTGCCAGGAGGTCTGCCACGTCTTCTGCGCGAGCGCGAACCCGGTCCAGGTGCTGGTCGCGGAACTGGAGCAGGGGCGCGGCGTCGCCGGGGTCGTGGACGGCTCGGGGCCGAAGGGCGTCGAGGACGCGGCCGCGAAGGAGGCCCGCGCGGCCTTCCTGCGCAAGATCGGCTACAAGCGCTGACGATGCTGCGCTTCGGCACCTCCGGCATCCCGCGCAGCAGCGCGAAGCCCGGTACGGTGCACGGCATCCGGCGCGCCCGCGAACTGGGGCTCGACCACCTCGAGATGGCGTGGGTGAACGGCGTGCGGATGTCCGACGAGTCCGCGGACCGCATCGCCGCGGCCGCCCGCGAGCACGACGTCAGCCTCACGGCGCACGCGCCGTATTACGTCAACCTGTGCGGGGCGCCGGACGTGGTCGGGCGCAGCCTCGCGCGCCTCGTCGAGACCGGCCGGCTGGGGGAGCGCTGCGGAGCACGCTCCTTTTGCTTCCATGCGGGCTTCTACGGCAAGCTCGGGGCCGAGGAAGCCGGGGAACGCGTGCGGGAGGGCCTGCGGGCCGTCACGGGCGAGCTCCGGAAGCGGCGCGCCGCGATCGACGTGCGCACCGAGCTGACCGGCAAGCCGTCGCAGGCCGGCTCGCTCGACGAGGTGCTCGCGTGGAGCGCGGACGTGCCGGGCGTGCAGCCGTGCGTGGACTTCTCGCACCGCTACGCGCGCGAGCAGGGGAAGCACAACCGTTACGAGGACTTCGCGGCCACGCTGGCCGCGATCGAGGAACGTCTGGGGCGCGCGGCGCTGGACCGGCTGCACGTGCACATCTCGGGCATCCAGTACGGACCGAAGGGCGAGCGCCGGCACGAGCCGCTGCGCGAGACCGCGTTCCGCTGGAAGGAACTGCTCAGGGCCCTCAAGGACCTGCGCGTCTCGGGGTGGGTGGTGAGCGAGTCGCCGGCCATGGAGGACGACGCGCTGCTGCTGCAGAGGACCTATCGGAGGCTCAAGTGAACGCGGACGTGCGGACGGCTCCCGTGGTCGTCATCGGTTCGGGCTGCATCGGGGCCGCGATCGCCTATCACCTCGGGCGCCGGGGCGTGAAGGGCGTGGTGGTGGTGGAGCGCGAGATCCAGTCGGGCGCGGGCTCGACCGGCAAGTGCGCGGGCGGCATCCGGCAGCAGTTCTCGACCGAGGTGAACGTCCGGATGGCGAAGCTGTCGGTGGACGACTTCCAGCGCTTCGCCGAGGAGATGGACACCGGCGAGGTCTTCTGGCCGGTCGGCTACCTGTTCCTGCTGTCCGACGAGGCGCAGTGGGCGGCGTTCCAGCGCCAGGCCGAGTTGCAGCGCTCGCTCGGCGTGCCCACGCAGACGTGGACGCCGGCGCAGGCCGGCGCGCTCGTGCCCGAGCTGAACCTCGAGGGCGTGCTCGGCGCCACGTTCTGCGCGACCGACGGCCTCGCCGACCCGCACATGGTCACGCACGGCTACGAGCAGAAGGCCCGCGCGCTCGGCGCGAAGTTCCTGTTCGGCGTCGAGGCCACCGGTTTCCTCATGGACGGCGCGGCGGTGACCGGCGTGCGCACCTCGCAGGGCGACATCGCGACGCCGATGGTGGTCAACGCCGCCGGCGCGTACGCGGCTCAGGTGGCGAAGTGGGCGAACGTGGACCTGCCGGTGCTGCCGTACCGGCGGCACTGCTTCACGACCGCGCCGCTGCCGTTCGTGCGCGACAGCCTGCCCATGATCGTGGACATGAAGACGGGCGTGTACATGCACCGCGAGAGCGGCGGCATGCTGATGGGGCTCGCCGACCGGGACGAGCCGCCGTCGTTCGACCAGAGCGTCAACTGGGACTTCCTGGAGAGCGTGGTCGAGCCCGCGATGATGCGCATCCCGGCGCTCGAGGCGGCCGAGGTCAACAACGCCTGGGCGGGCCTCTACGAGACCACCCCGGACCACAACGCCGTCCTCGGGCCGCCCGAGGGCGTGCCGGGGCTGATGCTCGCGAACGGCTTCAGCGGCCACGGCTTCATGATGGCCCCCGGCGCCGGCCGGCTGATCGCCGAGTGGATCGTGGACGGCCGGCCGGGCTTCGACCTCTCGCCGCTGCGCCTCGAGCGCTTCCGCGAGCAGGCCGCGCTGATCGAGGCCAACGTCATCTGACATGGCGCTGCGCAACCGCACCCTGAACCTCGGCCCGCTCGAGAACAACACCTACCTGCTCACCTGCCCGGCCACGCTCGAAACCGCGGTCGTGGACGTCGGGTTCGAGCCCGAGGCGGTGGTCTCGCTCGTGCGGCGCGAGGGGCTCCGGGTGCGCTGGCTGCTGGGCACGCACGCGCACTACGACCACGCCGCCGGCATGCTCGAGGTGCAGCGCGCGGTGGGCGGCACGTACGCGCTGCACCCGCTCGAGCGGCCGCTGCTCGCGGCGCTCGCGGCGCAGGGCGCGATGTTCGGCTTCCCGCCCGCCGAGCCGCCGGAGGTCGGGCACGACCTCGCCGACCGCGAGGTGATCCGGATCGGCGAGGAGGAACTCGAGGTGATCTTCACGCCCGGGCACTCGCCCGGGCACTGCGCGTTCCGGCAGGGTGACGTGGCGTGGGTGGGCGACGTGCTGTTCGCCGGCTCGGTCGGTCGCACCGACCTGCCGGGCGGCTCGTTCGAGGCGCTCGCGCGTTCGATCCACGAGCGGCTGTTCCCGCTCGGCGACGGCGTGACCTGCCTGACCGGGCACGGCCCGGCGACCACCATCGGCCACGAGCGGCTCACGAACCCGTTCGTCGGCGCGCCCGCGGGGTACCGATGAGCGGCCGCGACGAGCTGCCGGTGGACCTGCGGCTCGACCCGACGGCGTGGATCGCGCCAGGCGCGGTCGTGGTGGGCGAGGTGACGCTCGGCCCGCGCTCGAGCGTGTGGTTCAACAGCGTGCTGCGCGGCGACACCGCGCCGGTCGCGATCGGCGCGGACACCAACGTGCAGGACAACTCGACGGTGCACGTGGACGAGGGGCTTCCCGCGATCGTCGGCGACCGCGTCACGGTCGGCCACCGTTGCATCGTCCACGGCTGCGTGGTCGAGGACGACTGCCTCATCGGCATGGGCGCGGTGGTCCTCTCGGGCGCGCGCATCGGCACCGGCTCGCTCGTCGGCGCCGCGGCGCTGGTCAAGGAGGGGCAGGTCATCCCGCCCGGCTCGCTCGCCGTCGGCGCGCCCGCGCGCGTGCTCGGGCCGGTGAACGACGCGCACCGCGCCGCGATCGCCGAAGGCGCCCGTCACTATGCGGCGCTGGCGCGCGCCTACGTCGCGAAGGGCTTCGCGCGCATGCACCCGGGCCGGCACGACCCGCTCGGCAGCGCCGCCGCGGCCGAGGGCCCGATGACGTGGGAGGAGTGGGGACGGCTGCTCGCCGTGCTGGCCGGCTCGCCCGAGTGGGTCGAGCACCGGTTCGTCGGCCGCGACGCCGAGCGGCTGCGCGTGCGCCCCGCGCCCGACCGCTGGAGCGCGCACGAGGTGGTCGGCCACCTCGGCGACGCCGACGCCGAGGCCTACGAGCCCCGGCTCGAGGCGCTGCTCGGCGAGGAACTGCCCGCATGCGCGGCCGTGGACGTCGCCGACCTCGTGCACGTCGCGGGCTGGGCCGAGGCGGAGACGGGCGAACTGGTCGCCCGCTGGCGGGCGCGGCGCGCCCTGCTGGTCGCGCGCCTCGCGCCGCTCGGGAGCCGCGAGTGGGCGCGCGCGGGCGTGCACTCGGTGCGCGGGCCGTTCACGCTCGCCGCGATGGTGCGCGGCTGGGCGGAGCACGACCTCGCGCACCGGCGGCAGCTCGCGGCCGCGCTCGGGGAGCGGCATTGATCCTCGCGCCGGGTCCGCTCGACCCGCCGGCCGGCCGGCTGCTCGCGGCGCTGGCGGGCGAAGGCGCGCCCGTCGCGTACGGCGCGGCGGGACTTCCGCCGGGCGGGGAGGCGGTGACGCTCGCGGTCTCGACCGGGCCGTTCCATTTCGACCTCGTCGGCCTCGTCACCGCGCTGGCAGGCCGGCCGTTCCGCGTGCTGGTGCTCTCGCGGCTCGGCGCCCACCCGGACGCCCGGCACCCGGCGCTGCGGAGGCTGTGGCAGCTCGAGGAGCTCGCGCGGGCCGGCGGCGTGCCGACGCTCACGCTGCGCTTCGCTCCGCTGCTGGGGCCCGATGCACCGCTCTGGCGGCGGCTCCGCTCGCGCCCGTCGCTGCCGCGCGGCGGGCGGCAACTGGTGAACCCGGCGGCCGAGGCCGACGCGCTCGAGACGCTGCGGCGCGCGCTCGACGGGCGCGCCGCCTGGTCGGGCTGGCACGAGGTGGCGGGGCCCGAGGCGTGGACGCTGGCCGAACTGCGCGACTTCGCCGCGGCGCCCGGCCCGGCCGCGGACGCGGGCGAGTGGGAGCCGACGCTCGAGGAAATGGCCGAGCACCGGCTGGCCGAGAGCGAGCCGTGGGCGTCGCACTTCGGGATCGCGCCGCGCGGCGTGGCCGCGTGCGTGCGGGAGAGGGCCGCGTGAGCGCGCGCCGCCCCGCCCGGAAGGCCGGCGCGGCCGCGCGCGGCAAGGCGGGCTCGGCCGCGCGCGCGCGCGCGCAGCGCCCGCCGCTCGAGATCGTGCGGCCGGCCGAGCACGCGACGCGGCAAAAACCGCCGCGGCCCGTCGGCTGCGCCATCGTCACCGTGAGCGACACGCGCCGCGCGTTCGACGACCGCAGCGGCGCGCGCGCGCACGAGCTGGTCGAGCGCGCAGGGTTCGAGGTCGTCCGCCGCGCGTGGGTGCGCGACGAACGCGGCCCGATCCGCCGGGCGGTGGCGGCGCTGCTGCGCCTGCGCGCCGTGGACTGCGTCATCGTGACCGGCGGCACCGGCATGGCGAAGCGCGACGTGACGCCCGAGGCGCTGGCGCCGCTCGTCACCCGCGAGCTGCCCGGGTTCGGCGAACAGTTCCGCGCGAAGTCCGCCGAGCAGGTCGGCGCGGCGGCGTGGTTCTCGCGCGCCTCGGCCGGCGTCGCGAACGGCCGGCTGCTCGTGATGCTTCCCGGCTCGACTCCCGCGGTCGAGCTGGCCCTCGAGAAACTGCTCTTGCCCGAGCTGGCGCACGCCGTGCGGCTGCTCGGCCGCTTCCCACCCGGAGCCTGACCATGTCCATCAAGCCCGACCACTGGATCCGCAGGATGTGCAAGGAGCACGGGATGATCGAGCCGTTCGAGGAAAAGCTCGTGCGGCAGGGCGTCATCTCGTACGGGCTGTCGTCCTACGGCTACGACATCCGTGTCGCCGACGAGTTCAAGATCTTCACCAACGTGAACTCGACGGTGATCGACCCCAAGCACGTGGACCCGCGGAACATGGTGGACTTCAAGGGCGACGTCTGCATCGTGCCTCCCAACTCGTTCGCGCTGGCGCGCACGGTCGAGTACTTCCGCGTGCCGCGGAACGTGCTGGCGGTGTGCGTGGGCAAGAGCACGTATGCACGCTGCGGGATCATCACCAACGTGACGCCGTTCGAGCCGGAGTGGGAGGGGCACGTCACGCTGGAAATCAGCAACACGACCCCGCTGCCGGCGCGGATCTACGCCAACGAGGGGCTCGCGCAGGTGCTGTTCTTCGAGTCCGACTCGCCGTGCGAGACCTCGTACAAGGACCGCGGCGGCAAGTACCAGAAGCAGACCGGGATCACGCTGCCGCGGCTGTAGCGCGGCGCAACGGGGGGAGGGTCGGCATGGGCTGGATGGGTCGCGCGGCCGTGGCGGCCGCCGTCGGCTGGACGCTGGTGACGGCGCCCGTGAGCGCGGGCACGCGCATCGGGCTCTCCGCCGGCGCCCTCTCCGCCCGCTTCGCCGACGGAAGTGGCGATCCCGGAGCGCTCGAACGCGAACCGCGGCGCGCGTGGGGCGGGGGCGGCGGCCTCGTGGGCGAGCACGCGCTCGCCGGTCCGTTCGCGCTGGTCGCGGGTCTCGAGTTGGCGAAGCTGCCGGACGTCGCCCGGGTGACGAACCACGGCCTGCAGTTCTTCAACGGCGGGCAGGCGTACGAGTTCCGGACCGTCTGGACGATCGACCAGGTCGTCGTGCTGCTGCCGCTTCGAGTCGAGTACCGTCGCGGCCCGCTGCGGGTCGGGCTCGGACCGCAGGCGCGCTACCTCGCGAAAGCGTGGCGCGATGGCTCGGAGTTCGAGCTGGCGCCCCTGCCGCCCGCTCCCGGGCGCCCGGCGGCGGCCCCGGCCGCGCAGATCTTCGAGGACGTGGGGACGTTCTCCGGCTCGGGCGACGCCACGACCCTCTACGAGCGCTGGACGTTCTCGGCGCTCGCCACGGTGGGCCTCGCCCGGCCGGTGGCCGGGCACGAACTGCGGGCGGAGCTGCGCGGCTTCGCCGACCTCACGGACGCGACGAAGGACCTCGGCGGCGGGGAACGGGCCTCGTTGTTCCAGCTCGTCGTGGGCGCGCTCTGGTAGCGGTCCGGGCCCCCTTGCGCGGCCCCGGGGCCGGGGGCTAGGCTGCGCGCAACTTCCGGCATCGCTGCACCCACCCACCGACGGAGCGGTTCGATGATCAAGGAACTGGCCACCGGGCTCGGCATCACGCTCGGGTACCTCGCCAAGAAGCCCTACACCGTCCAGTACCCGGACGAGAAGCTCGAGATGTTCCCGCGCTTCCGCGGCCTGCACATCCTGGCGCGTCACGAGGACGGCCTCGAGCGCTGCGTCGGCTGCGAACTGTGCGCCGTCGCCTGCCCGGCCGACGCCATCTTCGTCAAGGCGGCCGAGAACGACCCTACGAACCCGGTGTCGCACGGCGAGCGTTACGCCGAACGCTACGAGATCAACATGCTGCGCTGCATCTTCTGCGGCATGTGCGAGGAAGCCTGCCCCGAGGACGCCATCTGGCTCGAGAAGAACTACGAGCTGGCCGACTACCAGCGCGACTCGTTCATCTACACGAAGGACGAGCTGGTCGTGCCGATGGAGAAGTCGGGCTACCTGCCCGCGCGCTGACGCGCGACGCGACGACGTGGCGAGGCGCCCCGGGCGAGTGCCCGGGGCGCCGCCGTTTCCGGGCGGACGCCGACCGCTTCTAGCCTCGACCGGCCGCGTCCGCGACCTGCGCCAGCAGCTTCTCCGCGAGCCGCGGCCACGACCACGGCTCCGCGCTCGCCGGCCCGGCCGCGGCGAGGCGCTCGCGCAGGTGCGCATCGGCGAGCAGGCGGCGGATCGCGCGGCGCAGGAAGAACGGGTGGCGCCAGGTGACGAGCGCGTTCTCGCCGTCGCGGGCGAAGTCGCGGGTGCCGCTGCTCGTGCACACCAGCGCGCAGCCGCTCGCCAGCGCCTCGAGCGCGGTGTTGCACCAGCCGGCCTTGCGCTCAGCGGCGACGAACAGGTGCGAGGACTGGTAGAGCGCGGCCAGTTCGTCCTGCGTGGGGTTCAGCGCGAAACGCGCGTTGGGCGGCAGCGGCGCGCCGTCGCGGGGATCCTGGCGGTTGTACGCGTCCACCGAGTCGAACAGCACGACCTCGAACTCCGGCACCTCGCGCAGGCCCCGCAGCGCGGCGAGCACGAGGTCGGTGCCCTTCTTGGCGCGCGATCGGCGGCCGTTCAGGAGCACGCGCAGCGGCACGGCGGCGCGCTGCGCGGGATCGGGCCGGAAGTGGGTCGTCCGGATGCCGCCGACGCCGTCCAGCACCGCTCGCCGCGCGCGCCGGGCGATCGCGGTTCGCAGGGCCTGCGAGTTCGCGGCGAGCGTGACGGCGGGGTCCGCGATCGCGCGCGCGAGCCCCGTGTCGCCCTCGATCACGCAGTAGTACAGGTGCGTGGCCGCCGCCGTCGCACGAAACGCCCCGTAGGTGTGCGGGTCGGCGCAGACCGCGAGGTCGGCGGAGGCGCCGGCCGCGGCCGCGAGCGGCGCGACGCGGCCCGTGAACGGCAGCCACGCGGGCGGCCCGCCGTCGGGGTGGAAGAGCACGACCTCGTGGCCGAGCGCGCTCCACTCGTTGCCGAGTTCGAGGAAGCGGCGGACTCCGCCGAAGACGCCGACGTGCGGCAGGAAGAGGGCGATGCGCATGCGGCCGGGCACGCTAGCAGAGCGCTTCGCCGCCGACCAAGGGAGCGGCGGCGCGCGTGCGGGCCCGGGGGCATCGTCCCGCCCCGTCCCGCGGCGAAGGGCGCCGCGGACCGCGTGCGTTCCAGCGCGAAACCGCCGGCGTTTCCCGGCGAAACGCGCCCGCGTCCCGCGCTGGAACACCGCGTCCGGCGGCCCGGAGGGGCGCCGCGCAGGCGACACGCGAAGAACCCGCGCCAGTCGCGGCCCGAACGCATGCCGGGCCGGGGCCTGTCCGCGCGTGGCACGCCGGCTGCTCAAGGCCCCGGTGACCACGATGCGCGAGGCCGCGGGGACGATCGGGCCCCGGGCGCGCGCGATGTCCAACCCCGCAGCAGAAGGAGAGACCACCATGACGCTCGTCCGCTTCCTCCCGGGCCGCGGCCGTGACCTCACCACGTTCCGCAACGAGATGGACCAGCTCTTCGACAGCTTCTTCAGCAACCGCCCGTTCTACTCGGACACCGGCGTCTCCAGCCTGATGGCGCCCCCGGTGGACGTCGAGGAGACGGCCGAGGGCTACGTCTTCCGCGCGGACCTGCCGGGCGTGAACGAGAAGGACGTCAAGGTCAGCCTCGTCGGCGACACGCTCACGCTGCGCGGCGAGCGCCGGCGCGAGACCGAGTCCGAGCCGGGCAACGTCCACCGCACCGAGCGCGCGTTCGGCGCCTTCGAGCGCACGTTCACGCTGCCGGCGCCGGTGCGCGGCGACCAGGTGAAGGCCAGCTACCGCAACGGCGTCCTCGAGATCCGCGTGCCCAAGGCCGAGGAGGCCCGGGTGCGTGAAATCGAGGTGCAGGTCGGCTAAGCTGCCGCGCCTTCAATCCAACCGTCCGAACGAACTCGGCCACGCGGGCGCCGCACGGCGCCGCGTGGACCGAGCCTGAACGAAAGCGAGGAACACAATGGGCAAGGTCATCGGCATCGATCTGGGCACCACGAACTCGTGCGTGGCCGTCATGGAAGGCGGCGAGCCCAAGGTCATCGCCAACGCCGAAGGCTTCCGCACGACCCCGTCGGTCGTGGCGTTCTCGAAGTCGGGCGAGCGCCTCGTGGGCCTGGTGGCGCGCCGGCAGGCGGTGACCAACCCCGCGAACACGGTCTACTCGATCAAGCGCTTCATGGGCCGGCGCTTCGAGGAAGTGGGCGGCGAGCGCAAGCTCGTGCCCTACGAGGTCGTCTCCGGCCCGCACGGCGACGCGCGCGTGAAGGCCGGCGGCGGCGAGTACTCGCCGCCCGAGATCTCCGCGATGATCCTGCAGAAGATGAAGCAGACGGCGGAGGAGTACCTCGGCGAGAAGGTGACCGAGGCGGTCGTGACCGTGCCCGCGTACTTCAACGACTCGCAGCGGCAGGCCACCAAGGACGCCGGCCGAGTCGCGGGCCTCGACGTCAAGCGCATCGTCAACGAGCCCACGGCGGCGGCGCTCGCCTACGGGCTCGACAAGAAGAAGGACGAGAAGGTCGCGGTCTTCGACCTCGGCGGCGGCACGTTCGACATCTCGATCCTCGAGATCGGCGACGGCGTGTTCGAGGTGCGCTCGACGAACGGCGACACCCACCTGGGCGGCGACGACTTCGACCAGAAGATCATCGACTGGCTGGCGGAGGAGTTCCGCAGGCAGGAGGGCATCGACCTGCGCAAGGACCCGATGGCGCTGCAGCGTCTGAAGGAGGCCGCCGAGAAGGCGAAGTGCGAGCTGTCGGGCACGCTCCAGACCGACGTCAACCTGCCGTTCATCACCGCCGACGCGAACGGCCCGAAGCACCTCAACCTCACGCTCACCCGGGCGAAGCTCGAGCAGATCGTCGCCGATCTGGTCGAGCGCTGCCGCGGCCCCGTCGTGCAGGCGCTCAAGGACGCCGGGCTGCAGCCGTCGCAGATCGACGAGGTCGTCCTCGTCGGCGGCTCGACGCGCATGCCCAAGGTGCAGGAGCTGGTGAAGGAGATCTTCGGCAAGGAGCCGCACAAGGGCGTCAACCCGGACGAGGTCGTCGCGATCGG
>CAZUEM010000022.1:0-15546 GCA_964619155.1 uncultured bacterium
CCGCCTCGCGCCGCGCGAGCCATTCTTCGAAGCGTGCGGCCTCGGCGGGCGTGAGCACGCGGTCGCCGATCGCGCGCAGCTCGCCGCGCCCGGCGCCCAGAAGGCGGCTCAGCAGTTCGGCGGCGTCGGAACGCGCGACGTCGCTCGTGCGCGCGAGGCGCGCCTCGGCCGCGCGCAGCGCCTGGTCCACGGTGGGGGTCGTCACGGCGGCGCAGCATAGTCGAAGGGGCGCGGGCGGGCGCGCGGCGCGACGGCGCGAGGGCGTGCGGCAGCCGGGCGACGCGTCGCGCGTGGGCGGAGCGGCGACGCGACTCGACAGCCGGGCGACGCGTGCCGAGACAGCGGCGCGCGCTCACCGCCGCCCGCGGGGTGCGGCCTCCCCGCGGGGCGGCGGCGTCACGGCGCGTCGGGCGTGGCCATGGCGTCCACGAGCATGCCGAAGCACGCGACCGCGCCCACCGCGACCACGATCGGGGTGCCGGGGGCGAAGCGGTTGATGCTGATGCTCGCGCCGCAGATCACGGCGAACACCACGCCCACCCAGCTCTCGCCGGTGGACGGGTCGAGGTCGCCGGCGCGCGCGGGGAGCGGGGCGAGCAGCACCGCGAGCAGCGCGAGCGCGGCGAGCGGGCGGCGGAGGCATACGATGCGGTTCATCTCGGTTCACCTCGCGGGGCGGGTCACGGGGCGGGTCACGGGCGGAACTCGTCGAGGAACGTCATGACGCAGTACGCGATCGCGCCGTAGGCCGACGCGAAGTCGGTCGCGAACGCGAGCCCGGCGGAACAGGCCGCGTACTTGAGGACGGTCTTCGGGCCGTCCCCGGCGGGCGGGAGCTCGTCCGCGCGCGCGGGCGCGGCGGCCGGGAGCGCGGCCGCGAGGGCGGCGAGCGCGGCGGCGGCGAACAGCCGGCGGATGGATCTCGGCATGGGTGTCACCCCCTTTCGTCCTTCGCGGGGGCGAATCCGTGCGGTCAGCGCGGCGGCGGCGCGATCGTCTCCGAAGGCGCGAGCACGCGCTCGAGCGCGCCTCCTTCGCCGAACACCATGGTCTCGCCGTACGTGCGGTGCCCCCAGCGCGCGCGCCAGGCGCCCGCGGAGTCCCACCAGACGCCCGCGGGCAGGCCTCCGCCACCCGCGAGCGAGTCGGGCCGCCGGCGCACGTCCACCAGCAGCACGCCGAGCGCCGCGCCCGCCGCCTCCGCCGCGCCGAGGCGCCGGAGTTCCGCGAGGCGCGCCGTGCACGAACCGCATTCGGGGTTCACGGCGACGATCCAGCGGGCGGTCGGCGCGTCCGCGGCCGGCGCGCGCAGCATCGCGAACGCCGGGTGCGGCCAGGCGGGCGCCTCGTATCGCTTCGTGCGCTCGCGCCACCAGAACACGCCGAGCGCGACGAAGAGCGCGAGCGCCAGCGCCAGCGCGATGCGATTGAGCGTCGCCGCGAAACCACCCGTCACGATTCGGTCCTCACCGGAAGATGCCCCGACCCGCGAGAAGTTCGGCCAGCCACCACTGCGCCACCCGCGAGGCGAGCCACACCGCGCACGTGAGCGCGAACGCCTCGCGGAACCGGCAGCGCACGAGGCCCGCCTGCAGGCCCGCGAAGATGGCCAACCGCGCGAGCGCCAGCAAGCCCGCCGCGCCGAACGCGGCCTCCAGCGCCGAGCCGGCGCGCCCGTCCGCCCACGACGCGCGTGCGCCCGCGAGCGCCGCCACCCATGCCGGCGGTCGATCGCCGGCCAGCTCCAGCACGCGCAGCGCGACCAGGTCGGTCACGCCCGCCTGCAGCACCGCCACGAACGCCGCCGCGAGCGGCAACCGCCGCCCGCGCGCGGCCCACAGCATGCGATAGAACGCGGCCTCGGCCAGCGCGGCGAGCGCCACGGCCGCGGTCGCGACCCACGCGAGCGTTTCCGGCGCGACGCTCGTCCGCTCGAGCACCCCGGCGGCGACCGGCAGTTCGCGCGCGAAGCGCGAGTGCCACGCGTCGAGCGGCAGCCACACCAGTACCGGCCAGAGCCACGCGGGCCAGAAGCGCGGCGCATCGGCCGGCTCCGGGCCGTCCGCGTCCCAATCGTCCATCACCACCGGCTCGCGCATCGCGACGCCCTCCCGGCGCGGGAGGCAGCACGGGGCGTGCCGCGCGCAAGCGGCGGCCGGATCGGCGATGGAGCGGGGCGCCGGCGTGCGCGCCGTGCGCGCCTCGCCACCGGCGGAGACGGACGGCTGCTAGCTCTTGCCCTCGGCCAGCGCGGCCAGCCGCTCGGCGGCGTCGGCGACGACCAGCGCCTCGGTCATCTCGCCGATCTCGCCTTCCATGAACGTGGCGAGCGAGTAGAGCGTCAGGTTGATGCGGTGGTCGGTGACGCGGCCCTGCGGGAAGTTGTAGGTGCGGATCTTGGCCGAGCGGTCGCCGGTCGAGACCTGCGACTTCCGCTGCGCCGCGTACTTCGCCTGCGCCTCCTGGAGCTTGGCATCGTAGAGCCGGGCGCGCAGCACCTTCATGGCCTTCGCGCGGTTCTTGATCTGCGAGCGCTCGTCCTGGCAGGTCACCACCACGTTGGTCGGCAGGTGCGTGATGCGCACGGCGGAGTCGGTCGTGTTGACGCCCTGCCCGCCCTTGCCGCCCGCGCGGTAGACGTCGATGCGCAGGTCCTCCTCGCGGATCTCGATGTCCACGTCCTCGACCTCGGGCAGCACGGCCACGGTCGCGGCCGAGGTGTGGATGCGGCCCGCGGCCTCGGTGGCGGGTACGCGCTGGACGCGGTGGACGCCCGACTCGAACTTCATCTCGCGGTACACGCTCTCGCCCGTCAGCGTGAAGATGACTTCCTTGTAGCCGCCCACGGCGGCGTCCGAGACGCTCATCAGCTCGTTCTTCCAGCCGCGCGCGTCGGCGTACTTCGAGTACATGCGGTGGAGGTCGCCGGCGAACAGCGCCGCCTCGTCGCCGCCGGTGCCGGCGCGGATTTCGACGATGACGTTCTTGTCGTCGTCGGGGTCGCGCGGGAGCAGCAGCTTCTTGAGCTCGGCGACGAGCGCCTCGCGGCGCGCGAGCAGGTCGGGCAGCTCGGCGTTCGCCAGCTCGGCCAGCTCGGCGTCGCCCGAGGCCACGGCCGCCTCGTCGTCGGCGATGGTCTTCTCGACGTCGCGGTACTCCGCCGAGCGGGCGACCGTCTGCTGCAGCCGCGCACGCTCCTTGGACAGGTCGCGCAGCTTCCGGGGGTCCGAGGCCACGGCCGGGTCGGCGAGCAGCGATTCGATCTCGGCGAAGCGCTCCTCGACGCGCCGCAGCGCCTCGGCCATGTGGGCGTCCATCATTGGATGAAGCTCATCTCCTTCATGCCGCCCTCGGCGCGCATCTTCACGACCGTCGGGTCGTCGAGCACGCGCTCGAGCGAGCGGATCGCCACCTCGCACATCGCGAGGTCGGGCTCGCGCGTGGTGAGCAGCTGGAACTGCATGCCCGGCCAGGTGACCGCGCGCACCCACGGCCGGTCGAAGTACTTGCCCGAGAGCCGGATGAACTCGAACGCCGTGCCCGCGATGAGCGGCATCGCGGCGATGCGCGCGAGGTGCATCCAGATGCTGGTCGGCCGGCCCACGAACGTGAACACGATGATGCTGATGACCACGACGAGGAACAGGAACGTCGTGCCGCAGCGCGGGTGCAGGCGCGGGAAGCGCTGGACGTTCTCGGGCGTCAGCTCGACGCCCGCCTCGACCGCGTGGATGGCCTTGTGCTCGGCGCCGTGGTAGCCGAGCACCCGCGCCATCTCCTTCCACTGCGAGATGAGCAGCAGGTAGAGCACGAACGCCAGCAGCCGGAAAAGCCCGTCCACGAGCCCGAAGCCGATGCGGTCGTGGAAGCCGAGCCAGCTCGTGAGCTTGGCCGGCAGCACCACGAACAGGAAGAGCCCCAGGGCGAACGAGAGCAGGATCGTCACGCCCTGCAGCAGCGCGCCGAGCCCCGCGGGCTCGCCCTTGTCGCCTTCCTTCTTCGGCTCGTCCTTCACCGCCTCGTCGGCGCTGAAGTTGAGCGCGAGGATGCCGACGTACATGGTCTCGAACAGCGAGATCGCGCCGCGCACGACCGGCAGCCCGAGCAGCTTGTGCCTGCGCGTCACGGACTCGAACGGGCGGTCCATGAACGTGATCTCGCCGCTCGCGCGGCGCACCGCGACCGCGATCCGCGTCGGGGCGCGCATCATGACGCCTTCGACGACCGCCTGGCCGCCGACCGGCAGGAAGGGCATGGGGTCTCCCGGAAAAGGACACGGGCCCCCGCGCGCGGCCGTGAGGCCGGCAGGCGGAGGCCCGGTGGGTGTCGCTAGGCTTCGGACTTCTCGGCGTTGACCTTCGCGTAGCGCTTGCGGAAGCGGTCCACGCGGCCGGCCTTGTCGAGGAGCTTCTGCTTGCCCGTGAAGAACGGGTGGCAGCCCGAGCAGATGTCGAGGTGGATCTTGCCGTCCGTCGTGTGCGGCTTGAGCGTGGTGCGCGTGCTCCACTCGGACGAGCAGCCGTAGCAGTGGAACGTGCGCATCTCGTAGACGGGATGAACGCCAGCCTTCATCTGGGTGCTTCTCCGCTGCGGCGGCGTTCCCCGGCGTCCGGGCCGGCGCCGCCTTGCGCGACGCGGGACTGCGGATGGTGCCGAGCGCTCCGCCTGGGTAGGGGTGGTAAGAGGGCGGGGAGTATGCCGCAGGCCCGGGGGGCCCGCAAGACGACCCCCGCGCCGGAACCCCCCCGCGCAGCGGGCTACCGGACGCGCGTCAGGCGGGTGTGGACGGTCTCGCCGCCTGCCTGCGCGGCCACGAAGTAGAGCCCCGGCGCCACCGCCGCTCCGCCGACATCGCGGCCGTCCCACTCGAGCTGCCGCTCGCCCGGCTCCAGCGGCCCTTCATGCAGAGTGCGCACCAGCTTGCCCTGCACGTCGTACACCCGCACCACCCCCGCTCCCGCCCGCGGCACCGCCAGCGTCATCCCGGCCCGCTCGCCGAACGGGTTCGGCCCGGCGGCTCGCCAGGCCAGTGCCGGAATCGGCGCCGAGATCGTGACCGCGACGGGTCCCAGGTGCTGGGTGCCCCCGCTCCCTGTCACACGCAGGCGGTACGCGTAGGTGCGGCCGAGTTCGACGCTCGCGTCCACGTACTCGGCCTCGCCCTCGGCGCCCGTGAGCGCGGCCGATCCGATCACGGTCTCGGCGCCGCCACCCTCTGACCGAAGCACATCAATAGCCGCGAGCCCCCGCGCGTCGTTAACGCGCCAGCGCAGCCGCACCGCGCCCGCGAGTCGCTCTGCTGCGAGGTCGGTGACGGCCGTCACCGCGGTGGGTACATCCACGATGCGCGCGGCGTAGATGCTCATTCCCAGCGTCAGTTCACCGACCTCGCGAGCATCGGCCCAAGCGACCATGCCGAACTGATCCCCAGCGGCAACGGCAATGCGATCGCCGACGAGATCTCCAGGGTAGGTGCTGCTGCCCACGAGGTTTGGGCCTGCCCAGTTGGTCGGCGAAGCGGACAAGCGCAAGTCGGGGCTGAAGGTCGCGCCGCAGTCACTCGACACGGAGGCGTAGGCATGGACTTGGTCTCCGAACTCCGATCCGCGTCGATCGTACCAAGCCACGTACACACGACCTTGCTCGTCCACCGCGACGTTCGGTTGGTGCTGGTCCGCGCCAGCAATATCGTGGTTCACGCGCACCTTCGGCGACCAGGTAACCCCGCCGTCGGTCGAGCGGATAAGCACGATGTCGCGCATGTCGCGGGCAAGCGATGTCGGCGAGATGTCGAGCGTGCGCAGCCGCACCTGGTAGCTCCAACCTTCGACCGTCACGGCGTGTAGCGCGAGCAGGTAGCGCCCCGTGCGAGGCAGCGTGACGATCGGTGGCTTCTGGCGCGAACCGAGCGCCTGGTCGGCACTGCCCACCATGGGCAGCACGGCGATCGGCAGTCGGCCGGCGCCGGGCAGTTGCTCGTAGAGTGTGCAGTCGTGCGTGTAGTAGCCGAAGTTCGCGCCGTCCAGCTGCAGCGTCTGGCCGGCGACGCCGTCAAAGGCGAACCAGTCGCTATCCACGGGCCCGGTGTGGCCGCCAGTCCACAGGGATCCGGAGATGTTGCAGTCGAGCGTGACGGGTTGTGCCGTCTCCGGGGTGTCGTTCAGCTCGATGTCGCTGAACGATGCGGTGGCGGCCGCGGGGGCGCCCTCGGCATGCTCGGCCCAGGTGAGGTAGAGCGTGCCGCGCGAGGGACTGTTGCTGCGATCCACGGCGAGCGCCGGGAAGTTCGGCGCAGCGTGCATGCGGACACCTGCGCGAAAGTGAGGATAGGCACGCGGCGAATATGCCCCGGGCGGATCCCTCCAGCCGACGGGCGTGGCGTTGAGATTGTCGAGCATGTTGGCGACGGCAATCGTGGGAGAGAACGTGGCGCCGTGGTCGGTTGAACGCCGCAGCAACACCTGCCCAAGCGCGTAATCCACCCACGTCATGTAGAGCGTGCCGTCCGGGGCCACCACCATGCTCGAACCGTTGCAGTTTGCGCTGCTCAGGACCACCGGTGGCGACCAGGTGAGGCCGTTGTCGAGCGAGCGGATGAACCGAATCGGGTAGATGTAATCGTCGGACTGGTGCGTGTAAGCGAAGTAGACGGCACCGACTGACGGGTCGGAGGCGATGGACCGAAGGTCGTTCGGCTTGCCATCGGATGCCTCGGCAATCACAGCCTCGGTCCACAGAGGCGTGGCCAGGTCGGGCCTTCGGTAGTAGACCGAGGAGTAGTTTTGTGTCATGAGGTGCACGGAACCATCCCCCGACTCGTGCAGCGCAAAGGGCAGATTCGCCCCAAACGCGCTGAAGATGAGGGGCAGGGTGGCCTCATTTGTCCACGTCAGCCCGCGGTCGAGCGAGTAGCCGTAACTCACGGCCGTCGGCGAGACGTCGATCCCACCCCAGGCACCGAACACCCGCGAACCGGACGCACGCAGCTGGGGGTCGTAGTATACGTTCGAGATCGCCGACGAGAGCCGCTGTTCCGGCAGCGCGCTCTGGGCCGCGGCCGGCACCACACACGCCAGGAGCGACGCCAGCCACGTTCCGAGTCCCACGAGCGTGCGAGCGACGGCACTGCCGAGTGAACGGTCTCGGCCCGAAGCCCGACTCCGAACTGCGCGGCTCACGGCAGCACCACCAGCTTGCGCTGCGCCCGGAACGCGCCTGCCGTCAGCCGGTACGAGTAGATGCCCGGCGCCACGCGCGGGCCGCTCCCGTGCAGCAGGTCCCACTCGAGCGCCTGCCGCCCGGCTTCGTACGTGCCCTCGAGCCGCCGCACCCGGCGGCCCTGCGGGTCGAAGACTTCCAGCCGCACGCTGGCGCGCTGCGGCAGGTCGAACGCCAGCCGGACCGTCCCTCGCGTCGGGTTGGGCGCCGCCGGGTGCAGGGCAAACGCGACCGGCATCCCGGCCTGCGGCGCCGACTCCGGTCGTCGCGCCAGCGCCTGCGCCACGCGCGGCACGACTGGCGTGCCCTCGACCTCCAGCAGCCATGTGCGCCGCCCCACCTCGGTCGGGGGCAGGTCGGCGAACAACAGCGACAGCGTGTCGCCGGTGACCATGGCCAGTGTCGTGTCCACGTCTCCCCGCGCCGCGTCGAACACGTCTCCCGAGTATCCGCTCGCGGCACCCAGCATCGCTGCCGCTTCAGCCACCACCGGCGACGCCCCGGTCAACTCGCCCACGAACCGCAGAGCGTAGGCCGCATGGAACGTCAATCGCACCCGCGCGGCCGCGGTGAGCGGCAGCGCCACCGCAGCCCACGCCCGCCGAGGGTGAACGGTGCCCAGCGCGCGCCACTCGCCGTCCTCTTCCTGCGCCTCGACGGTCACGCCCGGCGTGTCGCCGCCGCCCCCGAGGAGGTCCAGCATCACCGCGCGCGAGGTGGCCGGCGACGGTCCCGGCAGGGTGACCATCAGGACTTCGCCCGAGTCGGCGTAGACCGGCTCCTCGCTCAGCCCGGTCGCGGCCCCGGTCACGTCCCGGCCGTCGCGACCGCGGACTTCGATCGCGGCCCGGCGCGCGCCCGCCAGCAGGGCACCGGATGTGCTCACGACCACCTCCGTGGTCTCCGCGTGGTCCACCGCCAGCAGCCGCGCCCGCTCGACCAGCAGGCCGCGTCCCTGGCCCTGCCGCACGAACGCGCGGCGCGACGATCCGATCCGGCCCGGCGCACCGCTCAGGCGCAGCAGGTCGCGGCCCCGCGTGCCGACGGGCACGCCCGCCAGCAGGGTGTTCTCCTCGACGGCCGAGAGGCCCGCGCGCGGACTGAAACCGCTCACGCCGGCGGCCTGCACGCGCGAGCCTTCGCCGCCACCCGACCCGCCCGAGCTGCCCTCCTCGCACAGGATGGCCTTGGCGACCAGCTCGTTGCTCAGCGACGACGTGTCGGCGTTGTCGCCGATGGCCTTGAGCGCGAAGCGGTACCAGACGCCGTCCTCGAGGTCGCCCACGACGGTTGATTCCGTCGCGGACACGGACTGCGGGCTCGCCGTCGCGTGCGGCTCGCGCAGGTTGAAGTGCGGCGCCTGGTAGTTGGGCGACCAGCGCAGGTTGTAGCTGCGCGCCCGGCCCGAGAAGGCCAGCGTGTCGTCGTCCGCGGGGGCCTTCCACCGCAGCGAGATCGACGAGTTGGGCTCGCAGGGGTTGGTGCGCTCGAGAGCGAAGTACGCACTGCCGCGCGGGGAGATCACGTCCAGCGAATCGCGCTGCGTGCCGCTCGGACGCTGGACCACCACCCACTTGGCGAGCGAGGGCACGGGCAGCGAGTCGAGCGCCGTGCCGCGACCGCGGGTGACGAACAGCATGTACTCGCCCGGCGGCGCCACGAAGCTGTCGGCGGGCGCCCAGGCCAGCAGCCGCCGGGGCGAGTGCTTCGCGACGAACTCGAGCGGCACGTAGCGCTGGTTCTGGTCGAACCCGTGCGTCACGGCCGCGGGCCGCAGCAGCGCCACCGAGCGGATCGAGTCGGGGTCGCTCGCCGCGACCGTCGTGTCGATCGTCATCGTGAACGGCTCGCCGTAACGCAGCACTTCCGGTGCGCCCGCGATCACCGGCCGCCGTGCGTAGCCGTTGCCGCTGAACAGGTACGGTGGCTCGTAGACGCTGACGGCCCACTTGTCCTCGTTGTTGGGGTCCTCTCCTCCCGAGGTCATCACGCGGCCGTCGGGCAGGAGCAGCGCGGCGGAGTGGTAGTTGCGAATTCGGGGATCCGGATTCAGGGTGTCGGCGGACGCCGGTGCGTTGTTATTCCAGCCACCCAGCCCGACCCGCCAGAGTTGCGGACGGAGTACGGAGTTCGCAGTGAGGTTGTTCGGGTTGAGCGGGGCGACTGCACCGCCTGTTGCCAGAACGTCGCCCGTCGGCAATACCGTCAGGTTGTGGTTGAGGCGAGGAGAGAACGCGAACGTCGAGATTTGGTTCGGCACTCGCTCCACCCACGCCGGCGATGCCCCGGTGCCGATCTCGACGGTCTCCGTGCGTCCATGCGCAGCGCCGCCCACGGGTGCACCGATGTCGCCGGCGCCGTGCGAGCCGGCCCGCAGGACCTTCCCCGGCCGGTACATGACCGCCGAGCCCATGACCTTCGCGTCATAGAGGTGGTTCGACGTGTCGTCCGACCACTCCTCCGTCGTGAGGCTATAGAACCGCTTGTAGCGCTGGTCGAGCCGATCCGCCGGCGCCGGCCCGGCATTGAACAGCCGCCCGTCCGGCAGCAGGAACAGGAACGGGTACGCCGAGATCGCCCGCTGGCTGAGCGAGTCCTGCGTGCTCACTGTCGTCCACGTGCCCTGCGGGTTCGACCAAGGCGCGCAACTCTGCGACGTGCCGGACGGGTTGTACGCCTCCAGACTGCTCTCGTTGATGTATCCGGCGTCGCCATAGGCGATTAGCGTGTGCCCCTTGGTCGCCGGCATCACCGGATGGCCGAGGCTGCGCCGCAGGGGGCTGAACCATCGGTTGAGCACCCCGCCACCGTAGCTTTCCACCTGGATGCACCACACCGAGTCGGTCAGCCCCCCCGACTGCCCATCGCCGTTGAGGTCGCCGCCGACCACCACCAGCCGCTCGCTCCAACTGTCGTAGGACATCGCCCCCCGCGCACGCGAAACCGGGTCACCCGCGTGGTTCGACCACGCGACCCAGTCCCACTCGTAGCTCGGCGTCGCGGTCGTATCGCTGCGCGTCAGCGCCCACACGTGCGTGTCGTTGGGCTCGGGGTGGTTCTGCTCGGGCGGCAGCAGGTTGCCGCGTGCGTCCTGCCCTCCGTACAGGTAGAACTTCCGCGTCGCGCCCGCCAGCAACGGCCGCTTGTGCGTGGCCATGTGGCCCTGCCGCGCCTGCGGCGAGCCCCAGTTCGCGGCTCCCGTTGGCACGAGCGAGTCCCACTTCGCCGCGACCGTCGGGTGGCTGCCGACGCCGTAGGTGTAGACCTTGTTGCCGGCGAGCGTGCTGTCGTTGAACTGGCCGCCGAAGAGCACGAGCCGCGCGTAGGGCGCGCCCGGCCCGCCGTCGCCAGGGTCGAACCACATCGAGTGTCCATACCGCCGCCGCTCCGGCGCATCGGGCAGCAGCTGCGTCCACCGCCAGTCCTGCGTCATCCCGACCCCGTAGCGGTAGACCAGCGAGTCGAGCCGGCCGACCCAGAGGTCCCCGAGCGCGTTGCCTGAGGCATCGCGCCCGCCGAACAGGAAGCAGGTCAGGCTGTCGCTGGCGCGGGGCAGGCAGGTCGTGGTGTCACGCCAGTTGATTCCTGCCCACACCATCGCTGCCCGGGTGCGCGGGGAGGGGAGGACTTCCGGAACCCCGGCGGTCGGGTTGTCGTCCACCTGGTGCAGCCGCGTCCAGGTCATGACCGAGTCGTTCTGCAGCTGCGAGGGCCGCAGCAGCCACGCATCGCCCAGCGTCGTCGTGTCCACACCGGGCCGTACGTTCCGGCCGCCGAAGAGCACCGCCGTTCCGACGGGCGTCGGCGCCATGACATGGTCCTCGCGTGCCGGTGGGAACTGTCCGGCCGTGTAGTCGTTGTGATAGACGCGCGTCACCTGATTGGGGTTGTTGTTCGCAGGTACCGCGCTCGTGTCGCCCCAGTGGTAACGCGCGGCGAATGCCACCGAGCGCCACACCCGGTCGCTCGAGTCGGCGCTCGTGCGGCCGCCGAACGCCCCCAGCCAACTACGCGCTTGCCCCGCCGCTGCGAGCACCCGGCCATCGGCCAGCCCCGTAGCCGTCGCATACCAGCGCTCGGCCGCCATCGTCGCGGCGGTCGTCCACGGACTCGCGGTGCCGCCGAACCACGCCGGATCGAACGTGTAGACCGTCTCGCAGGCATTCTGCGGCTGGTAGTTGCCGCCGATGAACAGCATGCGCCCGTCGGGCAGGATCGAATGGCCGTTGCAGAACAGGTCGTTCGCCAGCGCGTCGGGGTGCGGCACGTAGCGCAGTTGCGAAGCCGGCAGACCGTTCAACGTGTCCGGTAGCCGCGCGCTGTCGGCGGAGGCGAAGAACCGCCACAGCTTCATGTTCTGGTTGGTGCCCGACTCGCCGAACAGGAACACTTTGGCGGCGTTCGACTCTGGCTCACGCAGCAGCACGACATGCGTGCCGATCACATCGAGTCCGTCAGACGACGACCAGCGCCCGGTCGTGCTCAGGGATGAAGCAAGAGATCCGGGGGGGGGGGGCAAACTGGGTCAGGAGCATCACAAGGGCCATGAGTTTCCGCGAGGTGCAGGACGAGGTGTACAGCGAACGGCGCTGCGGGACTCCCTTGGGCATGGCGGCCTCCCCCGGAGGGACTGCGACTCTGCGGCTCGCCGAGCCGCAAGGAGAGGTGGGAGCGCATGCCACGGGCAACCCAGCGCGCCGCGCCCAACTCGCGATGCGATTCGGCCGTTACTCGTTCGGCCGTCTCGGGGGTGCGGAAATCATACGGGCCGGCTTCCGCCGACTCGAAGAGATATTTACATCGATCGCCATGAGAATGCGGAACCGAAGGGGAAACATGCCTCTACCTGCTCACGCACCTCCTCGGCGGTCGCCTCAACCGGCGCCACGGAGCGCAGGGCCCCTACTCCCGCGGGTCCCCGACCACGATCCGGGCCGCGGCGCCGTCGGCGCGGGCCACGCAGATGCGCGAGCGGGGCCAGGCGCCGGTCAGGTAGGCGATCCGGCGGCCGTCGCGCGAGGGGCGGGCGAAGTACGTCTCGATCCCTCCCAGCACCGTGTGTCCGGAGCCGTCGGTCGCGACGGTCGAGAGCAGCTTGCGGCCCGCGGGCGTCACGCCGGCGTAGAGGAGCCGGCCGATCGGGAAGAACGACGGGTAGATGCCGCCCGCGTCGGGCGCGGGGACGATCGCGGCGTTCGCGCCGTCGGCGCTCGCGACGTGCAGCCGCTCTCCGCCCGCGTCGCGCGCGTACCAGGTGAGCAGGGTGCCGTCCGCCGACCACGCGGGGTTGTGCGCGCCGGCCGAGTCGCTGGTCAGGCGGCGCACGTTCGAACCGTCGGCGTTCATGACGAACAGTTCCTGCGCGCCGTCGCGGTTCGAGACGAACGCGATGCGGTCGCCTCGCGGCGACCAGGCGGGCTGGCGGTCGTCCGCGGAGTGGCGCGTCAGTCGTTTCACGTCGGCTCCGTTCGTGCGCGCGGTGTAGAGGTCCCAGTCGCCGCCCCAGTTCGACGCGTAGACGAGCCGCTGGCCGTCGGGCGACCAGTCCACCCACTGCGCGTTCGCGATCGCCCGCGCGCGGTTGGTGCCGGCGCTGGTCGCGACCCAGATGTTCCATGTGGCCGCGGTGTCGGGCGCGACGGCGGAGAACTCCGACCACGCGAGCATCCGCCCGTCGGGCGACCACGCGACGTCCTGCCGGAATGCGACCGGACCCTCGGCGGGCGCGGGCGGCGCGGGCTGCGCAGCCGTGGCAGGCGCACCGAGCGCGGCGGCGAGTAGCGCCGCGGCGGCGATGCGCGCCGCGCCTGCGAGCGGCCGGCGCAAGCCCTGCGCGCCACCGGCGACGCGGCGCGCGGTGGCGAACCGCACGCGCGCCAAGGCCCCGCTCGTCCCCCGGCCCCGGCGCCCCACCGCCGCGTGCACCCCGGTCAGGCCTTCGGCTTCAGCACGGGCAGGCCCTGCGCGCGCTTGAGCGCGGCCATTTCGCCCGCGTGCCAGAGGTTGTGCTGCACCGCGCCGTGGAGCTGGATGTAGGCGCTCGTCGCGCCCTTCTTGAGCGGGCGGTCGAGCTTCGCGGCCGGGTACGCGAGCGCCGCCTTCGCGAGCGCGGCGTTCGAGCGCCGGAGCTTCGCGACCGTCGCTTTCCACGCCGCCTCGGTGGGCTTCGGCGCCGGCGGCCAGTCCTTCGGGCCGCCGAGCTTGATGACGGGCCAGCGTCCCGCGAGGTGGGCGCGCACGGCGTCCTGCCAGACGATCGCGTGCAGGGCCAGCTCCCAGATGCTCTTCCAGCCGGCGATGGGCTTCGCGGCGGCCTGCTTCGCGGTCACGCCGTCCAGCACTTCGAGCAGCGCGGGGCCGTGCCAGGCGGGCCCGGCGAGGCTGCGGCGGACCTGGTCGGCGATGCGGACGGTCTCCTTCATGGCTCCTCCGGTGGTAGGGCACCGATCGCAGCATAGCAACGCGCGCGCGCGCCCCGGCAAGCGGAATCAGCCCGCCGCGCCCCCCGGCCGCGCGACCGCGCGGCGCGCGACGCGGTCGATCATGCCGCTGAAGATGAACGCGTGGACCGGGTAGAGCCCGTACCAGTAGAGCCAGCCGAGCAGGCCGCGGGGCGCGAAGTACGCGGTCTGCGTGAGCCGCGTGCGGTCCCCTTCGTGCGGCTCGGCGTCGAACTGCAGCCAGGCCTGCCCGGGCACCTTCATCTCGGCGCGCAGCCGCAGCAGCCGGCCGGACTCGACGGCCTCGACGCGCCAGAAGTCGAGCGCGTCGCCGATCCGCACCTCGTCCGGGTCGCGGCGGCCGCGCCGCAGGCCGACGCCGCCGATCAGCGTGTCCGCGAGCCCGCGCAGCCGCCACGCCCAGTTCATGTAGAGCCAGCCGCGCCGGCCGCCGAGCCCGGTGAACACGCGGAAGAGCGCGGCCGGCGGCGCGGCGACCATGCGCTGGCGGCGCTCGATGACCATGCCCTCCTGCACGCGAAGCGTGACCGGCGGCGCGTCGCCGGCGCTCGTGACCAGCGCGTCGCTCCACACGGTCTCGACGCTGCTCGCCTGCAGTTGCTCGAGCGCCCGCCCCACGGCCTCGCGGTAGCCCGCCGGGCGAATGCCCGGGAACAACTCGCGCGCGAGCGGGTCGCGCACGACGTTCTCGTTGCGCAGGCCCTCGACGAGCGGGCGCGCGATCGCCGCCGGGATGGGCGTGACGAGGTTCACCCAGTAGGACGAGAGCCGCGGCGTCAGCACCGGCACCGGCACCATCCAGCGGCGCAGGCCGCGGACCTCGGCGTAGATCGTCATCATCTCGCCGTAGGTGACGACGTCGGCGCCGCCGATTTCGACGATGCGGCCGGCGCTCGCGGGCACGTCCAGCGCGGCGGCGAGGTAGTCGAGCACCTCGCGGATGCCGATCGGCTGCGTGCGCGTGTACACCCAGCGCGGGCAGACCATCACGGGCACCCGCTCGGTGAGGTAGCGGATCATCTCGAACGACAGGCTGCCCGAGCCGACGATCACGCCCGCGCGGAACTCGGTGACCGGCACGCCGCCGGCGCGCAGCGCGTCGCCCGTCTGCTGGCGCGAGCGCAGGTGCTCCGAGAGCCCGGGCGAAGGCTCGGCGAGGCCGCCGAGGTAGACGATCCGCTCGACGCCCGCCTCGCGCGCGGCGGCGGCGAAGTGCGAGGCGGCGGCCAGGTCGCGCTCGTGGAAGTCGGCGCCGCCCGCCATGCTGTGCACGAGGTAGTAGGCGGCGTGCACGCCCCGCATCGCGGGCGCGAGGCTCCCGGCGCGCAGCACGTCGCCCTCGGCGATCTCGACCTGCGCCTGCCAGGGCCGGCCCTGCAGCCGCACGCGGTCGCGCACGAGGCAGCGCACGCGGCAGCCCGCCGCGAGCAGTCGCGGAACGAGCCGCCCGCCGATGTAGCCGGTCGCGCCGGTCACGAGGACGAGACGGTCGGCGGGCGGGCGTGCGGGCGCGTGAGCGGCGCCGACGGCCGGGGCGGGCGCCGCACCGGCCATCCGCTCCGTGAAGTCGTTCGGGTTCACGCGCCGACTCTAGCCGAACGCGCGGCCCGCCGTGGTCAACGGGTCACGACGATGCGCCGCGACGCCGCTCGTCCCTCCCACTCGAACCGCGCGAAGTAGAGCCCGGGCGCGAGGCCCGCGAGCGGCAGCACCGCCGACTGCGGACCGGCCTCGCGCGCCGCGCCCACGAGCACGTCCGCGACGCGGCGGCCCTGCACGTCCACGAGCCGCACGCTCACGCGTCCGGCCGCGGGCAGCGTGAAGCGCAGCGTCGCCGCGCCGCGCGCGGGGTTGGGCGCGCAGGGAC
>CAZUEM010000022.1:15646-35487 GCA_964619155.1 uncultured bacterium
TCGATCGCGGGCCGGAACGGCAGCGCGAGCCCGGCCGAGTCGTCGAGGCAGGCGATGCCCGGCACGGTCGCCCCGCCCGCCTGCGTGAACAGCCCGAGCGCGTAAATGCCGCCCGGGCCCGGCGCGACGCGCAGCGCGGTCATGTCGGCGCCGGGGTTCCAGTCGGTGGCGAGCCCGGTAGCCGCATCGAGCGCCGCGAGGTGCCAGCGGTGCGCGCCGCCCGCGGTCGTGAAGCCGCCCGCGAGGTAGACGACGTCACCCGCGGACGTGACGTCGTAAGGCATCTCGTTGACGAGCGGCCGCCACGCCGTGAGCGCCCCGGTGGTGGCGTCCACCGCCGCGAGTTTCGACTGCGTCTCGGCGCCGAAGGCGTAGAAGCCGCCGCTCAGGTAGACCACCGACCCGTCCGCGTCGAGCGACTGCACCATGCCGTTCGGCTCGGGGGCCCACGCCCGGAGCGCGCCCGTCGTCGCGTCCACGGCGGCGGCGAAGTTGCGGTCCACGCCTCCCACCTGCGTGAACTCGCCGCCCATGTAGACGGTCGAGCCCGCGACGTCGAGGGCGTACACGCTCTGGTTGGGCGCGGGGTTCCAGGCGGTCGCGAGCCCGGTCGTGACGTCGAACGCGGCGGCGTTCGTGCGCGCGGCGCCGCCGATGCCGAGGAACGCGCCGCCCACGAACAGCCGCCCGCCAGCGACGGAGAGCGCGTTGACGTCGTCGAACGCGCATGGGTCCCACGCGGTCGGCGCACCGGTGGCCGTGGCGATCGCCGCGATCATGCGGCGCGGCGTCGAGCCGATGGCGAGGAACTTGCCGCCCGCGTACACGGTCGAGCCGCTCACGGCGAGGGCGTTGACCTGCGCGTTGGCCGACGGGTTCCAGGCCGTGGGCGCGCCGGTCGCCGGGTCGAGCGCCGCGAGCCGCAGCCGCTGCGTCGTGTTCACGTTCACGAACTGCCCGCCGACGTAGATCGCCGAGGCCGTCGGCGCGATGGCCCACACGGCCCCGTCCAGGGTCGGCGCCCAGCCCGTGATGGTGCCGGTGCCGGTGTCGAACGAGGCGAGGCGCTGGCGCGTCGTCGAGGCGCCGAAGCGCGTGAACTGTCCGCCCACCCAGAGCGTCGTTCCGGACGTCGCGAGCGAATACACCTCCTGGTCGGGCTGCGGGTTCCAGCTGGTGGCGAGGCCGGTCGTCGCGGCGAGCGCCGCGAGCCGCGGCCGAGTCGCGCCGCCGATAGTGTTGAAGCGGCCGCCCGCGTACACGACGGCGCCGACCTTGAGCAGCGCGAAGACGACCCCGTTCGTGCCGGTCGTCCATGCGGTCGCGGCGCCGGTCGTGCTGTCGAGCGAGGCGAAGAAGCCGCGCGCGGCGCCGCCCGCCTGCGAGAACTCGCCGCCCACCACGACCTCGGCGCCGTTCAGGACGAGCGAGCGCACGATGCCGTTCGTGCCCGGGTTCCAGGGCGCGATCGCGCCGTTGGCGCGGATGTGCGCGAGGTTGGCGCGCGGCAGCGGGCCGACGTGCGTGAACGAGCCGCCCACGTACCAGCCGCCGCCGCCGTCGGGCACGGCGGCGTTCACGGTCCCGGCGATGCGCGGCCAGTGCGCGACGAGGTTGCCCCCGGCGACGTCGAAGGGAACGCCGCCGCCCGTGCACGGGCCGACGGCCGAGAAGTGCCCGCCGACGTAGAGCGTGCCGCCCGAGAGCGCCATCGCGTACGTGACGCCGCTGTGGATCCAGAATGTCGAGTCGGCCTGCTGCGCGCGCGCGGCGGGCGCGGAGAGCGCGAGCGCGGCGGCGAGGAGCGCGGCCGCGAGCGCGGCGCGCGAGTGACGGGCGGGAAACGCGCGGCCGGCGGGCGCGGGCGCATCGGCATGCGCCCGGCCGCGAACGCTGGACGACCGGATCATGGCGGACCTCGCGGGTGGCGGCCGCGGGCGGCCGCCTTCGCGGCGGGGCGGCATGCGCTCCGCGCGGGCGGCGCCGCGCCCGCGGCGCCTCGTGACGTGCACGAGCTTCCCGCCCCCGCGCCCGCAACGGCAACGCCGCGCGTCCCCCCGCGGGGAGACGGCGCGGCGCGCGTGATCAGGAACGGTTGAGAGGAGAGAACGCGCCGGGCGCGCCGGCGGTTCCTCGATTCACCTCAGGTGCTCGAGGTCGTCGAGGTCCTTGTGGCGTCCAGCCGCCTGTTTGTTCGCTCGCAGGTCGTCCAGGCCGATTACGCCGACCGGCAGCCCCTGGACGTCCATGACGATCCGCCGCGCGTAGCAGTCCTCAAACTTCACTCCTGAGATGCCGGTGGCGATCTCGATGCGGATCGGCGGAGTGCCCATCCGGATCATGCGATCCGGCTCCAGGAAGAGCGTCGTCGAGAGCTCGGGCGATTCGAATCCGAACTCGCGAACCGCCCGCGCCAACTTCGCCGCGTTGTCGGGCGTCACGCGAACCCAGACATCCATGTCGCCCGTGGCGCGCGGGTACCCGTGATAGGCCACCGCGTAGCCGCCGATCAGGAGGTACTCAACCCGATGCGAGTCGAGCAACCTCAAGAACTCGATGAAGTCGGGCGGAAGTCGCAGTTCGGCCATAGTTCACCTGTCGCAGGTACTCCACCATCTCGAGGCGCTCACCGGCGGACCGCGAACGCCACCACGCGGCATCCCTCGGCTCGTCGGCCAGCGTATGGACCGTCAGGACCGTCCTGTCCATCTTCCACGCCATGCAGCTTCTCCCGGAAGAGGGCCGTAGCGTTCTTCTCGCGAAATCGGCGGCGAGCATAGCCGATCGGGCACCCGCCGCGGCGGGCCGGTCAGGAGTTCATGTTCTCGAGGAACTTCTTGTTCGTCTTGGTGTCGCCCATCCGGGTGATGAGGAACTCCATCGCCTCGACCGAGTTCAGCTCGTTGAGGAACTTGCGGAGGATCCAGACGCGCGACAGAACGTCGGGCGCGAGCAGCAGCTCCTCCTTGCGGGTGCCGGAGCGGTTGATGTCGATGGCCGGGAAGATGCGCTTGTCGGCGATCTTGCGGTCCAGGACCAGCTCGGAGTTTCCGGTGCCCTTGAACTCCTCGAAGATGACCTCGTCCATGCGCGAGCCCGTCTCGATCAGCGCGGTGGCGATGATCGTCAGCGAGCCGCCGGCCTCGATGTTGCGCGCCGAGCCGAAGAAGCGCTTCGGCCGCTGCAGCGCGTTCGCGTCCACGCCGCCCGAGAGGATCTTGCCGGAGTGCGGCACGACGGTGTTGTGCGCGCGCGCGAGGCGCGTGATGGAGTCGAGCAGGATCACGACGTCGCGGCCGTGCTCGACGAGGCGCTTGGCCTTCTCGATCACCATCTCGGCGACCTGCACGTGGCGCTCGGCGGGCTCGTCGAACGTGGACGAGACGACCTCGCCCTTCACCGAGCGCTGCATGTCGGTGACCTCCTCGGGCCGCTCGTCGATGAGCAGAACGATGAGCACGACCTCGGGATGGTTCTCGGCGATGGCGTTCGCCATCTTCTGCATGAGGACCGTCTTGCCGGCCTTGGGCGGCGAGGTGATGAGCGCGCGCTGGCCCTTCCCGATCGGCGAGAGCAGGTCGATGATGCGCGTCTCGAGGCAGCGGTCCTTGGTCTCGAGGTTGAGCTTCTGGATCGGGTAGAGCGGCGTGAGGTTGTCGAAGAGGATCTTCTCCTTCGACGCCTCGGGGCTCTCGAAGTTGATGGCCTCGACGCGCAGCAGCGCGAAGTAGCGCTCGCCCTCCTTGGGCGGCCGCACCTGGCCCGACACCGTGTCGCCGGTGTGCAGGTCGAAGCGCTTGATCTGCGACGGCGAGACGTAGATGTCGTCCGGCCCCGGCAGGTAGTTGTACTGCGCGGAGCGCAGGAAGCCGTAGCCCTCGGGCAGGATCTCGAGCACGCCCTCGGCGAAGATCAGGCCGTTCCGCTCGGTCTGGCCCTCGAGGATCTTGAAGATCAGCTCCTGCTTGCGCAGGCCGCTCGTGCCGTTGATCTCGAGCTCCTGGCAGATGCGCAGCAGCTCGGACATGGTCTTGCCCTTGAGCGTCTGCAGCTCGAGCGTCTGCGCGCCGGTGTCGGCGCCGTTCGTCGCGGCGCCGGTCTCGGTCGCGGCCGGGATCTCCTGGGGTTCCATTCGGGTTCGCCTTGGGATGGTGTGGGCGTCCGCCCCACGGCGCGCCGAGGGCGCGCGTGCGACGGGGTGGCCGTGGACGGCGCCGCGCGCCGCTGGCCGGATGGAATGAGGGGTGTGGAACGACCGCCCGTGGATGGCAGGGGCGGGGACTGCGGAGAGTTCCTCGGTGGCTCGAAGCGGGAAGCGATTCGGGAAGCACCGGCGGGGCCGGCGGGACGTCTCTCGGGGATGTGGGTCGGGAAGGCCTTGCGTCCGGGGGCCCGAGGGGCCTCGGGCGGGTGCCGCCGGCGCGCGGGTGGTGGTGCGCGCCTGTCGCGACGCCCGGAAATTTAGTGAGCCGCGTGAGGGAGTGTCAAGAACTGGAATGCGAACGCCGGGCCACCCGATGCGCTGCCGGGGTTTTCGGCCCGCGGCCCCGGGCGCTGAAGAGCGGCGACGGCTCGCGGGCGGCCGGATGCCCCGTGCAAATCCGCCCCGCGCCCGCGTGCGCTTCGCAGCGCGGGCGGGGCCCGGAGAGGCCGGGACGCCGGGGCACACGCGCGCGGACCGTTGCGCCGCAAGGGGAATCCCGCGATTCAGCCCCCGTTCAGCGCGGTGGCACCGCCATTGCTCGAGTGATCCGGTGCGGGGCGCGCGGGTCGCGTCCTACCATCCGAGCCTGCCATCTCCAGCGCGGCTCGCGTCCCCGCGACTGCTGCCGGAACGCCGGTCTCCCTGGGCCGGCGTTTCGCATTCGTGGTCCGCCCCGCCGCGCTCGTGCCCCGGGCACAACCCTGCGCCCTCCCCGTCCGTCCAAGCTCTCCGGAACCGCCGGGCCGATGGCCCGGCCCGCGCGCGCCTTCTTCACGAGCCGCAGCACGCATCGCCCGGCGCGCGCCGCGAATCACGACTCCCACCGGAGGCTCCCCATGACGCACCGCTTCGCGCTCGCCGCCCTCGCGGCGCTGCTGCTCGCCGCCCCCGCCTCGGCGCAGTCGCTCGGCGGGCCCGACGAGCCCGACACGCCCATCACCGCGAAGGAGAAGGCGGCGGTGATCGAATCGCTCGCCGTGGCCGTGCGCGACCGCTACGTGTTCCCCGACAAGGGCGCCGAGCTGGCGAAGATCCTGCGCCGGCGGCACGCGAACAAGGAATACGACCGCATCACCGGCTCGAAGGAGTTCGCCGACTCGCTGCTCGCGCACATGCAGGACTACACGAAGGACCGGCACATGCGCGTCCACTACCGGCACGAGCCGTTCCCGGTGCGCGAGGACCGCGAGGACGGTCCGCACGACGCCGAGCGCGCCCGGCAGCTCGAGGAGATGCGCGTCCGCAACTTCGGCTTCGAGCGCGTCGAGCGGCTCGCGGGCAACGTCGGCTACCTCGACCTGCGCATGTTCGCCGGCTTGCCGGAAGCGCAGCCCACCGCGATCGCGGCCATGAACTTCCTCGCCAACACCGACGCGATCATCGTGGACCTGCGCCGCAACGGCGGCGGCAGCCCGGGCATGATCGCGACGCTGCTCACCTACTTCGTCGAGCCCGGGGCGCGGCTGCACATCAACGACTTCTACGAGCGCGAGGGCGACCGCACGGTGCAGTTCCACACCGCCTCGTACGTGCCGGGGCCGAGGCTCGCCGGCAAGCCGCTCTACGTGCTGACCAGCAACCGCACGGGCTCGGCCGCCGAGGAGTTCGCCTACGACGTGCAGACGCACGAGCTGGGCACGCTGGTCGGCGCGGTCACGGCGGGCGCCGCCAACCCGGGCGGGCTGTTCCGCCTGAGCGAGCACCTCGCGGCGTTCATCGCGACGGGGCGCGCGATCAACCCGGTGACGAAGACCAACTGGGAAGGCGTCGGCGTCAAGCCCGACCAGGCCGTCGCGCCCGAGACCGCGCGGCGCGTGGCGCACGTCGCGGCGCTCGAGAAGCTGATGGCCTCGGCGAGCGGCGACCGCAAGGCCCTGCTCCAGCGGGCGCTCGAGCAGGCGAAGGGCGCGCCCGACGACCCGGCCGAGGACTTCGTCCGCCCCGTGCGGCGCGCGCGCTGAGCCGGCCCGCACGGCCGCGGGCATGAAGGCCCGCCGCGGAGCGTCGCGGCGGGCCTTCGCGTCCCGGGCGGGGTCTCAGTCCCGCGTGAGCGCGACCTTGACGCGCACGAGCGACGGCTCGCTGGTGCACCAGTCGGGCAACGAGGCGGGCGCGAGCTCGGCGCGCACCGTGTCGCGGCGCCCGGCGACCGAGAGCGGCGCCAGCACGAGCGAGTCGAGCGCGTCCAGCGCGCCGCGGGCGCCCGTGACCTCGACGGTCCGCGGCTCGACCTGCAGGCCGCCGCGGAACTCGTAGCCTGCCGCCGGCTCGCCCTCGATCCGCGCCGCGACCGGCAGCGTGCGCGTCACCCTGTGGTCGATGTCGATCTCGATCATGCGCGGGCCGATCAGGTTCTCGACCGTGACGCCCTGCTCGGACATCGGCAGGTCCGCCGGCGTGAGCGCGCGGCTGAAGCGGCCGGTTCCCGCGCCGAGCAGCGAGAGCTTCAGGCGCGGCTCGCGCACGCGCATGCCGATCAACTGCTTCCAGGTGCCGCGCATCTGCGACTGCACCACCGCGGGCGCGGGCCCGCTCAGCGCGAGCGAGTCGGGCAGGTCGGTGAACTCGACCGGGAACGACAGCAGCATGACCGTGGTCCGGTCGGTGTACACGTTGAGGTACACCGCGACCGCGAGCAGCAGCGCCGTGAACTTGAGCCCGAGGTTGTCGAACAGGAAGCCGCGCAGGACGTTCATCGCGCGCGCAGCATACGCGGGCGCCCGGCGGCGCGGAAGGGCCGCGAGGGCGCGGCCCTGCTCCTTTTGGCTACCTGCACGGCGGGGGTCCCGCGGCGCATCGTCCGCCGGTGACGGGTCCGCGGAGGCCGGACCCCGGACAGGCGGGGGAACCATGATCGAAACGATCGAGTTCAAGCTCAACGGCCGTGCCGTGCGCGTCGAGACGGACGGCGAGCGCACGCTGCTCTGGGTGTTGCGCGGCGACCTGGGACTGACGGGCACCAAGTACGGCTGCGGCGAGAGCCAGTGCGGCTCGTGCACCGTGGTCGTGGACGGCGAAGCCGTGCGCGCCTGCCGCACGCCGGTGAAGGACGTGCGCGGACGCGAGGTGCTCACGATCGAGGGCCTGGAACGCGACGGGAAGCTGCACCCGCTGCAGGAGGCATTCGTCGAGCACGGCGGAATGCAGTGCGGCTTCTGCACCCCGGGCGTGCTGATGAGCGCCTACGCGCTGCTGCTCGAGCACCCGCGCCCGACGCGCGAGCAGATCGTCGCGGCGCTCGACGACAACCTCTGCCGGTGCGCCAACTACAAGCGCATCCTCGAGGCCGTGGAATCCGCGGCCGCGGCGAAGTGAGGCGCGCCATGCACGACTCCGATTTCCGGTTCTCCTCCCCCGCGACCGCCGAGGACGGGCTGCGGCTCGGCCGCCGCGAGTTCCTGAAACTCGTGGGCGGCGGCATCCTCGTCTGCTTCGTCGCCGGCGACTGGCTCGTCTCCGAGGCCGAGGCGCAGCGCCGCGAGTACCCCACCGACTTCAACGCCTACCTGCTGGTCGGCGCCGACGGCCGCGTGACGGTCTTCTCGGGCAAGATCGAGATGGGCCAGGGCGTGATCACGTCGCTCGCGCAGATGGCCGCCGAGGAACTGCGCGTGCCGCTCGCGTCCGTGGACATGGTGATGGGCGACACCGACCGCTGCCCGTGGGACATGGGCACGTTCGGCTCGCTGAGCACGCGGTTCTTCGGGCCGCCGCTGCGCGCCGCGGCCGCCGAGGCGCGCGCGGTGCTGCTCGAGCTGGGCTCCGAGCGGCTGCGCGTGCCGGTCGCGAGCCTGTCGGCCGAGGACGGCGCGGTGTTCGTGACCGCCGCCCCGGCGCGGCGCGTGACCTACGCCGAGCTGGCGAAAGGCCGGCGCATCGAGCGCCACCTGTCGGGCAAGCCCCCGCTGCGCGAGTTCGCCGCCTTCACGCTGAGCGGCCGCGACACGAAGCGCACCGACGCCCGCGCCAAGGCGACGGGCCGTGCGAAGTACGCGGGCGACGAGCGGCTGCCGGGCATGCTCTACGCGCGGGTGCTGCGCCCGCCCGTGCACGGCGCGACGCCGAAGCGCGTGGACACCTCGGCCGCCGAGCGCATGGCCGGGGTGACCGTGGTGCGGCGCGACGACCTCGTGGCCGCGCTGCACGCCGACCCCGAAGCGGCCGCGGCGGCGCTGGCCGCGGTCGTCGCTGAATACGATGCGCCCGCCGCGACCGTGGACACGGAGAGCATCTTCGACCGGCTGCTCGAGAAGGCGCCCGCGCCGGAGGACCGCGAGAGCAAGGGGGACCTCGAAGCGGGACGGCTCGCCGCCGCCGAGCGCTTCGAGCGCCGCTACGAGAACGGCTACGGCGCGCACGCGCCGATCGAGACGCACACGGCGCTCGCACGCTTCGAGGGCGGCAAGCTCACCGTCTGGGCCGCGACCCAGACGCCATTCCCCGACCAGCAGGCGGTGGCGAGGGCGCTCGAGCTGTCGCCCGAGGCCGTACGCATCGTCACGCCGTTCGTGGGCGGCGGCTTCGGCGGGAAGAGCGGCACGCCGCGGGCCGCGATCGAGGCCGCGCGGCTCGCGCGCATCACGGGCCGGCCGGTGCAGGTCGCGTTCACGCGCGGCGAGGAGTTCTTCTACGACATTTTCCGGCCCGCCGGCGTGGTGCTGATCGAGTCGGGCATGGACGCCGCGGGGCGGCTGACGCTGTGGGACCACCGCGTGCACGGCGCGGGCTCGCGCGGGGCCGAGCAGTTCTACGACGTGCCGAACCACCGCCTGCGCGTGCACGGGCGCTGGGGCCAGGGCGAGGGCACCGTGCATCCGTTCGCGACCGGCCCCTGGCGCGCGCCGGGCGCGAACCTCAACGTGTTCGCGCGCGAGTCGCACCTGGACGTCATGGCCGCGAAGGCCGGCGTGGACCCGCTCGAGTTCCGGCTGCGGAACACCTCCGACCCGCGCATGAGGAGCGTGCTGAAGGCGGCGGCCGAACGCTTCGGCTGGGTGCCGGCCGCGGGCCCGGGCGGACGCGGGCAGGGCATCGCCTGCGGCATCGACGCGGGCACGTACGCGGCCGTCTGCGTGGCGGTGGAAGTGGACCGTGCCTCGGGCCGCGTGCGCGTGAAGCGCATGGTGTGCGCGCAGGACATGGGCCAGGTCGTGAACCCCGACGGCGCGAAGATGCAGATGGAGGGCTGCCTCGTCATGGGGCTCGGCTACGCGCTCACCGAGACGCTGCGCTTCAAGGGCGGCGACGTGCTCGACCGCAGCTTCACCACCTACGAGGTGCCGCGCCTCTCGATGCTGCCGGAGATCGAGACCGTGCTGGTGCCGAACGACGCGCTGTCGCCGCAGGGCGGAGGCGAGCCGGCGATCGTGCCGGTGGGCGGCGCCATCGCGAACGCGGTCTTCGACGCGACCGGCGGGCGGCTCTTCCGCATGCCGCTGGCGCCGGAGGACGTGAGGCGGGCGCTGGCGCGGAAGTGACCAGGCGGACGGAGTCGCGGGGCGGCGCGGGACGCCGCCCCGCTACTCGTCCCCTTCTTCCTCGCCCTCGCCGGGCTTGTGCAGCCCGTGCTTCTCCATCCGCGAGTAGAGGGTGCGGCGCGTGAGGCCGAGCAGCCGCGCGGCGCGGCTCTTGTTGCCGGCGGCGCGCTCGAGGGCCTTGAGGATCAACTCGCGTTCGAGCGCCTCGAGCGACAGGCCGTCCTCGGGGATCTCGGGCACCCACGACTGCGCGACGCGCGCCTCGGGCCGGGCGAACGACAGGTGCACGGGCTCGATGGGGTCGGCGCCGGCCAGGATCATGGCGCGCTCGAGCGTGTTCTCGAGCTCGCGGACGTTGCCGGGGAACGCGTAGCCCTCGAGCGCGCGGGCGGCCTCGGCGGTCAGCTTCTCGGGCGCGGCGCCGTGGCGTCGCAGCACGTGCGCGGCGAGCCGCGGGACGTCGCCGGGGCGCTCGCGCAACGGCGGCAGCACGATCGGGAACACGTTCAGGCGGAAGAACAGGTCCTCGCGGAAGGTCCGCTCCTTCACCATGTCCTCGAGCGGGCGGTTGGTGGCCGCGAGGATGCGCACGTCCACGGTGATGGGCGCGTTGCCGCCCACGCGCGTGAAGGTCTTCTCCTCGATCACCTGCAGGAGCTTCACCTGCAGCGGCACGGGCAGCTCGCCGATCTCGTCGAGGAACAGCGTGCCGCCCGCGGCGTCCTCGAAGCGGCCGGGCTTCTGCCGGATGGCGCCGGTGAAGGCGCCCTTCTCGTGCCCGAACAGCTCGCTCTCGAGCAGCGCCTCGGGCAGCGCGCCGCAGTTGACCTTCACGTACGGCCCGCCGGCGCGCCGGCTGAGCGCGTGGATGGTGCGGGCGAACAGGTCCTTACCGGTGCCGCTCTCGCCGCGCAGCAGCACGGTCGAGTCGGTGGCCGCGACCTTGCGGGCCAGCTCGAGCGCGTGCTTCGTGGCCGGCGCGTCGCCCACCACGGGCAGCGCGTCGCGGCGCATGGACTCGACGGTGGCCGAGAGTTGCTTCACGTCGCGCTGCAGGCTCGCCTTCTCGCCCGCCTGCCGGAGCGCGAGCGCGATGACCTCCGCGAAGTCGCCCTCCTTCTCGACGTAGTCCCACGCGCCCGCCTTGAGCGCGGCGCGCGCGGTCTCGAGCGCGGCGTAGGCGGTCATCACGACCACGACGGTCTCGGGCCAGCGCTCGCGCACGGTCTTCAGGACCGCCATGCCGTCCGGCGGGGCCATGCGCAGGTCGGTGACGACCGCGTCGAAGCGCCGCGCCTCGAGCTGCTTGAGCGCGGCGGCGCCGCCGTTCACGAACTCCGCCTCGAAGCCGGCGTCGCGCAGTTCGCCCGCGACCAGCTCGGCGTTCTTCACCTCGTCGTCGACGACCAGGACCCTCACGCGAGCGCTCCGGCGGCGGGGCTCAACGGCAGACCTGCACGATGCCGGCCGGCGCGGTGGTCTCGGCCCACGGCCCGCTGTCGATGCGCACGCGGAGATACCCGTCGGCGGTGGCCTTCTGCACGCGCACGCACTTGAGCTGGCCGATCACCTTGTAGGACGAGTTGCCGCAGTCGAAGATCGTCTGGCCTTCGTCGATGACGCCGTTCCAGCACGTGTCCGACTGGATCTCGATGCGGTAGCGCTTCGAGCAGCCGCCGCTGGCGAAGGCCGCGAGCAGCGCGGCGCCGAGCAGCAGCGCGAGGACGAGGGTTCGCTTCACGGTCGGTCTCCGATCGCGGGACGCAGGGCCACGGCCGGCCCGTGGACGCGCATGACGTTAGCCGCCCGGCGCGCTCCGCATCAACCGGCGGCGCGGCCTTCGTCGCGGCGGGACGCGGCCTCGCGGAAGCCCGCGCTCACCCGCGTGCCCGTTCCCGGCCCGCTCTCGACCTCAAGATGCCCGCCGGCGCCCTCGACCAGGCGCTTCGAGAGGAAGAGCCCGAGCCCGGTGCCCTGCGCCTTGGTGGTGAAGAACGGCTCGCCGAGCCGCCCCAGCACTTCGGGCGGCATGCCGGGGCCCTCGTCGGAGACCACCAGCGTGGCCCGGCCGCCCGCGCGCTCGAGTGCGACGCGCACGCGGCCGCCCTCGGGCGAGGCCTCGAGCGCGTTCAGGACGAGGTTCAGGCACACCTGCTTGAGCGATTCGAGATCGAGCCGCACGGGCGCGGGCCCCGACAGGTCGCCGTCGCGCTCGAGGACGCAGTTCCGCGCCCGCACCTCGCCCTCGAGCAGGTCGAGCGTCGCGCGCAGCGCCGCCGCGAGGTCGCCGTCGGCGCCCGGCGCGGGCTCGACGCGCGCGAACTGCAGGTAGCGGCCGACCGTGCGGCCGAGGCGGTCCACCTCCTCGATCACCGAGTCGGCCATGCGCTGCGACTCGGGGTCGAGCTTGCCCAGCCGCTTGGCCGAGCCGCGGATGATGGCCAGCGGGTTCTTGATCTCGTGCGCGAGCGTCGCGGTCATGCGGCCCATCGCCGCGAGGTTGTCCGCGCGCGTCAGCTGCCGCTCGAGCGCCAGCGTGCGGCCGATGCCGCGGTAGAGAATCGCGGCCAGCACCGCGATGGCGAGCACGCTGACCGCGCCGACGAGGGCGAGCCGGCGGCCGAGCCTCGCGAGCTCCGGCGCCCACTCGGGCCGCGCCTCGGCGACCAGCACCGCGACGACGCGGCCCTCCGAGTGCACGGGCTGGAACGCGGCGCGCACGTCGCGGCCCTCCCGCACGAGCGGCGGCGCGCTCGCCGCTTCGCCCGCGAGGGCGCGGCCGAGCGGGCCCGGCGCGAGCGAGTCCCACGCGCTCCGCTCACCGAACGCGTCCTCGGCGCGGCGAACGTCGTAGAGCACCGAGCGCGAAGTGTCCACGAGCTGGAAGTCCTCGAAGCGGGTCACGGCGCGCAGCATGTCGAGCTGCGCCTGCACCTCCAGGAAGCCGCCGCTGCCGGGGCCTGTCGCGCGCAGCTCGGCCACCGCGTCGGGCGAGACCTGCGAGGCGGCGATCCCCGCCACGCTCGCCATCCGCCCGCGGAACTCGCCCTCGAAAGCGGAGCGCAGGCCGTACCAGGTGAACGTCATCGCGAGCGCCGTGACCAGGGCCGCGGCGACCGCGAAGGCGAGCGTGTAGGCCTGCGAGCGGTGCACGGGGCCGGCCTCAGCCCCCGCCCGAGAGCACGCGCACGAGCGTCCGGATCTGCCCCGCGTGCCGCGTGGTGTGCTCGGCGGCGTGGAAGAGCAGGCCGAGCACCGTGGCGGGCAGCTTCGCGCGGCCCACCTCGCGCGGCGTGAAGAGGTCGTCCTCGAAGTAGGTGCCGAGGTCGCGGAGCGCGGCGTCGATCGCGCCGGTGACGAGTTGCGCCAGCTCGCGGCCGGAAGGCCGCGCGACGTCCACGGTCCGCTCGGCCTTGAGGTCGGCGACCTGCACCGCCGAGAGCTCCTCGCCGCGCGCGTAGGTCGTCAGCCGGTCGAGGCTGCCCGCCAGGTGCGCGGCGTGGAAGCCGATGGACGCCGAGCCGCCCGGCCGGGCCCACAGCACGTCCTCGCCGAGCGATTCGAGCAGCGGCGGCAGGTCCTCGCGCACCTGGATGAGCGCGTGCGCGACGGGCTGCAGCCCGGGCGCGATGTCGGGCACCGGGCCGCGCAGCCAGGCTTCGGGCTGGGAGGTCATGGCCGGCAGGCTAATCGAGGGCCGGGCGGCGTGCGAATGGCGGGCGCGGCCCCGTCGGCGCGCGCGGGGACGGCCGCCGGCGTGGTCCGCCTGCCACCCGGGCTCCGAGGGCCGGCCGGCCCGGCGCGGTAACCTTCGGGCCGCGGCCTCCGTAAGCCCGGAGTCGCCGAACCGTCCTCCCCCCTCCCTGGAGCCGCCATGCTCGAAATCACCGGTCTCGTGAAGGTGTACCCCGGCCCGGTCGCCGCCCTGCAGGGCATCGACCTCGACGTCCCGCTCGGCATGTTCGGCCTGCTCGGCCCCAACGGCGCGGGCAAGTCCACGTTCATGCGCATCCTCGCCGGGCTGCTCGAGCCGACCTCGGGCAAGGTCACGCTCGACGGGCTGGACGTGATGGAGCGCCAGCAGTGGCTGCGCGAGCGGCTCGGCTACCTGCCGCAGGACTTCGGGTTCTACGGGCACCTCTCGGGCCGCGACATGCTGCTCCACCTGCTGCGCCTGAAGGGCGTCACCGCCGCCGGGAGCCTGAACCGGCTCGCCGACGAACTGCTCGAGCGCGTGAACCTCACCTTCGCGGCGAAGCGCGCGGTGCGCTCGTACTCGGGCGGCATGCGCCAGCGGCTGGGCATCGCGCAGGCCATCGCGGGCAACCCGCGGCTGCTGATCGTGGACGAGCCGACGGCCGGCCTCGACCCCGAGGAGCGGCTGCGCTTCTACCACCTGCTCGCGCAGCTCGCCGAGGAGCGCATCGTGCTGCTCAGCACGCACATCGTCGAGGACGTGGCGGTGCTGTGCCCGCAGTTCGCGGTCATCCGCCACGGGCGGCTGCTCGCCCGCACCACGCCGCGCACGGCGCGCGAGGCCATCGAGGGCCGCATCTTCGAGGGCGTCGTCAGCCCGAGCGAGCTGCCCGCGCTGCGCGAGCACCACCACGTCACGCAGGAACTGCTCGTCGAGGGCCGCCACCGCGTGCGCGTCTACGCGGCGAACGGCGAGGTGCCGGGCGGCTTCGCGAAGGTGGCGCCGACGCTCGAGGACGCCTACCTCGTGCTCATGCGCACCGGCGCGCTGCCGGGGCTGCGCGCGCCCCAGGCCACGGCGGTCGGCGAGGCGGTGAAGGCATGAGCTTCGCCCGCACGTTCGAGGTCTTCCGCCAGGAGTTCTCGCACAACCTGCGCCGTCCGCTGTTCTGGGTGCAGGCGCTGCTCCTGGGCTTCATGGTGTTCATGCTGTCCACCGGCCGGGCGCAGATGTCGTCGGGCGACGCGCGCGTCGGCGGGCACAAGGCGTGGCTCACGTCCGAGTTCGCGGTCGCGCAGACGCTGATCATGCTGATCAGCATCCTGTACGTGTTCTTCGTCTCGGTCGCGGCCGGCATGTCGGTGATCCGCGACGACGAGCAGAAGGTCGGCGAACTGCTGCACTCGACTCCGCTGCAGCCGCGCGAGTACGTGTGGGGCAAGTACCTGGCGGTGCTGGCGAGCTTCACCGGCATCCTGGTGGCGCAGGTGGCGTTCGCGATGCTCTGCAACCACGTCCTGCCGCACGGCACGAACGCCGACTACATCGGGCCGTTCGCGATCGGCAACTACCTGCGGCCGCTGGTGGTGTTCGCGCTGCCGACGCTGGTGCTGTTCACGGGCGCGTGCTTCGCGATCGGCGGGCTCTCGCGCATGCCGGTGCTGGTGTTCGCGTTCCCGATCGGCGTGCTGCTGCTGGACGCGTTCTTCCTCTGGGACTGGTCGCCGTCGTGGCTGCCGCTGGCCGTCAACCGCGTGCTGCAGTTCGTGGACCCGACCGGCCTGCGCTGGCTCAAGGAGACCTGGCTGCTCGTCGACCGCGGCGTGGACTTCTACAACACGCGGCCCATCGGGCTCGACGCGCTCGTCGTCACGCAGCGGTTTGTCGTGCTGGCGCTCGGGCTCGCGAGCGTCGCCTTCTTCGAGCGCCGGTTCACGTCGCAGCTGCGCGGCGCGAAGGTGGACGCGAAGCAGCGCGAGGCCGCGCTCGCCCCGAAGGCCGTGGCCGCGGACCCGGACGAGCGCCCGCTCGCGGCCGCGCCGCTCGCCACGCTGGGGATGGCCTCGTCGGCCCCGGCGTTCCTCGCGACGATGGTCGAGGTCATGCGGGCCGAGCTCTACCAGCTCGTGCGGGCGCCGGGCCTGTACCTGTTCGTGCCGCTCATCCTCATCCAGACGCTGCTCAACGAGTACGGCGTCGGCGCGTTCGACACGCCGCTGCTCAACACCGCGGGCACGCTGGCGAGCGGCATGATGAACACGCTCACGCTGCTCGTCTGCATGGTCATCCTCTTCTACACGACCGAGTCCATGCAGCGCGAGCGCAGCACGGGCTTCGGCGCCATCTACTACGCCACGCCGCTGCGGACCGGGGCCATGCTGGCGGGCAAGGCGGTCGCGAACGCGGTGCTCGGGCTGGCGATCGTGTTTGCCTGCCTGCTCGGCTGCTTCGTGCTGCTCGCCGTGCAGGGCAAGGTGCCGCTCGACCCGCTGCCGTTCGCGTTCGTGTGGGGCCTGCTGCTCGTGCCCACGTTCCTCGTCTGGACCGCGTTCGTCTCGGCGGTGCAGGCCGCGACCGGCAACCGCTACGCGACCTACGCGATCGGGCTCGGGGTCATGTCGCTGTCGGGCTGGTTCCAGATGCGCGGCAACATGAACTGGGCGTTCAACTGGAACCTGTGGAGCGCGACCCGCTGGACCGACGTCGCGACGTTCCAGTACGACGCGCTGCCGCTCGCGCTCAACCGCGTCGCCTGGCTCGGCATGGCGGTGTTCCTGACCGTGCTCACGCTGCGGCTCTTCGAGCGCCGCGAGCGCGACGCGACGCGCAACGTGCAGCGCCTGCGCCCCGCGGCGGTGCTGGGCGCGCTCGGCTCGCTGTCGCCGTTCCTGCTCGTGCCGGTCGTGGCCGGGAGCGTGCTGGGGTTCCAGGTGCACGAGGGCCACGAGGGCCCGGGGGCCCGGAAGGCGACGCTCGACTACTGGCGCAAGAACGTCCAGACGTGGAAGGACGCGCCGACCCCGGTGCTGGCGGGCGTGGACCTCGACGTGAAGTTCGACCCGCCGAAGCACGCGTTCACCATGAAGGGCGCCTACGATCTCGTGAACGACGGCGACGCGCCGATCGCCCGCTTCCCGGTGTCGGTGAACCCGCGCTGGAAGGGCCTCGAGTGGACGCTCGGCGGCGGGCGCTGCAGCACCGAATCGCGCGCCGGGCTCGTGATCGTCACCCCGCCTCGCGCGCTCGCGCCGGGCGAGCAGGTGCGGCTCGGCTTCTCGTACTCCGGCCGCCACCCGGACGGGGTCTCGAAGAACGGCGGCTACGGCATGGAGTTCATCACGCCGTCGAGCATCGTGCTCACCGGCTTCAGCGGCGTGACGTTTGCGCCCGCGGTCGGGTTCTTCCCCGACGAGGCCGTCGAGGAGGGCAAGAACGACTCCGATCCGCGCGAGTGGCCCGAGGACTGGTGGCGGGGCCGCAACCGCGCCGGCATCCCGGCCGCGACGCGCTGGTACGACGTCCGCATGCGCGTGGACGTGCCCGCCGACCTGCAGGTCAACGCGACCGGCGAGTGCGTCACGGACTCGGTCACGGGCGGACGCCGCGTGACCGAGTGGCGGACCGACCGGCCGGTGCGGATCTTCAACCTCATCGCCGGCAAGTGGGCGGTGAAGAAGCGCGACGGCGTGGCCGTCTACTACCACCCGGGCCACCCCTACAACGTGGACGAGATGCTCGACGCGCTCGAGGGCGCGCGGCGCTGGTACGGCGAATGGTTCGCGCCCTACCCGTGGAAGACGCTCCGGCTGTCGGAGTTCGCCGGCTGGCCCACGTACGCGCAGGCGCCGGCCGGCAACATCTCGTTCAGCGAGCACATCGGGTTCCTCACGCGCTCGAAGCCCGAGGCGAGCGCCGCGTTCTGGATCGCCGCGCACGAGGCGGCGCACATGTGGTGGCCGAACATGGCCATGGTCGCCGACGGCCCCGGCGCCCAGGTGCTGTCGGAGGGCATGGCGCACTTCTCGACGCTGCTGCTCACGGAGAAGGCGCGCGGCGAGCGGCAGCGGCAGGCGTTCGCGAAGCAGATGGAGGCCCGCTACGGCCGCATGCGCCGCGCGGACTCCGAGCGGCCGCTGGCCAAGCTCGACGGCCGGCTGCCCGGCGACAGCCGCATCTGGTACGACAAGGGCGGCTGGGCGCTGTGGATGCTGCACCGGCACATGGGGCGCGAGCGCGGGCTGGCCGCGATCCGCGAGTTCATGGCCACCTACCGCGACTCGCGCGACGCGGCCGCGCTCGAGGACTACCTCGCCATCCAGCGCCGGCACGCGGCCGACACGACCGCGTTCGACGCGTTCGCGAAGCAGTGGTTCTTCGAGGTCGTGGTGCCCCACTACCTGATCGAGGACCCGAAGCTCGAGCGCGACGGCAAGGGCTGGAAGGTGACCGCGACCGTGCGCAACGTCGGCACGGGCCGGATGACGATCGACGTCGCCGCGGCCATGGGCGAGCGCTGGGCCGGCGAGGGCAAGAAGGCGAATCCGTGGCTCGACGTGCGCGCGCCGTTCACGCTGGGCCCGGGCGAGCGCGGCGCGGTGACCCTGCGGTCGGACTTCCGGCCCGAGAAGCTCGTGCTGGACCCCGACGTCACCGTGCTCATGCTCGAGCGCCAGAAGGCCGAGGTGCGGCTCGCCCCGCAGGCCGGTCCGGTGGCGGCGATGCAGTAGGGCGGGGCAGAGAACGCAAGCGGGGCCGGTCGCGCGACCGGCCCCGCTCGTCGTTCAGCCCGTGGCGGGCGGCGTCACCGCCCCAGCAACACCATGCGCCGCTGCTCGCGGAACGCGCCCGCGCTCATGCGATACAGGTAGACGCCCGGCCGCACCCGCTGGCCCGCCGCGTCGGTGCCATCCCAGGCGAGCGCATGCTCGCCGGGCGCGAACGACGCGTCGGCCAGCACCCGCACGCGCCGGCCCTGAGCGTCGAACACCTCCAGCTTCACCCGCGTCGGGATCGGCACGTCGAAGCGGATCGTCGTCCCGCCCCCGAACGGGTTCGGCCGGTTGCCGCGCAGCGCGAAGCGCGCCGGAGCAGCCTCCGCCACCCGACTCTCCAACGCTCCCGCCGTGCCCTCGGGCGTGAACGACGCCACGAAATCCAGGAACAGCGTCCGCTGCCCGTCGGCGACCGGCGCGGGCCCCGCGAACTGCATCGCCAGCCGCTGGCCGTGCGCGAGCTCGACGGCCGAGGAGTCGGCCGCGGCCAGGCTTGCGACCGCGCCCTCGCGGTCCGCGTCATCCACTTCGACCGCGGTGACCGTGGCGGCTTCGTCCCCGCCTGCGGCCAGTGAGTAGCCGGCGATCTCGCGCACGTAGGTGTCGGACTCGCACACCAGCCGCAGCAGGCCGCTGGCGCCCGGCGGGAGCGCCACGGCCAGCGCGTCGTAGGCCGAACGCGGGTGGATCCGCCCCACCGGCTGCCACAGTCCCTCGTGCTCGACATCGAGGCGCAGGCCCCACGCCCCGCTCGCGTCCACGGCGCCGGCCCGCGCGCAGTCCACGACCAGTCCGGCGAGGCTGTCGGCGGCCTGCCACTGCATCGTGATCGCCGTGCCCGCCACGAACTGTCGCGCGGCGCCCGGCCCGCCGGTGCGCAGCGCCGCCAGCTCCTCGCCCGCGGCCGTCAGGCTCGTAAGCCGCTGCTTGCGGCCCACGGCGACACCGCCGCCCGTGGCCACGGCCACCGTGCCGGGGGCGTGGTCCACGACCAGCAGTCGCGCGCGGTCGAGCCGAAGCTGCCCCGGCCGCAGCGCCACGAACTGCGAGCGCACGTGCCCGGTGCTGTCGGCCTGCGCCGCCACCAGGCGCGCCACCTGCGCCGTCCAGGCCCCGCTCGCGGCCCCGTCGAGGAACGTGTTCGCCGCCCGCGGCGGGCCGGAGAGCCCGCCGATCAGCCGGCTGGCCTCGACCTGCCGCGCCGAGTTGCCGCCGCCGGGCAGGATCGGCGGCTCGTCGCCACCGCCCTCGCCGCCACCACCGCCGCACGGACCGGCCGAGACGACGTCGAGGTGCACGACCTTCGACGCCACCGCGCCCTGCGAGTCGAGGACGCGGGCGATGAGCCAGTGGTGACCCATCACCGGCGACTCCCAGTGGAGCGTTCCGTCCCCCTGCAGCACCGCCCCGGCGGGCAGGTCGAAGACCTCGCGAGTGAGCGGGTCGCCGTCGGGGTCGGTCGCCGAGAGCGGCAGGCTGAACGGGCTGCAGTCGCCGATCAGGTAGTAGGTCGTGGCGGACGTGAAGGCCGGCGCGCGGTTGAACGTCACCGGGGCGACGTAGACGTCCGGGTTGCCGTTCTGCGTGGTGACGTAGGCCACCTTCGTGCCGTCGGGCGAGAAGCGCGGGGCCCCGGAGACCGCCCCGGCGCGGTGAGCGATCGGCCTGGACCTTCCGGCGAGGGTGTCGCG
>CAZUEM010000023.1:0-7751 GCA_964619155.1 uncultured bacterium
CCTGGCCGGGCGAGAGCGTGCGGATGATGTCGGAGTAGCCGCGCAGGTCGGCGATCTCGCGGCCCGCCAGCCGGAGCAGCAGGTCGCCCTGCTTCAGGCCCGCCTTCTCGGCGGGCGAGCCGGGCGTGACGCTCGCGACCTTGACGCCCGGCCCCGCGAAGCCGAAGTCGGGCATCGTGCCGATCGTGACGCGCCGCGCGCCCGCGCCGCCCGCCGGCGGGCCGCCCGGCGTCGCGCCGGCTGCGGGTGCGCCCGTCGCGCCGGCGATGGTCACGGTGAGCGGCTGTTCGCGGTCGCCCAGGTACTGGATCCCCTCGCGCACGAACGCGGCGACCTTCACGAGTCCCGGCCCGTCCACCTTGTCGGCGGTGTCGCCGGGGCGGTGATAGTCCGGGTGCGGCTCGGTGAAGATCTGCACCGCGGGCACGCCGCGCTCGATGAAGCTCCGGTGGTCGGACGACTCGAGCGCCTCGGGGATCATGCGGCCCTCGACGCCGGTCACGAACCCGGCGCCGCGGAAGATGTGCGGCCATTCCGTGGCCGTGCCGGTGCCGATGACGGACACCTTCCTGCCGAAGAGCCGCCCGACGGTGTCGAGGTTGATGACGCCGATCGTCTTCTCGAGCGGGAACGCCGGGCGCTCGGCGTAGTGCTTCGAGCCCTGCAGGCCCGACTCCTCGCCCGTGAACGCCACGAACGCGATCGTGCGCTTCGGCTTTTCGCCCGCGGCGAGCGCGCGCGCCAGCTCGAGCATCACCGCCACGCCGCTCGCGTTGTCGTCCGCGCCCGGGTGCACCTTGCCCTCGTCGCCCTTGTGCACGTCGGGCCAGCCGCGGCCCAGGTGGTCGTAGTGCGCCGTGAGCAGCGCCGACTGCCCGGCCATCGCGGGACTCGCGCCGCGCAGCACCCCGATCACGTTGCGCAGCCGCACCGGCTGCCCCGACGGCGAGCGTGTCGAGGGGAACGACTGGAAGTACGTGCCGCCATCCCCTCCCGGCTCGAGCCCGAGTTTCGCGAACTCCGCGGCGATCCAGTCGGCCGCGTCGTCGAGGCCCTTCGTGCCCACGCCGCGCCCCTCGCGCTCGGGGGCCGAGAGCCAGGCGACGCGCTCGAGCAGCGCCTGCTGCGAGAAGACGGGCGGCAGCTCGGCGAGCGCCGGTCGCGCGGGCAGCGTGAGCGTCGCGACCGCGAACGACGCGAGCGCGCCCGCGGGCCCGGCCTTCGGCCCCAGCTCCACGCGCAGCGGCGAGTCGGAGGCCGTCCACTGTCCCTTCAGCACGTTCACGGGCTCCTCGCCGTCGAAGCCGAGGTACGAGTACTTGCCGTAGTGCGGCAGCTTGCGCCCCAGCCCGGGCAGCGCCGCGAGGTCGTCGGCGAAGATCCAGCCGATCGCCTTCGCCGGGTTCGCGGGATACCGGCGCACGAGCACCGCGCAGTGGCCGGCGAGTGGCATGGATTCGCGGTCCACCGTGAGCCGGTCCGCGCCGAGCGTGTAGTCCGGCCCCGGGGCGAAGAACTTCGCCGCGAGCGCGTTGCCGCGGCCGAGCAGCCACACGGCGCGGTCCTTCGGCAACTCGCGCAGGTCCGCGTCGACCGCGATCTCGGGCGCGTGCGCCTCGCTGCGCCAGCCCTCGACCAGCGCGCGGTAGGCGGCGCGCTCGGCGGCGGTCGCCTTCTCCGGCAGGACCGCGAGCACGCGCGGCTCGCCGAAGAGCTGGCCGATGGAGGGCGGGATCTCGCGCGGGTCGAGCTGGCGGAAGACGTCGTACGATGGGTCCACTTGCAGCACCAGCGGCCGCGCGACCGTGCGGATCGAAAACGGCGTCGCCGGCGATTCCGAGCGCAGCGTGTCGAGCATGGGGCCCGCCACCGTGTTCACCACGACCGGCACGTCGAGCTGGAACGCGCCGCCGGGCTGCGCCTGCTTCAGCGTGCCCGTCAACTCGTACCCGCCGCCCGCGGCGCGAACGGACGCGCCCGACACCTGCAGCGCCGCGGCGCCCGGCCGGCCGACGTGGTCGGCGAAGAAGCGTCCGAAGTCCTGCCCCGAGACCGCCTCGAGCGACGCGCGCACGTCGGCGAACGAGGCCTGCTTCCCGCGGAAGTCGCGATAGAACCTCGCCGCCCAGCGGCGGAACGTGTCGTCGCCGATCCGCGCGCGGATCATGTGGAACACCATGAGCGTCTTGCCGTAGCCGACCGCCTCGGTCGCGGCGCTGTGCCGCGAGCGGAAGGCGGTGAGCGGGAAGTCGCGCCCCTCGCGCACGTAGTTGCGGTACTTCTGCAGCGCGTCGCGCCGGTACGCCTCGCCAAGCCCGCGCTGCTCCTGGATGAGGTGGTCGGCCATGTAGGCCGTGAGCCCCTCGCACCAGTTGCCGCTCTCGTAGTCCACGAACACCGAGTTGCCCCACCAGTTGTGGAGGATCTCGTGCGGGTAGGACGACGTGATGATGAACGGCAGGCGGATGACCTGGGACCCCAGCAGCGTGTAGCTCGGCATGCCGTAGCCCGTTTCCCAGAAGTTCTCGACCATCGCGAACTTGCCGTACGGGTAGGGGCCGAGGAGCCCGCGGTACATCTCGAGGTACTGCTTCGTGGCCTCGAGGTACTTCGCGGCGAGCGCGTCGTCCTTCTGTCGCAGGTAGACGAGTGCCTCGGCCGCACCGGCCGCGTCGCGGTACACCGTCAGCGGACCGCCCGTGAGCGTGATCTCGTCCACCGGCCCGCGCGAGTCCCAGCGCGCCCTGCCCGCGGCGTCGCGCGACGTGCCGTCGCCCGCGCCGATCACGTGCCAGCCCTCCGGCTGCAGCACCTCGGCGGAGTACTCGACCAGCCCGCGCGAGAGGTGCGGGTACCAGAAGCCGTCGCCCGCGAGGTAGAGGCCCTCGTGCGAGAGGATGCCGCTCGTGCGGCGGAAGCCGCGGGAGTACTGCTCCTTCTCGTCCGAGAGCCCGAAGTCGAAGACGCCACCGTACGAGAGGATCACGCGCCCGCCTCCCGGCGGCAGCGCCACGCGCCAGCGGCGCACCTTCACCGCCGAATCGAGGTGCGCGGCCGAGGCGTTGATGCCGAAGAAGCGCGTCAGGTCGTCGCGCCCCGCGCCGATCTCGGCACGCAGCGGCAGCGCGGAGACCCGCGGCTGCGACGCGCCGACCACGAGCGCGCGGTTGAGCAGGAACTGCGCCTCGCCGTCCTTCACCAGTTCGGCCGGCACGTCGAGCGTGTCGGTGACCGCGAGCCAGCCGCGGTCGGGATCGAGCGCCACGGAGAGCCCGTGACGGACGAGCTTCGCGGGGGCGGCCTGCGCGGAGGCCGCCGCGGGCGCCGGCCGCGGCGCGACCGCCAGCGCCCCCGCGAGCGCGGCCGCGGCGAGCATGCCCGCGCGCGCGCTCATCGTCCGTCCCCTCCCGCCGGTTTCGGGGGCATGGGCGGCATGGCCGGGTGCACGGGCGCCTCCCGCTTCGGCGGCGTCCCGCCCGGCATCGCGGGAGGCACGGGCGCGGCGTCCCTCGGTTTCGCGGAGGCCGCGGCCGAGTCGGCGGCCGGCGGTTCCGGGGGCCGGCGGCGCAGGTGGACCGTGAGGGCCAACTCCTGGCCCTCGCGCACGAGGCGCAGCGCCACGTCGTCGCCCCAGCGCTTCGAGGCCATGTGGCGGTGCATCACTTCCTTCTCGGCGACCGCCAGGCCGTCCACCGAGACCAGCTCGTCGCCCGTCTTCACGCCCGCCGCGTCGGCGGGCGAGCCCTTCGCCACGTTGATCACCTTGAAGCGCCCGGCGGCGCTGCGCGTCTCGGGCGTGGCGACGCCGAGCGAGGGGTAGATCGGGTCGGCCGAGACCGGCAGCCCCCAGACGAAGTCGGCGTACGAGGCCTGCACGTGGGTGATGAGTTCGCCGCCCGGCTCCTCGGCGACCGGCATCGGCAGCACGCTCGCCGTGCGGCCGTCGAACCAGGGCTTCACCTGCCGCTCGGCGCCCAGCCCGTACGCCACGTGCCCCGAGCCGATCAGCACGACCATGATGGACTTCTCGCCGCCGTGCTTCTTCAGCGCCTGGAGCGCGTTCCAGCCCATCGCCGCGTCCCACGCGCACTGGGCGCGGAACATCATGTCGAAGAGGTCGTCGGGCATCCTGCCGTGCAGCGCGTCCTCGTCGTCGAAGAACGCGCGGAAGAGCTTCCGGTGCTCGGCGTTCTCGAGGTCCACCTTCGGCGGCAGCATCGCCCGGTGCTCGACGGACAGCGAATCGAAGCCCTTCATGCGCGCCGCCGTCACCGCCGCCCGCGGCAGGTTCACCGCGAACATGCGGATGCCCTTCTCGCGCGCGAACAGGAAGATGTCGCGGTAGTAGTGCCAGTTGTAGCCCCAGTTGCGGTACCACCGCGACTCGGCGAGGAAGCCGTCCTCGGTGAGCTTCCGGTCCGAGTGCCAGCGGTCGAGCCACTTCTGCTCGGGGACCGGGTACATCTCGAGCCCGACCATCACGTGGCGTCCGCGCTTCTCGAGCTGGCGCAGCACCTCGAGCTGCACGCGGTGGAACTCGGCGTCCACGTGGCTCTCGCCGACGAACAGCAGCTTCACGCCGTCGAGCCGCGCGGCGAGCTCGGCCGGGCCGATGGTGTCGCCGCGCGCGCCGTCGGTGATGCCGTCGAGCACGACCGCGACCTTGCGGTCGCGGCGCGCCGGGTCGCCGATGGCGAGGTCGGTGGCGCGGTTGTCGGCGAGCGAGAACGCGGGGGCGAGCAGTCCGGCGAGCAGCAGCGCGGCGGGCGCGAAACGCTTCATGGGGGCACCTCGTGCGGGGGAGCGTGGCGGCGAACGCGCCAGTCGAGCACGCGTCCGCGCGCAGGGTCAAGACGCCCCGCCCGTGCGCCCGCGCGGCGCTCCGGCGGCGCCGGGCCGCGCCGGGCGGCGGCGGCCGGAAAGCCGCGCGGGGCCGGCGATGGGCCGGCCCCGCGGTGCTTCTGCGGCCCTCAGGCCGCCTTGCTCGCCGGGGTCTCGACGCGGTTGCGGCCGCGCTGCTTGGCCTGCTTGAGCGCGCGCGTCGCCGCCGCGACCAGGTCCTGCAGGGCGCTGGCGTCGGCCGGGAACGAAGCGATGCCGGCGCTCACCGTGACGCTGCCGGGGGCGGCGTTCGCGAACGCGTGCTGCTCGACCGTCGCCCGCGCGCGTTCGGCCACCTCGACGGCGCCTTCGCGTCCCGTCTGCGGCAGGACCAGCATGAACGCGTCGTCGCCGCTGCGCCCGAGAACGTCGAACGAGCGCACCTGCTGGGCCAGCGTGTTCGCCAGCTCGCGCAGCAGCTCGCGGCCCTTCGCGACGCCGAGTTGCTCGCCGTGCACCTTGAGCCGGTCCACGTCCACGAGCACGAGCGACAGCTCCTGGTCGTAGCGCCGGGCGCGCCGCACCTCGCGGCACAGCGCGGTCTTCAGGTACTGCGGCCCGTAGACGCCGGTCTGCGGGTCGGTGAGCGAGGACTTCTCGAGGCCGGCCGCGAGCCGCAGCGCATCGAGCACCGTGCCGAGCCAGGCGGCGAGCAGCAGCATCATGCGCGTCTCGGCCATGGTGAAGCGGGCTCGCCCGCGGCGGCGGTAGGCGGCGACGTAGGCCGGGCCTCCGTCGCGGCGGCGCACGGGCGTGAACAGCACGGGGCCGGGCTCGACGCCCGGGCAGCCGTCGGCGGCCGCGATGCGGACGTCGTCCGACACGACGCCGAGCGCGATCGGCTCGGCGCTCTCGGCGAAGCGGCGGAGCACTTCGCTGCCGTCCTCCGGCATCGAGATCGCGGCGGGCGAGGCGCTGCCCGCGTGCAGCACCAGCCGCTCCTCGCGCTTGCCCCGGATGGTGAGCGCGACCGCGTCGGCGTCGAGCAGCGTGAGCGCGGTGCGCAGCGCCAGTTCGCAGACGTCCGACCGCGACCCGCGCGCCGCGGGATCGCCGAGTTGCATGAGCACCTGGAGCGCACGGTCCTGTGCAGCCATGGCCACCTTCCCCTGTCGTTGAACGGAAAGACCCGTCCGTTTCATCGGCAGGTGGCGGGCGCTTCCGAAGCCCGGCTTCGGCGGCGGCCCAAGCCGCTGCGCGCGAGCGGATTGGCGGGGCGGGCCCGGCGCGGCGCCCGATCGCTCAGGCGCGCAGGGCCGCCGGGCGCAGTTCGGCGTCGAGCCGGGCCCCGACGCGCGCGACGATGCCGGGCAGCGCCTCCACGTCGGCCTCGCCGGTGTGGAAGTTGACGATGCAGGCGCGCAGCGCGTAGCGGCCGACCACGACCGCGTTCGAGACGAACGCCTCGCCCTCGCGCTGCACGCGGTCGAGCACGGCCCGGTTGAGGTCGTCCAGGTACTCCGCCACCGCCGGCTCGGCAAGGCGCGCGCCGAGGTCGCGCGGCACGCAGCGGAACGTCGCGATCGAGAGCGACTGCGTGAGCGGCTCGAGTTCGGGGTGCGCCCCGACCGCGGCGGCCAGCGCGCGAGAGAGGCGCATGTCCTCCTCGATCATCGCGCGGTAGCCGGACGCGCCCGCGTGCTGGAGCATCAGCCACACCTTGAGCGCGCGGAACCCCCGCGAGTTCTGCATGCCGAAGTCCACGTAGTTCGTGACGCCCTCGCCGAAGTGGTAGTAGGGCGGGTGGTACGAGAACGCCGCGCGCAGCGCTTCGGCGTCGCGCACCAGCGCGCAGCCCGCCTCGAGCGGCGCGTACAGCCACTTGTGCGGGTCCACCGCGACGGAATCGGCGTGGGCCAGCGCGCGCAGGTCCGCGGGCGCGCCCGGGGCCGCCGCGGCGAAGCCGCCGTAGGCGCCGTCCACGTGGAACCACAGGTCCTCGCGCCGGCACAGGTCGCGGATCGCGGGCAGCGGGTCCACCGCGCCCGTGCTCACCGAGCCGCCCGTGCCCACGACGAGGAACGGCCGCACGCTGGCCGCGCGGTCCGCGGCGATCCGCGCCGCGAGCGCGGCGACGTCCATGCGCTGGTCGCCGTCCACGGGGATCCAGCGGATCGCGTCGGTGCCCATCCCCGCGAGGTCGGCCGCCTTCTGGATCCAGGTGTGCGTTTCGGCGGAGGCGTAGACGGCGAGCGGCGGACCGGCCTGCGACCCCCGCGCGCGCACGTCCCAGCCCGCCTTCGCGGCGCGGGCCGCGAAGAAGCAGACGAAGTTCGCCATGTTGCCGCCGCTCACCAGCAGCCCGCCCGCGTCCGCCGGGTAGCCGATCAGTTCCGCGATCCAGCGCACGGCCTCGCTCTCGATCTCGGTCGCGACCGGCGAGAGCGTCCACGAGCCGCAGTTGGGGTTCGCGGCCGCGGCGAGGAAGTCGCCGAGGATCCCGATGGGCGCGGGCGGCGCGGTGATGTAGCCGAAGAAGCGCGGGTGCTGGTTGAAGAGCGAGTGCTCGAACAGCATGCGCGTCGTGCGCTCGAGCAGCGCGTTCGCGCCGGCGCCCGACTCGGGCAGCGGCGCGCCGAAACCGAGCGACGCGCGCAGCGCCGAGGGCGCCACGTCGTGCGTCACCGGCCCGTCCGGGACCGCCGCCAGATACGCGGCGAGGTCGTCCACCAGCCGGTGGCCCGCGGCGCGGAACGCCTCGGGGTCCATGTGGAGCGGCGTGCGGCGGCGCGGCGCGGACTCGGTCATCGTGGGCCTCCCCGGGACTCGCCCGGTGTCGCCGCCCGTGCGGCGGTCAGGGTCGGGGCTTCGCGCCCTCGCGCAGCCCCTCGAACAGGTCGGTCTCGCGGGCGCGCCCGCCGTTCACGGTG
>CAZUEM010000023.1:7851-29449 GCA_964619155.1 uncultured bacterium
TCGATCCACGCGAGGATCAACGCCGAGGCCACGAACGTCAGGTGGATGCCGACCTGCCAGATGATGGCCTTGTCGGAGTGCTTGTCCACGTCGATGAACGTCTTGAGCAGGTGGATGGACGAGATGCCGATGAGCGCCGTCGCCAGCTTCACCTTGAGGATGCCGGCGTTGACGTGCGACAGCCACTCCGGCTGGTCCGGGTGCCCCGCGAGGTTCAGCCGCGAGACGAACGTCTCGTAGCCGCCGATGATCACCATGATGAGCAGGTTGGCGATCATCACGACGTCGATCAGGCCCAGCACCCCGAGCATGATCGCCGTCTCCTTCATGGCGTGGGCGTCCTGGACGATGTGCCAGAGCTCGACCATGAAGCGGTAGACGTAGACGCCCTGCGCGACGATGAGTCCGAGGTAGAGCGGGGCCTGGAGCCAGCGGCTGAGGAAGATGAGGCTGCCGAGGGCCCGGTGGCGGCGGATGGCGGTCGGGGTCATGGCGGGGGTTTCTACCCGAGGCGGCGGCGGCTGTCCAACGCCGCCGCCGCCTGCCCGCACGACGCTCCGCCGCTCTACTCGCCGAACACCGCGAGGTGAGCGAGGCCGTCCTTCCACCACAGGCCGCCGCCGCCGAAGCCCCGGCCTTCGAGCCCGAACTGGACGCGGCCCCCGATGCCCGGACGCGTGCGCATCTCGGCCGTGGCGATGCGCTTCAGCCAGGCTTCCGCGCTCTCGCCCGGCTCCGGCGCCGCCGGGACCCCGGCGTCACACGCACGGGCGGGCGCGGGTGCGTCGAGGCCGGCGAGCACGTAGGTCTTCACCAGCCGCTCGGCCAGCGGAGCCCAGTTCGCCGGGTTGCCGAGGACGTCGAGGCCCAGCAGTTGGCCGTCGAGGCGCGCGAGCACGCCGACCTGGTTCGGCTCGACCCGGAAGTCCACGAGGTGCTTGTCCGCCTCGGCCTTCCGGCGCACGACGTACTCGTGGTAGTCGGCGCTCTTCGACGTGATGCGATGCAGGGAGAGCTTCTCGTCCACGTCCGACCACAGGCGCGCCTGGTCCACGTGCCCGTGCCGGCGCATCTCGCTCGAGGTCCTTCGGCGCATCGCCGGCTCGACGGGCAGGTCCGCGCTCGCGAACTTGCCCGAGACCCGGTGCCAGCGCCCGCGCTCCACGCAGCCCACGGGGATCTCGACCGACTCGCCCGCGCCGACGACGGCATCGAGCGTCACCACGCGGTTCTGCTTGGCGCCGACGATGCTCTCGCCTTCGAGGATGAGGACCGGCCGGTCGCCGCGATTGTGCGCGAGGACGGAGTTGACCTGCCCGCCGCCCTCCCGCTCGACGATCTCGAGCGCGCCCGAGGCGAGCGCCTCGTGCAGCAGGAGGAACGCCTCGCCGTGCGGGCCGGCGTGGATGAGCGGGGTCAGTTCGATCGCGCCGGCGGGACGCGTCTCGCCGGTGACCACGCGCCCGAGCCAGAACGCGAGGTGCGTGGAGATGTCGGCCGCCGGGGAATGACCCGGCCGGCCGGGCTGCACAGGGTCCGGGATGAAACGCCTCATGGGGCCTCCTTGTTTGTAACCAGTGAGTGGTCGCAGACGGCCCAAGACAAACCGCCGCCGGGCCGCGTGAACCGCGGGCCGACTGGCGTTGGACCGGGCGGCAACGTATTCGATTTGTGACCGAAAAGCAAGAACAATCATGCGGGACGCTGTGCTACAGTCCCGGTCGCATGGAACCCGAGACCCCCCGGCGACGCGGGCGGCCTGCAGGACCGCCCGGAAATCCGCTCGGCAAGCACCTGCGCGAGCGGCGTGAAGCACGCGGCCTGACCGTGCGCGAACTCGCGGTCGCCGTCGGGCTGTCGAGCACCTCGGCGTCCTACTTCTCGCAGCTCGAGGCCGGGCTCAAGGTGCCCGGCGCCGAGCTGGCCGAGAAGCTCGAGCAGCTCTTCGGCGACGGCCGCGAGATCTTCCGCCTGTGGGCGATGACCGGGCGCCGCTCCGACCTCTCGAACGCGGCGAGAGCCCGGCGCCGGCTCGCGCGCATCTTCGGCGACCCGAGCCTCGCGCACGACCCGCACTTCACGCACCCCGCGATGGCCCGCATCGAAGCCGCGCGCGAGGCGCTGATGCTGCTGCGCCAGGTGCCGGGCGACCTCGAACGGCGGCGGGCCTTGCGCCTCGCCTACACGACCGATGCCGTGATCCGCGATCCGCTCGCTTCCGCCGACATCATGCCGGTCCGCTCCGAGTCGCCGGCGCTGAGCCGGAGCGAAGCGTCTCCGCGCGCGCGAAGCGAGCCGGATGCCGCGTCCGTGCGCGTCCCCGTCCTGCCCGAGGGCATGACCCCCGAGAGCCTGGACCTGCCCGCGGACCGGGCGGCCGCGTGGGGCGCAGCCGGCGACTTCCTGCGGCTCGATGCCGGGGCGGTGCGCGCGCTGCGGCTCGAACATCCGTTCGCCTGGCGGCTGACCGAGGCGGGCGTGCGCCGTGTCTCGACGCTGTTCGAGCCCGGGGACGTCGCGGTCATCACGCGCGAGCAGGCCCCGATCGTCCCGCACGAGGTCTATGCCGTGCGCCACGGGGGCCGCGTCGTGCTCTCGCTGGTGATGTGGAACGGGCGGGAGCTGCTGCTGCTGCCCGACGCGGGCGCGAGCGACTTCGTCGTGCTGCCGGTCGGGTCCGAACGGGCGCTGCCGAAGCACGTCGTCGGGCACGTCGCGACGGTCGTGCGGGGGCTCGAACGCCGCCCGGAGTAGGCGAAGCCCCGGCGGGCGCGGTTCCGCGCGGCGCTCAGGGCATCAGGCTCCGCACCGCCTCGCCCTCCTCGCCGAGCCAGGCCGGGTTCTGCGCGGTGCCGTCGAACAGCGACGAGGTCTTGAAGGGCTCGTAGCGCCCGCCGGCGGCCGCGGCGGCCGTCCGCGCCAGCAGCGCCTCGACCTCCGCGGCGTCCATGGGCCGGAAGTCCGTCGCCACCTCGATCGCCTGCTCGAGGACCGGCATCGAGTCCACGCCGGTGATCACCACCGAGGTCGGCAGGCCGAGCGCGTAGCGCAGGCACTCTCGGGCGGTGACCGCGCCCGACTTGAGCAGGATGCCCGTCGCCATGCTCTTCATGCCCAGCACGGCGACGCCCTGCCCGACCAGCACCGGGAGCACCTGCCGGCCGAAGCTCCGGTAGTGGGCGTCGAACGGGTTCAGGGGCATCTGCACGGCGTCGAAGCGGAACCCATGCGCCGCCGCGACCTCGAGCATGTGCAGGTGGACGAGCGGGTCCTTGTGCCCGGTGAAGCCGATGTGCCGGAGCTTGCCCGCCGCGCGCGCCTCGAGCAGCGCCTCGTGCGCGCCGCCCGGCGCGAAGATGCGGTGCGGGTCCTCGAACCGGATGACCTCGTGGTGCTGGACGAGGTCGATGCAGTCCACCTGCAGCCGCCGCAGCGACTCGTCGAGCTGCCGCGCCGCTTCCGCCTTCGAGCGGCCGTCGATCTTGGTCATCACGTAGGCGCGCTCACGCCAGCCGTCGCGCAGCGCGCGGCCCATGCGGCGCTCGCTCTCGCCGTCGTGGTAGTCCCAGCAGTTGTCGAGGAACGTGACGCCGCGCTCGAGCGCGGTGCGGACGATCCGGATCGCGAGCGCTTCGTCCACGCCCGGGACCGCGAGGTGGTAGCCGCCGATGCCGATGGACGAGACCTTGTCCCCCGTGCTGCCGAGCGTGCGATGCAGGATCACCGTGCGGTCCTCTCCCGGGCGCGGGCCGCTATTCCCAGCGCACGACGGTCGCGGTCAGGTAGAGCTGCCCCACGGATCCGGCGGGCGGGCGCACGCTCGCGGCGTCGTCCCAGGCGACGTCCACGATCGCGTCGCCGCCCAGGCGGCGCGCGCCGCGCCGCGCCCGGTCCGTGAGTTCGTGCACCGGCGTGCGCGAGCCGCTCGCGAGCACGTTCACCTCGCCGATCGCCACGTACCGGCGCGCGGGTGCGGCGCCCCGCTCGTAGACCTCCACCGTCGCGGAGTCCGGGCGCGGCGCCGGCCGGCCGGCCGCGGTGAAGCGCGTGCGCAGGCGCGGCTCGGGGTCCGACGCGTCGCAGGAGTGGATGAAGCTGGCGAGGGCCGCGGGCCGCGCGCCCGGGACGGCGACGGCGAACGCGGGCAGCGCGCAGAGCGTGAGCAGGGCGATGCGCTGGAGCTGCATGCGAACCTCCTCGGGAAGCGGACCCGGCCGGATGCGCGCAGCTTCCCACCGCACCCCGCGCGAGGCCACACCGGAGTGAAGGTCCGGGCCCGAACCGGCGTGGCTCCGGCGGACCGCCGTGCACCGCGGGCGGCGCGGCCGAACCCCGGGCCCGCCGTGTGGGCGCAGCTATTCCCGTGCCGCGCGGTCCGCCAGCTCGGCGCGCACGTCGGCCCAGCCCGCGCCGAGCGCGCGCAGCGCCACGAGCGCGTGGTAGAGCAGGTCGGCCGCCTCCGCGGTCGCGCGCGCACGGTCGCCGTCGGCGCAAGCGACGGCCAGTTCGGCCGCCTCTTCGCCCAGCTTCTTGAGCCGCCGGTTGCGGTCGGCCAGCAGCGCGCGCGTGTACGAGGGCCGCTCGCCGGGCGTGCCGGGCGCCGCCGCGCGCCCGGCGATCACCGCGTCGAGCGCCGCGACCACGTCGGGCGCCGTCGCCGCTTCGCCGAAGCACGACGGCGCCCCGGTGTGGCAGGCCGGCCCCGCGGGCGCGACTCGCGCGAGCACGGCGTCGCCGTCGCAGTCGGCGTGCAGCGACAGCACGCGCTGCACGTGGCCGCTCGTCTCGCCCTTCTTCCACGGGCCGCGCGAGCGCGAGCGGTAGTGCATGAGGCCGGTCGCGAGCGTGCGCTCGAGCGCCTCGCGGTCGGCGTGCGCGAGCATCAGCACGGCGCCGCTCGCGACGTCCTGCGCGATCACGGTCACGAGACCGCCGCCCTTCGCGAAGTCGAGCGCGTCCAGGTCGAGCCGTGGTCCGGTGCTCATGCGCCCTCCCGGTTCGCGATCGCGAACAGCAGTTCGCGCGCCGCGGCCGCCAGCGCCGCGTTGGTGGCGATCGCGCCGATGCCGAAGCCGGCGGGCCCGCCGGACCAGTCGGTCAGCACGCCGCCCGCCTCGGTCACGATGGGCACGAGCGGGACCGCATCCCAGGGGTGGAGCACGCCGTCGGTCATCAACTCCGCCCTCCCGGTCGCGACCAGCAGGTAGCCGTAACAGTCGCCCCACGAGCGCGCGACCGCGGCGCGGCCCGCCAGCGCGTCCCACGCCGCCTTCTTGCGCGCGTCGCAGCCGAAGCGCTCGTCGGTGGCGAGCACGGTGGCCCGGGCGAGGTCACCCTCGTCGCTCACGCGGCAGCGCGCGCCGTTCCACCAGCAGCCCGCGCCGCGCGCGGCCGCGATCTCCTCGCCCAGCGCCGGGAACGCCACCGCGCCGGCGAGCACCTCGCCGCCCTCGCTCACGCCCACCATCGAGCCCCACAACGGCACGCCGCGCACGAACGACTTCGTGCCGTCCACCGGGTCCAGGAACCAGCGCCGCGCCGCGTCCGGCCGCGTCTCGCCGAACTCCTCGCCCACGACGCCGTCGGCCGGGAAGCGCTCCGCGAGCCACGCACGCGCGGCCTGCTCGGCCTCGCGGTCGGCGCGCGTCACCGGCGAGCCGTCCGCCTTGGTCTCCACGTCGAGCGCGGCGCGGTAGTGGCGCAGCGCCGCCGCGCCGGTCACGCGCGCCAGTTCGCGCGCGGCCTCGAGCAGCGTGTTCGTCGATTCCGTCATGCGCTCCTCCGTACTGCGACCCCGGCCGCGGCCAGCTTCCGCTTGAGTTCGTCCAGCGCGGCCAGCCCGTCGTGCAGGATGCCGGCGAGCAGCACGGCGTCGGCCTGGCCCTCCTCCAGCGCCGCCACCAGGTGGGCCGCCTCGCCCGCGCCGCCGGAGGCGATCACCGGCACGTCCACCGCGTTCGCGACCGCGCGCGTGAGCGCGAGGTCGTAGCCGCGCCGCCCGCCGTCGGCGTCGATGCTCGTCAGCAGGATCTCACCCGCGCCGCGGCGTGCGCACTCCGCCGCCCAGGCCACCGCGTCGAGCCTGGTCGGGCGGCGGCCGCCGTGCGTCCACACCCGCCAGCCGTCCCCGTCCCGCTTCGCGTCGATGCTCGCCACCACGCACTGCGCGCCGAAGCGCTCCGCCGCCTCGGCCAGCAGCCCGGGACGCGCGACCGCGGCGGTGTTGACGCTCACCTTGTCGGCGCCCGCGCGCAGCGCCGCCGACACGTCGTCCACGCCGCGGATTCCGCCGCCCAGCGTGAGGGGCACGAACAGCCGCTCGGCGGTGCGCCGCACCGTGTCGAGCGCGGTCGCGCGCTCGTCGGGCGTGGCCGAGATGTCGAGGAAGCACAGTTCGTCGGCGCCCTGCGCCTCGTAGCGCAGCGCCAGCTCGACCGGGTCGCCCACGTCGCGCAGGTCCGCGAACGCGGTGCCCTTCACCACGCGCCCGCCGCGCACGTCGAGGCAGGCGATGAGCCGTCGCGCGAGCATCACCCCTCCCTCACGTCCACGCGGCCCTTGGTGCTGAACACCGCGCCTTCGTCGGCGAGCGCCTGGCGCAGGGCCAGGCCCGCGGCCTTGAACGCGGCCTCGATCACGTGGTGCCGGTCGCGCCCGCGCAGCACGCGCACGTGCAGCGTGAGCCGCGCGGCGTCGGCGAACGAGCGGAACCAGTGCTCGTAGAGCGCCGACGGCAGCCGGCCCGCGTACCACGCGCGCCCTCCGGCATCGAGCGCGGCCTGCACGAGCGCGTCGTCCATGGGCACCGTGCGCTCGCCGTAGCGCGCGCACGTCGCCGGCGCCGCGCGCCGCAGCGCTTCGCCGAGCGTGATCGCCACGTCCTCGACCACGTGGTGCCGCAGGTCGCCCGACGCCTCGACCTCGAGCGTGAGCCCGGCGTACCGCGCGAACGTGACGAGCATGTGGTCCAGGAACGGCTCGCCGGTGGCGATGCGCGGCGCCGCGCCGTCCGCGGCCGGTGTGGGGCCGAGCGAGACGCGCACGCGCGTCTCACGGGTTTCGCGGGTGATCGTGATCATGCGGAGAACTCCCGGGCGACGGCGCGCGCGTCGAGCGCGCCGGTGTAGAGGGCCATGCCGAGCACCGCCTGCGCGGCCCCGGCCTCCTGAAGCCGAACGAGGTCGTCCCGCGTCGCGACGCCCCCCGAAGCGAACACCGGCAGCGGCGTCGCCGCCGCCACCGCGCGCACGAGCGCCACGTCCGGGCCCTGCAACCGGCCCTCGCGGTGCACCGCGGTCACGAGCAGACCGGCGAGGGGCAGGCCGGCCAGCGAGGCGGCGAACGCGAGCACGTCGAGCCCGCCGTCGCCGCTCCAGCCCCGCGTCACCACCGTGCGCCCGCGCACGTCGGCGGCCACCACGATGCGGCCCGGGTGGCGCGCGGCCGCGGCGGCGATCCACGCCGGGTCCTCGACCGCGCGCGTTCCCACCACCACGGTCGCGGCCCCGGCGTCGAGCCACCCGTCGAGCGCCGCGTCGTCGCGCACGCCGCCGCCCACGCTCACGGGCACGCCCGCCGTGCGCACGAGCGCCCGCAGGACGTCGGGGTTGGCGCCGCGGCCCGTCGCCGCGTCGAGGTCCACGGCGTGCAGGCGTGCGAACCCGAGCGCCACCCAGTCGCGCGCCACCGCGACCGGGTCGGCGAGGCGCACGCGCTCGGCCTCGTAGGCGCCGCCCACGAGCTGCACGCACGCGCCCTCGCGCACGTCCACCGCCGGGACCGCGATCATCGCGCCGCCTCGGCCAGCCACGCGCGCACGAACGCGAGACCGGCGCGCGAGCTCTTCTCCGGGTGGAACTGCACGCCGACCGTGCGCCCGGCGCGCACGGCGGCCGCGAACCGGTCGCCCTCGTGCTCGCTCCAGGCGACCGCGTGCGCGGGTTCGGCCGGCCGGCACACGTACGAGTTCGCGTAGTAGGCGCAGTCGAGCCCCGAGGCCGCGAACAGCGGCTCGGCCGCCGCGTCGACCGTGTTCCAGCCGATCTGCGGCACGCGCCGCGCGGCGAGCCGCGTGACGCGGCCCGGCACCACGCCGAGCCCGCCGCCCGGGCCCTCGTCGCTCGCGTCGCAGAGCAGCTGCATGCCGAGGCAGACGCCCAGGCACGGCAGTCCCGCCAGCAGCGCCGCGCGCATCGCCTCGCGCCCGGGCGCGAGGCGGGCCGCCGCGGCGCCGAACGCGCCCACGCCCGGCAGCACCAGCGCGTCGGTCGCGAGCGCGGCGCGCGGATCGGCGCACGTGCGCACGGTCGCGCCGCCGGCTTCGAGCGCCTTGGCGAGCGAGTGCAGGTTGCCCGCCCCGTAGTCGAACACCGTGACGATCACGCGCCCCTCCCCGCGGCGGCCGCCGCGCAGTCGCGCAGCGCCGCCACCACGGGTTCGAGTGCGGGCCAGGGCGCCACCGTCACGCGCAGCGCGTCGCCCACGCCCGGCAGCGCCGCGAACGCGCGCACCGCGATGCCGCGCGCGCGCAGCGCCGCCGCGGCCCCGGCCGCGTCGTGCACCGGCACCAGCACGAAGTTGGCCGCCGACGGCAGCGGCGCGAACCCCGCCTCGCGCAGCGCCCGGGCGAAGCGATCGCGCGCCTCGACCGCCGCGGCCACGTGCGCGCGCATCCAGCCGAGATCGCCCGCGAGCGCCGCCACGGCCGCCGCCTCGGCCGGCGCGCTCACGCGGAACGGACCGCGCGCCTTCTCCACCGCCAGCACCAGCTCGCGCGCGCCCACGCCCCAGCCCACGCGCAGCCCGGCGAGCCCGAAGGCCTTGCTCATCGTGCGCGCGACGAGCAGCCGCCCGCGCGCCGGCGCCGCGGCCGCCTCCGAGCGTCCCGCGAACTCGGCGTAGGCCTCGTCGAGGATCACGAGCCCCGGCGTCGCCGCGAGGACGCGTTCGAGCGCTCCCGCGGGAAGCGTCGCGCCGGTCGGGTTGTTGGGGGAGCACAGGTACACGTGGCGTGCGCCCGCGGCGAGCAGCGCGTCCACGTCGGGCGCGCCGTCCGCCCCCGGCGGCACCGGAACGGGCACGAGCGCGTTGGCGCGCGCGTAGTGCGCGAGCATGACGAACGTGGGCGCGGGGAACGCGACCCGGTCGCCCGGCCGGCCGAACGCACGCAGCGCCGAGTCGAGCACGTCGTCCGATCCGCAGCCGGTGACGATCTCGTCGGGCGCCACGCCCGCGTACGCCGCGAGCGCGGCGCGCAGCGCGTCGTTGGCGGGCGAGGGGTAGCGCGAGGCGAGCGCCGGGTCGAAGGCCGCGAGCGCCGCCATGGCCGCCGGCGGCACGCCGAACCGGCAGGTGTTGTCGGACAGGTCGAGCGCCGCGGCGCCGCCGCCCTCGCGATAGGCGCGCAGGGCGTCCACGCCGGCGCGGCGCGCGGGCGTTCCGCCCGCGAACGCGCTCACGACGCGCTCCCCCAGGCCGCCGCGGCGGCCGCGTGCGCGGGCAGGCCCTCGGCGAGCGCGAAGCACGCCGTGTCGGCGGCCAGCGCCGCCGCGGCCGCCGGCGTGATCGTCTGCCAGGTGGTCCAGCGCACGAAATCGAGCGTCGAGAGCCCCGACCAGGCGCGCGCGAGCCCGCCCGTGGGCAGGATGTGGTTGCCGCCCGTCAGGTAGTCGCCGAAGGCGTTCGCCGCCGCGGGGCCCGCGAAGACGGTGCCCGCGTGCCGCACGCGCGGCAACAGCGCGGCCGCCGCCGCGTCCGCGAGCACGAGGTGCTCTGGCGCGTAGCCGTTGGCGAACGCCAGCGCCTCGTCCGCGTCGCGGGCGAGCAGCAGCGCGCCCTGCGCGGCGAGCGCCGCCGCGATCACCTCGCGGCGCGCCGCCGCCGCCACCGCCGCGGCGAGCGCCGCCTCGACGCGGTCCGCGCGCGCGGCCGCGTCCTCGCCGAAGACCACCGCGACCGCGCAGGCGCGCGGATCGTGCTCGGCCTGAGCGGCCAGTTCGCGGGCGACGAACGCCGGGTCGGACGCGGGCCCGGCCAGCACGAGCACCTCGCTCGGGCCCGCGGGCGAATCGATGCCCACCGTGCCCGCCACCTGCCGCTTGGCCTCGGCCACCCACGCGTTGCCCGGGCCGACGATGCGGTCCACGCGCGGCACGCTCGCGGTGCCGAAGGCGAGCGCCGCGATCGCGCCCGCGCCGCCCACCGCGAACACGCGGTCCACGCCCGCGAGCGCCGCCGCCGCGAGCACCGCACGCGGCGGGCGGCCGCCGGGCCCGGGCGGCGAACACAGCACCACCTCGCCGACGCCCGCGACGCGCGCGGGCACCGCGCCCATGAGCACGCTGCTCGGGTACGACGCGCGCCCGCCGGGCGCGTACACGCCGACGCGCGCGAGCGGGTCGGGCCGGCGCCCCACGACGACGCCCGGCTCGACTTCGACCTGCGACGCGACGGGCCGCGCCGCGGCGTGGACGGCGCTCAGGTTCGCGGCCGCGCGCTCGAGCGCCGCGCGCAGCGGCGCCGGCGTGGCGGCGAGCGCCTCGGCGCAGGCCGCGGGCGGCACTTCGAACGGATCCGGCGCGACGCCGTCCCAGCGCAGCGCGAGTTCGCGCAGGGCCGCGTCGCCGCGAGCGCGCACGTCCGCGAGCACCTCCGCGACCGTCGCGCACACCGCGGGGTCGGACGACGTCGAACGCTCGCACAGCGCCGCCAGGTCGGCGGCCCCGAGGGCGGCGAGCGCGCCGCGCCGGCGCAGCTCCGGCGCGCTCACGGCATCAGCCTTTCGATCCGCGTGACCAGGATGCCCTCGGCGCCGAGCGCCTTGAGGTCGGCGATGGTGCGGTAGATCGCCGCCGCCCCGACCACCGCGTGCACCGCGACCATCGTGCCACCGTTCAGGATGTCCACCACCGTCGGGCCGTTCAGGCCCGGCAGCACGCGCTTGACCTGATCGAGCGCCGGCCTCGGCACGTTCGCCATCACGTAGCGCCGGCCCCGCGCGCGCAGCACCGAGGCGAGCGCGGCGACGAGGTCCTCGAGTTCCCGCGCGTGCGCGCCTTCGCGCGCGCCCGGCGCGGCGACGAGCCGCGCGGTGGACTCGAGCACCGTGCCCAGTTCGCGCAGGCCGTTCACCTTGAGCGTCGAGCCGGTGCTCGTGAGGTCCACGACGACGTCGGCGATCCCCAGGTGCGGCGCGATCTCGGCCGCGCCCGAGACCGGGACGACCTCGACGCGGCGCGCGCGCGCCGCGAAGAACCCGCGCGCGAGGTTCGGGAACGCGGTGGCGACGCGCGTCCCGCCGCCGATGCCGTCGAGCGATCCGACGCCGCTCTCCTCGCGCGCCGCCACGACGAGCCGGCAGCGACCGAACTCCAGGTCGAGCAGTTCGTCGAGCGCGCGGCCCGACTCGCGCACCAGGTCGAGCCCGGTCACGCCCACGTCGGCGGCTCCGTCGGCCACGAACTCGGGAATGTCCTGCGCGCGGACGAACAACCCTTCGAACACGCCGCCGAGCGAGGCGGTGAGCGCGCGCGCGCCCTGGGACCGGACTTCGAGGCCGGCGTCGTCGAACAGCCCGCGGGCGTCGTCGGACAGCCGGCCCTTGTTGGGAATGGCGATGCGGATCATGACGTTCTCTCGGGTGGTGCGGGGGAAAACGAAAAACCCGTCCGGTGGAACCGGACGGGCCGTGGAGTCGGATCGCTGTGCGTCTAGTCGAGCGCGGGGAGCCTCTCCCCGGCCAGCGCCGAACCCCCGCGGCCCGTCGGGCCGTGGACATGGGTATGGCGATGGCGGAAGCAGGCGTTCGACATGAGGCGCGCACCCTAACGGGCCGCGCGGATGCGCGTCAATGGGGATCTCGGGCTTCGAACGCGACGTGCGGAGCTCCGGCCCCGCCCGCGCACTTCTTCGTTCCGGCGCCGCCGGGCGCTCATTAGACTCCCGCGATGCCGTCCCGGCCCGCCGCACCGCCCTGGCATGCCGCGCCCCGCGCGGCCGCGCTCGTCCTCGTCGCGCTCGCGATTGCCGCGGGCGCCGCGCGCGGCGCGGTCGTGCCGCTCGGGGCGGTCGCCACGATCGAACTGCCGCCGGGCGCGGCCGTCCGCCCGGCCGGGCCGGCCGAGCTCGCGCGGCTGCAGCGCGAGCGCGACGCGCCGCGCCTGATCTTCGCGGGCACGCTCCCGAACGCGGCGCCCGGCTCGGTCGCCTACGAGTTCCACCGCAGCGGGCGCCTGCCCGACCCCGGCCCGCGCATCGATCCCGCGATCGCCACGGCCCTGGGGCGGAGCCCCGGCTTCGCCGGCTGGCGCCTCGCGCCCACGTGGGTCCCGGCGCGCCATGCGCTCTTCTGGAGCTACGACGTGGTCGTGGGCGGCGCGCCGCGCACGCTCGGCTTCGGCGCGTTCTGCACCCGCGAGGGCGTGCTCGTGCTGCGGCGGACGAGCGTGCCCGGCCCGGACGCGGCGGCGCAGATGCGCGCGTGGCACGAACTGCTCGGCCGCGTGACCGTCCTTCCGGGCCGGCGCTACGACGACGCGCGGGCGGGCGAGCCGTTCGCCGCCGCCGGCGTGGAAGCGCTCGTCGCCGGGCGCGGCGTACCGCCGGTGGGGGACGCGCGCGCGGCCAGCACCCGGCGGCCGGGCGGGCCGGCGTGGATCTCGCTGCGCGGGGGCACGAGCCCGGCCCGCATCGCGGCCGCCACCGCGCTGTTCATGTTCCTGGCGTGGCTGCTCGCGCGCTCGGCGCGGGCGTTCGCGAGGCTGGGCGTGGACATGAGCGGCGCCGTGAGCGCCGGGCCCGCGGCCGGCGCCGCCGGCGACGCGCTGGCGCCGGGCGAACTCGCGGGCAGGCTCCAGCGCCGCGTCGAGTCGCTCGCGCGCGTGCTCGAACCGGGCGCGCTGGCGTTCGGAGCCGAGGCCTCCGGGTCGGTCGGGCTGGAGATGGCGATCGGCTTCGCGGTGCACTTCCAGGCGCACACGGAGGAGGGGACCGGCCGGCTCGGCGCGCACGTGCGCGAACTGGACTCGGCGGCGGCCTTCCGCTCGGCGCTCGACGGCCTGCTCGAACGCACGAGCGCCGAGAGCGAGGGCCGCCTCGACGCGTGGATTTCCGCCCACGGGCCGGACTACCGGGCCCGGCTCGCCGAGGCGGACGTGCGGAGCGATCCGGTCTGGGTGGGGCACGCGTGGACCTGCGAGACGTGCTCGGGCCGGGGCCGCGTCACCTGTCACGGCTGCGGCGGCCAGCGGCAGGTGCAGTGCACGGGGTGCTACGGGCGCGGCAGCACGACGTGCTCGAACTGCGGGGGCTCGGCGCAGACCCGCTGCTCGAGCTGCGGCGGCGCGGGGTACCGCTACGAGCAGGTCTCCGTGTCCGCCTGGGACTCCGCCACGAACAGCAACGTGACGCGCTGGGAGCAGCGGCAGGTGAACTGCTTCAGTTGCCGGGGCGGTTACGTGACGTGCGGGTCGTGCAGCAACGGCCGGTGCACGTGCTGGACCTGCGGCGGCTCGGGCTCGGTCAGCTGCAGCACCTGCGGCGGCGCCGGCACGCTCGCCTGCGGCACGTGCGGCGCGACCGGCATCCTGCATCGCGCGGGAGTGGTGCGATGCCGCGTCGACCGCGCGGTCACGATCGGCTCACCGGACGGCGCCGCGGAGGACGCCGAGACCTTCCGCGAGCGCTTCGCCTTCGAGGCGCTCGGCGATCTGGCGCCGATCCGGTTCACGAGCGGCGAACGCCGCGGGCGCCAGGCGCGGCTCGCCTACGCGGCCCGCGTGCCGCTCCGCACGCTGGACGTGACGGCGCGGGCGCGAACGCTGCAGCTCCGCGCCTACGGCGAGGCCGGCGTCGTCCTGCATCACCACGGGCTGGTCGAGGCGCTGCTCGAGCCGGACGCGGCCGAGCTCGAGGACGCGCTGCGGGCGCTGCCGTGGTGGAAACGCGCGGCGACGACCGTGCTGCTCGAACGGCTGCGCGTGTTCTTCGCCTCGGAGCTGCACGTCCGGCTGATCGAGGCGCGCGGCGGCATGGCCGAGGCGGTGCGCGAGATCGAGCAGGTCGTGGGCACGTCGCTCGCGAGCGCGGCCTACACCGGGCGCGCGACCGCGCTCGCCGATCGCTGCCTGGGCCGGCTGCAGAGTTCCAGCATCGAGCAGGCCGCGGTCGCGTGGTGCTCGGCGCTGGCGCTGGTCTTCCTCGCCGGCCGCCTGCTGGCGCTCGGCGCGCTGGCGCCGGGATCGCTGGCGCTGGGCGCGGTCGCGGCCGCGGTGCCCGCGTGGTTCGCGCTCGAGTGGGTCACGCGCCGGCGGCTGCGCCGCATGCTCACGCCCGAGTTGGAGAAGCGCGTCTCGGCGCGCCTCGGCGCGGCGCGCATGCGCCACCGCGCGATCGTCGCCGCGTTCGCCCTCGGCGCCTGGCTGCTGGCCGCCCTGCCGGACCGCCTCTAGGGCGGCCCGGCATCATGGCGGCCGGCGGCGTCCACGCGCGGCGCGCGGGGGCGCCGCGGGACGCGTCAGGACTGCAGCGCCGCCGGCACCGGCATCTTGAGCGCGGTCAGGGCCTTCACCATCAGGTCCTTGACGCCCGTGGCCTTGGCGACGGCCTCCCCGATGTTGCCGTTCAGCTGGGCGCTCTGCGCCTCGGTCCACATCTGGTTCGCCTGCCCGAGCGAGGTCTTGACCTCGTCGAAGGTGACCTGGTCGAGGCCCGCCGGGAGCGACCGGGACTTCGACAGCACGTCCACCCGCTTCTGCACGGACGCGACGATGCCCGGAAGCCCGGTGTTGAGCGTCTCCCACACCGCCTTGAGTTCGGTCTCCTTCGCGGCGAGGCCCGCGGTCAACTCCGCGATCTTCGCCGGCAGGTCCTTGGCCGCGGCGAGCGCGGCCTTGGCGTCGCCGCTCTCGAGGCTCGCCTTCGCGGCGGCGATCGCGTCGTCCATGGACTTCGCGTCCGCCGGGACGATCTTCGCCACGTTGTCCTTGGCCGCCGCCCACGCCGTCTCGGCCGCCTGGATCGCGCTCGTCGCCGCCCCCTTTTCGGAACCGCACGCCGCGAGCGCGGCGCCGAGCACCACCACCACGATCAGTCCGACGATTCGCTTCATGGATCGCTCCTCGTGTTTGGGAACTGGCTGCCGGCTTCAGGGAATCCGGAGCTTCTGGCCGACCTTGATCAGGTTCGGGTCCTTCGACGGATCCTCGTCCGCTTCGAAGGGGCCAAGCATCCGGCCCCGGCCCCGGAAGTCAACCGGCGGAGAACGCCGGGGCGACGCCGTCCGGATCAGCCCCTAATCCGCGGACCGAGGGGCGAATCCGTTTGCCCGCCGGCGCGACGAGGGCCTAGCTTGGCGACGTGGTCGTTCGTCGCGAAGAAGAAGTAGTCCGCCACCGGCGGGGCGGGCGATCAATCGCCCCGCCCGCACCGCAGTCGTGGGCCCGTCCGCCCGCGCGCAGGAGATCCCGATGCCGGAACAGCCGAAGGGCCCGTCCGCTCCCGGACCCGGCGGGAACGCGCCCGCGACGCGGCCGGCGCGCCCGCTCGCCGGCCCCGTCCTGCAGTTCGACTTCGCCGAGGAGGCCGCGCGGCTCAGGGCCGAGGCCCCGTGGCTTCAGCACGGGCGCAACGCCGTCACGCTCGTGAAGCATCCCGACCTGCGGGTCGTGTTCATGCTGATGCAACCCGGCACGCGCATGCCGCAGCACCACACGAGCGGCCGTATCTCGGTCCAGGCCCTGTCCGGCCACGTGCGGCTGCATCTCGAGGGCGGCGTCGTGGACCTGCCGGAAGGGCACCTGCTCGCGCTCGAGCACGATATCCCGCACGACGTCGAGGCGGTGCGCGAGAGCGCCGTGCTGCTCACGATCGCCTGGCCCGGCGATCCCGCGCGCTGAGCAACCACCCGGCGGGCGCGGACGCCCGCCGGGGCCGGTCACCGGAGCAGGATCGTCTTGGTGCGCGCGAGCACCTGGTCGTCGAGCGAGAGCGCGCACAGGTAGAGCCCGGCGTGCAGCGGCCGGCCCGACTCGTCGCGCCCGTCCCACGACAGCGAGCGGCTTCCGGCGCCGCCGCCCGGATCGTCGAACGTCCTCACCTTGCGCCCGGAGGCGTCGAAGATCTCGAGCCGCACGCGGCCCGCGCGGGGAAGCGTCAGTTCGAACGTCGTCGCGGCCCGGAACGGGTTGTTCCGCACCGCCAGCGAAGCCGGCGCGCCTCCCGGCGAGCCGTCCACGGCCGTCGTTGAGCAGAGCGGGATCCCGGGGCCCGAGATCACGAGCCGGTACTTCGATCCGCACGGCACGCCGCTGAACACGTCCGGGCCCGCGAACAGGTAGAACGTGCCGGGCCCGGTGAACGTCAGGGGGCTCGACGGAGTGCAACTCGCGCTCGTGGTCGTCGCGATCGTCGACGCCGGGCAGGACGGGTTCATGACGAACAGCCGCAGCTTGTAACCGCTGCTGATGCCCTCGTACGAGTAGGTGCCGGCGCCGACCGTGATGCGGTACCAGTCGGTGTCGCGGAAGTTGGCGCCGCCGGAGGTCAGGTACGTGCCGGTCTCGCCGCAGATGACGCCGCAGGTGACGTCGGTGAAGACGTTGGGTGTCGAGTTGCAGCCGCCGTTGGTGGCGTCCACGTAGCCGTTGGCGCACAGCGCCTCGTTCTCGACCTGGGCGCCCGGCGGGCAGTCCTGCACGCAGCAGCCCGGGACCCCGGGGCCGCTGATGCGCAGCTGGTACTTCGAGCCGCACGGCACGCCCGTGAACACGTCGGGGCCCGCGAACAGGTAGAACGTGCCGGGCCCCGTGAACGTGAGCGCGCTCGATTCGACGCAGCTTTCGCTCGTGGTCGTCGCGACCACCGAAGCCGGGCAGGTCGCGTTCATGACGAACAGCCGCAGCCGGAACCCGCTTCCGGTGCCCGAGTATCGGAACGTCCCCGGGCCGACGGTGATGCTGTACCAGTCGGTGTCGCGGAAGTTGGAACCGCCGGAGGTCACGTACGTGCCGGTCTCGCCGCAGATGGTGTTGCAGGTCACCGGCATGAAGACGTTGGGCGTCGAGTTGCAGCCACCGTTCGTGGCGTCCACGTAGCCGGTCGCGCACAGCGGCTCGTTCTCGACCTGCGCGTTCGGCGGGCAGTCCTGCACGCAGCACACGGGAGCGCTCGGCCCCGTGACCGTGAGCCGGTACTTCGAACCGCACGCGACACCCGTGAACACGTCGGGGCCCGCGAACAGGTAGAACGTGCCGGGGCCCGTGAACGTGAGCTCGCTCGATTCGACGCAGCTCTCGCTCGTGGTCGTCGCGATCGTCGACGCCGGGCAGGACGGGTTCATGACGAACAGCCGCAGCTTGTAACCGCTGCTGATGCCCTCGTACGAGTAGGTGCCGGCGCCGACCGTGATGCGGTACCAGTCGGTGTCGCGGAAGTTGGCGCCGCCGGAGGTCAGGTACGTGCCGGTCTCGCCGCAGATGACGCCGCAGGTGACGTCGGTGAAGACGTTGGGCGTGGAGTTGCAGCCGCCGTTGGTCGCGTCCACGTAGCCGGTCGCGCACAGCGGCTCGTTCTCGACCTGGGCATCCGGCGGGCACTCCTGTACGCAGCACACGGGAGCGGTCGGCCCCGTGATCGTGAGCCGGTACTTCGAGCCGCACGCGACGCCCGTGAACACGTCGGGGCCCGCGAACAGGTAGAACGTGCCGGGCCCGGTGAACGTGAGCGCGCCCGATTCGACGCAGCTCTCGCTCGTGGTCGTCGCGATCGCCGACGCCGGGCACGACGGGTTCATGACGAACAGCCGCAGCCGGAAGCCGTCGCCGACGCCGGTGAGCGTGTGCGTCCCGGCGCCGACCGTGATGCGGTACCAGTCGGTGTCGCGGAAGTTGGAACCGCCGGCGGTCAAGTACGTGCCGGTCTCGCCGCAGATGACGCCGCAGGTGACGTCGTTGAAGACGTTGGGCGTGGAGTTGCAGCCGCCGTTGGTCGCGTCCACGTAACCCGTGCCGCAGATGGGCTCGTCCTCGACCTGCGCGTCGGGCGGGCAGATCGCGCAGGCGGACGCGCTGGCCGCAGCGCCGCTCGGGGCCGCCGGGGCCGGGCCGCCCGGCGCGTCGGGCACCCAGCCGGGGGGCTGCTCCGCGGAGGTCGTCGCCTTGCCGTCGGCCGGCAGGCTCGGCGCGAAGGGCGCCGCCAGGCGCGCGGGCAGCAGTTCGTTCGCCGGCCGGACCCAGCCCTCGGGCGCGCGTGCCGAGGTGAGCGCCGCCGCTTCCGGCGACAGGTCGGGAACGAGCTTCAGGAGTTCGGGGACGCGCACGTTCGGCGGCGCCGCCGCCGAGGTGAGCGCGGCGAGCGAGTCCGCGGCCGAGCGGGCCCGCTCGGCGGGCGCCGAAGCGTTCGCCGGGGCCGGGCCGGCGAGCAGTGCGAGGAACAGCGACAGGACGAATCGGTGGCACGCGGCGCGCATGGGGAGCCTCCGGGAGGGTCCGGCAGCGCCTTCGGCGGCGCCACCGCACATGAAGGTACGTCGCGACCAGCCCCCGGAATGGCACACGGGAAATCGTGCCCGGCCGGGGCTCCGCCCTCGGGGAGCGGCGCCAATTTCCTCGCCGCCGCGCCCCCGGCGCATACTTCCCGCGCGCGCACCGCGCCCCGCACTCCCGGCGGGGTCCGCCGCGCCCCCGAACGGAGACCTGGCATGCGCCCGCACTTCGCCCTCGCCTTTCTCGCGCTCGCCGCCGCGGCGGCTTTCCCGCCGGCGGCCCGCGCGCTGACCACCTTCCGCGTGTCCGTTCCGGCCAACACGCCGGCGGGCTCCACGGTGTACATCGCCGGCAGCTTCCAGGGCTGGAACCCGGGCCACCCCTCGTACGCGCTCGCGCCGCAACCCGACGGGCGGTGGGCCATCACGCTGTCGCTGCCTTCGGGCGCGCCGATCCAGTTCAAGTTCACGCGCGGCACGTGGAGCGCGGTCGAGAAGGGCGCGAACGGCGAGGAGATCGCCAACCGGCAGCTCACCCCGGGCGGCGACCAGGCGTTCGACTTCACCGTCGCCTCGTGGGCCGACGTGGGCACCGTCACGGGGCGCCTCGACACGCTCACCCACGGACCGTTCCTGTCCGGCCGGCGCTGCTGGGTGTGGCTGCCGCCCGGTTACGAGTCTTCCTCGGCCCGTTACCCGGTGCTCTACATGCACGACGGGCAGAACCTGTTCGACGCGAGCCGGAGCTTCGCGGGCGAATGGCACATCGACGAGACGTGCACGGCTCTCATCGGCGCGGGCGAGATCGAGCCGCTCATCGTCGTCGGCATCGAAAACAGCGCGGACCGCTGCTGGGAGTACACGCCGTGGGCGGGCGGGCCGTGCGCCGGCGGCGGCGGCGATGCCTACCTGCAGGCCATCCGCGACCACCTGATCCCCGAGGTGAACCGGCGCTACCGCACCCGCACGGGGCCGGACCACACGATGATGGCCGGCTCCTCGCTGGGCGGGCTCATCACGCACTACGCGGGCCACACCTACCCGGAGACCTGGGGGCGCATCGCGGCGTTCTCGAGTTCGCTGTGGTGGAACGGCGGCGCCATGGTGCCGTACGCGGCGGGGCGGCCGAAGCCGCCGCTCGCGCGCTACTACCAGGACATGGGCACGATCGAGGCGGGTGGCACGACCGACGGCGACGGCGACGGCATCGACGACTACATCGAACTGCTGCGCCTGATGCGCGACGTGGCGCTCGCGCAGGGGTTCGCCGACGGCGCCGATTTCCTGTCGGTCGAGGGCCCCGGTCACACCCACAACGAGTACTGGTGGTCGCAGCGCGCGCCCGGCGCGCTGCGCTTCCTCGTCGATCCGCCGGGCGTGAACGCCGTCGGGCCGCCCGCGCTTCCGGCGCTCGCCGAGCTGCGGCCGCCGGCGCCCAACCCGACCGCCGGCGCGACGCGCGTGGAGTTCGTGCTCGCGCGCGCGGCGCATGCGCGCGTCCGCGTGGTCGACGTCGCCGGGCGCGAGGTGACGCGGCTCGCCGACCGCGAGTTCGCCGCCGGCCGCCACGAGTTGTCGTGGGACGGCCGCGGCGCCGGCGGTGCGCGGGCCCGGCCCGGCCTCTACTGGCTGCGCGTCGAGGGCGCGGGCGCGCCGCAGGGGCGAAAGCTGGTGCTGCTTCGCTAGCGCGCGCGACGCGCGGACGGCCCGGGCCCGGGCGCCTTCACGCCGGACCCGGGCCCGCGGCGCTCACTGCACCTTCACGAGCTTCGCCTCGGCGCGCTGGCCGGAGTGCGCGAGGCGGACGAAGTAGATGCCCGCCGGAACCCGCTGGCCCTGCTCGGTGCGGCCGTTCCACTCGAAGGCGTGCGCCCCGGCGGGCAGCGGGCCGCGCGCGAGCGTCCGGATGCGCGCGCCGCTCAGGTCGTACACCGTCAGTTCGACCGGGCCCGGGCGCGCGAGCACGAAGCCCAGCGCCGTCCGGCCCGTGAACGGGTTCGGCCGCGCCGACAGCTGGATCGCGACCGGCGCCGGCGGCGAAGCCGGAACGTCGACCGAGGACGCTTCCGAATACGACGGCGAGACGAGCGTCGTGTGCACGGGCTCGAGCAGGCCGTCGCCGTCGGTGTCCATCTCGAGCACGAGCGCGTAGTGCGCGGCCGGGTCGAAGCCGCGCGGGTAGCTGCAGCGCACCTCGAGCGTGCCAGGGGTCCCGGGGCCGCCGTTGAGGACGCCGGTCAGGGGCGAGCCGGGCGCGTAGCCGTTCAGGCTCAGCGCCAGCGGGTCGGGCTGCGTCGTGTCGGTCCACACCGCGGTCACCCGGTAGGGCGACTGCCGCGGATCGCAGGGATGCTCCACGGGCAGCGCGATCGTGGTGCCCGTCGGCACGCGCGCCGCGACGCTCGCGACCGGCGAGGCGCCGGCGCCCGCGCACCAGCACGAGGTGTCGGCGCGCAGCGTCGTCTGCAGGGAGCGGCACTCGCCGGTGGCGGCGTTCGCCCACGTGAGCTGGAAGCACGCGGTGGCGTTGTGCGCGGTGAGCCCCGCGGGGCGCCGAACGAGCACGCACACCGGCGCCGAGAGCCCGCCCGCGGGAACGGTGACGCTGCCCGCGGCCGGCGTGAACTGCACGGGCCCGGCGACGTTGCAGCCCGCGCCCGCCGGCAGCCCGGCGAGTGACCACTGGTAGGTCTGAGGCGTGCCGGTCCGGTTGCCGAAGCGGAAGCAGACCTGCACCGAGTCGCGGTCCTTGCAGATCGCGGTCGTGGCCGGCAGCAGCGCGTAGTCGGGGCACCACGCCACGGGCGGAGGACCGAACGCCTTGCGCGCGGCCGGCTCGTTGACCGCGTCGTCGAAGAGGACGACTTCGTCGAGGCAGGCGAACACCGGCGCCGAGGGCGCGAAGCCGTCGGCGCTCCGTCCGATGAGCAGGTCGGCGCCCGTCGTCACCGAGCCCGCGGGCGGAGTGAACGCGAAAGCCGCCATGGTCTCGCCGTCCAGGTACCAGAGCCCCGTCCCGTGCACGCGGTCGAGCGAAACGGCCACCTGCGTGGGAGTCCCCGCGACGAGCACCGGCCCGGGGAAGACCTGCGGCGCGCCGCCGGTGCCCACTTCGAGGAA
>CAZUEM010000023.1:29549-35434 GCA_964619155.1 uncultured bacterium
GCGGTGTTCGGGGGCGTGCCGACGCAGGGCGGCGCGCCGCCGCAGGCGCGATTGCCGAAGTCCACGCCCTGCAGCGTCGTGCCGATCGGCGGGCCGACGAAGTGGCTGCCCCCGGCCGGCGCGGTGGCGATCCAGCCCGGCTGCTGCACCTCGGCCACCGTGAACGTGCCGCACGGCAGCCCCGTGAAGCAGTAGTCGCCGTTGGCGTCGGTGACGGTCGTGGCGACGACGGTGTTCGACGCATCGAGCAGCCGGATGGTCCAGCCCGCAAGCGGCGGCTCGCCGCCGTCGCGCACGCCGTCGCCGTCCAGGTCGTGGAACTTGGTCCCGCACACGCCGCACGAGGTCGGGCACGGGTTGGCGTCGCAGGTCTGGGCCGCGAAGTTGCCGCCGAGCTGCGCGCACTCGGCGGCGCTGAACACGCCGACGCAGGTGAAGTCGACGCAGCAGCGGTAGGGCGCCGGGCAGAAGCGGGCGATGTAGCCCTCGTCCTGCCCCAGGCTCTGGTTGAGCGGCTGGTACCAGGCGCCGCCGAGCGGATCCACGCCGAGCGGGCCGGCGTCGTCCTGCGTCTCGCCGACGCTGTAGAGGCAGCCGTTGGCGGCCACGTGCACCGAGCGGCCGAAGTCCGTGGCGGGCCGTCCGAGGAAGGTCGCCCACAGCCGCGTTCCGTCGTTCGCGAAGTGCAGGAGCATCGCGTCGTTGAGGCCGCCCGCCACCGGCTGGTTGAAGCGCCCGGGACCGTTCTGCAGCGGGAAGTCCGCGGACGCGGTCATGCCGGTCATGTAGAGGCGGCCCTGCGCGTCGAGGTCGAGTGTCTTGCCCGTGTACCCGGCGAAGCCCTCGTTGCTGCTGCCGCCGTAGTAGGTGCTCCACTCGAGCTGGTTCGCCGCGCCGAAGCGGGCGATGAGGAAGTCGCCGACGCCGCCCAGCGCCGGCTGGAAGTGCGTGGTCCCTCCCGGGTTCAGGAGCGGCAGGTCGTTCGAGTCCGTGAACCCGTTAACGAACAGCCGCCCCGCGCCGTCCACCACGGGCTCGTCGAGCGCGTCGTACCCCGAGCCGCCGAAGTACGTGGACCAGGTCATCGCTCCGGCCAGGGTGAAGCGGCTGATGTAGCCGTCCTGCAGGCCCCCGCTGGCGCCCTGGAAGTAGGCGCCGCCGGGGTTCAAGGTCGGGAAGTTCGGGGATTCCGCCTGGCCCGTGAGGTAGATGCTGCCGCCGGACTCGGTGATGCCGTTGCCGTAGTCCCAGTCCGGCCCGCCGCCGACGAACGTGGACCAGGTCAGCGAGCCGTTCGCGCCGAACTGGCTGATGAGCGCGTCGTAGCCCGGCACGTTTCCGTTGAGGACCGGCTGGAAGTACGCGCCGCCGCCCGGGTCCACGAGCGGCATGTCCGCCGAGGCGCTGGTGCCGGCCGCGTGGATGCGCCCTCCCGCGTCCACCACGACGCCCTGGTAGACATCGTTGTCCACCCCGCCGTGGAACGTGGACCAGGCGAGCGCGCCGGCGGGCGTGAAGCGCAGCACGACGCCGTCGATGGCGCCGCCCAGCGTGGCCTGGTTGTACGCGCCGCCGAGGTTCACCACGGGGAAGTCCGCCGACGGCGACTGGCCGACCACCACGAGGTCGCCGTTCGGGGCGATGTCGCAGTCCGCGAACACGTCCCAGTCCGTGCCGCCGACGTAGGTGGCCCACAGCAACGCGCCGGCCGCGTCGAACTTCCAGATGAAGGCGTCGGTGCTGCCGTCGATCGTGCCCTGGAAGAAGGCCGACGGGCTGGGATTGACGGGCATGTTGGTCGAGGCCGTGTAGCCCACGACGTAGAGGTCGCCGGTCAGCGGGTCGGTGACGCACTGGTCGGGACCGTCGAAGCTGTCGCCGCCGTAGAGCGTGAACCAGGTGAGCGGCGGGTCGATGACCAGCGGCTGCGCGCGGTCGTACGCGTCGAGCTCGACGCGCACGACGCCGCCCTCGAGCCGGAAGCGCGCGCCGACCGGCCGCGCCGGGCTGCCCTGCCAGCACGCGAGCGCGCCCTCGCGCACCTCGCCGAGCGCGGTGCGCAGCAGCAGCGTGCGGCCGTCGTCGCTCACCCGCATGGACTCGGCGCCTTCGTAGCGCAGGCGCAGCCGCGACGGGTCGGCGCCCGGGGCGACCACGAAGTCGTGGTGGACGCTGCGGTCGGGCTCGGTGCGCACCACCCAGTCGATGCCCGGGTAGACCTCGGGGAAGACCACGCGCGCGTAGCTCGGGACGTCGCGCACGCCCTGCGGGCAGTGCGCGAGGTAGTAGTGCGTGACCCCGTGGCCCGCGATCCGCTCCTCGGCGCGGGCGCGCTCGGGCCGCACCTCGGCGCCCTCGAGCACCAGCTCGAGCCGCGTCCAGTCCACGACGCGCGGGTCGCGCTTCGCCACCACGCGCGGCGCGCGGGCGTCGCGGGCCTCCTCGCGCGGGCGCGAGCGCAGGAAGACGTGGCGCAGCCCGTCGCGGGTGACGAACACGCGCCCTCCCGGCGTGTCGGTCGCGAACAGCAGGTCGGGGTCCGCGGCGCCCGTGGCGCCCGCCATCTGCCCCAGGTTCGGCGTCCAGCCGCGCGCGATGCGGTCGGGCCGGGCCACTCGATCGGGAATCGCGGTCGCGCCCGTGCGCGCCGCCGATGCGAGGTCGAGTCCGCAGAGGGCGAGCAGGGCGCAGAAGGCGGGCACGGCGCGGCGCATGGGGCCTCCACTGGCGGGGGGACGGCGGCTGGGGCGCGCAAGCATACCGGCGGCGGAGCGGGAAAAGGACGACGAATTCTCATGCGCTCGCGAGCTCGAGGCGTGTCCCCCACGAAGGACGGGCGCTGGGCACGACGTGCCCGCCCAACGCGCGACGGGCGCGGAGCCCCATCGCTCCGCGCCCGTCGCGCCGCCACTTCCATCCATCTAATTGAGCGGCCGCGCCCGACGCCGCCCGTTCGCCACGGCCGGCACCTTCGGTACCGCACGCTCGTCGTGCCCCGACCGGATGGGCGAGGCGTGGCAGCCCCCCACTTCAGGCCGGGCGGCTCACGCTTCTGCCGATGCGTCCTGCTCCGGCGGTGAGCCCTGCGGCTCGGTCGCGCCTTCGATCGGTTCGGCCGCGTCCGCGACGTCGAACACCTCGTCGGTCGCGGCGCCCATCTGCCGGTTGTCCCGCCGCGCCTGACGCGCGGCGCGCTTGGCGGCCGCGCGGGCCGTCCGCTGCTGTTCCTTCTGACGCTTGAGGAATGAGTTCGAACTCCGTCCAGCCAAATGAACCTCCGCTCTTGGAAAACCGGCCGGGCACTCGCCCCGGCACCGGTTCGTCTCGTCCGTGCGCTCGTGCGCGGACTCGAAGTGGGACCACGCGTGCCGTGCCGTCGGCCGCGCGCCCACCGTAACGCGCTCGACCCGCAACCTACAGGCTTCGCGGGAGGATTGTGAAGTGGAGACCACGGGAGCCGCGGGGCGCGGAGCGCGACGGCCGCGCCCCCCTGCCCGATCGCGTCCGGCGGCCCCGGCGGCGCCACCCGACCCGCCCCTCTGTTAACGTGCCGCGCCTCGCCAGCCGGAGTTCCTGATGGCCCCGCACCTTCGCCGCGCCCGCGGAGTACACGAATGCGCCCACGAGATGTGAGCCGCGCCGAGTCGGATCTGTGCGGTCCGTCCCACCCGGTCCGGCACGCGTGATGGCCGGACCCGTCGGCGTCGGCGACCTCGTCGCCTGGGACGGAGGCGTGCTCCTCATCGGGCGCGCGAATCGAGTCATCCCGCCCCACTCGCACCAGGCCATCCAGGTGGTCTTCGGATACGCCGGACCCGTCCGCATGCGGACGGGCGAGGACGAGGCGTGGACCGCCTACCCGCTCGGCATCGTCGCCTCGCGCCAGCCTCACTCCCTCGACGCGACCGCTTCGACCTGCAACGCCGTCATCTTCGTCGAGCCCGAGACCGCGCTCGGGCGCTCCCTCACCGAGCGCTACCTCCAGCGCGGCATGGCATCCGTCGACGACCCGGATGTGCGCGCCGCGTGCGCGGAGCTGTTCTCGTCGTGGCTCGGCGGCGCACCGAAGGACCGCCTCATCGCCGGCGCCACGCGCGTCGTCACCGCACTCGCACGGGACGCCGTCCCCGCGACCGTCACCGACGAGCGCATCCTGCGTGCGACGACGTACATCCGCGAGCACCTCGGCGACTCCGTGACGCTCGACGACGTCGCCGCCCACGTGTTCCTCTCGCCCGGCCGCTTTCGCCACCTCTTCGTCGAGCAGACGGGGATGGGCCTTCGCCCCTACGTGCTCTGGCGTCGCTTCATCCTCGCCTGGGACCTGCTGGCGCAGGGCGAATCCGTCTCCACCGCCGCACATGGCGCCGGCTTCGCCGACTCGGCGCATTTCACCCGCACCTCGCACCGGATGTTCGGATTCCCGCCGTCGTTGCTGCAGGTGGACGCGGGCCCGGCGATGGAGCGGCCGCCGGGCTGAGCCCGGGCCGGGCCGCGCACCCGTTCAGTCCCCGAGCGTCACGACGACGCTCCCGCGCTTGCGTCCCGTGTCCACGCGACGGTGCGCGTCCACGATCCGCTCGAACGGGAAGACCTGGTCGATGACCGGCGTGAAGCCCCCGGACGCCGCGATGGCACCGAGCCGCTTCAGGTCCTCCACGCGCGCGACTCCCGGTCCGGCGATCACCCGATGCCCGCCCGCCGCCCCGGCGAGCGGTGCGCGCAACAGGTCCGCGAGGCCGGCGAGCACGGCGAGCAGGCGCCCGCGCCCGGCGAGCGAACGCCTGACCCGCGAGTACGGCGCGTTGCCGGCGGTGTCCACGATGACGTCGTACGTCTTCCCGTTCGCCGCGAAGTCCTCCGAGGAATAGTCGATCACGTGACTCGCCCCGATCGAGCGGACCAGCTCGACGTTCGACGGACCACAGACCGCGGTCACCTCGGCGCCGAAGTGCCGCGCGAGCTGGACGGCCGCCGAACCCACTGCGCCGGACGCGCCGTTGACGAGGACGCGCTCCCCGCTCGCGAGCGCGCCGCGCCGGAAGAAGCCCAGCATCGTCATCCCGCCGAACGAGAGCGCGGCGGCCTGCTCGAACGAGAGGTTGGGCGGCTTCGGGGCGACCAGGCCGTTCGCGGCGATGCAACGGTACTCGGCGTGACTCCCCATGGCCGCGTCGGCGAAGGCGAACACCTCGTCGCCGACGGCGAACGCGCGGACGTCCTTGCCGGCCGCTTCGACGACGCCCGAGAGTTCGGTTCCGAGGATGGGCTGGCGTGGCCGCGTGATGCCGAAGGCGAGCCGGCCGAGCGGACCGAAACCCGGAGGCAACCGGAGGCTCCGCACGCGCCAGTCCCCGGTGGAGACGGTGGTGGCCCGCACCCTGATCCGGACCTCGTCGTCGTTCGGGGCCGGTGTCGGGACGTCGCGGATGCTGACGACCTCCGGCGGGCCGTAGCGCTCGTAGATCGCGGCCTTCATGCGGACTCCTCGCTGCACGGCTTGTCGGCGAGCTGGTAGTCGCAGGAGCAGGTGCCCGTCGCGCACGATGACTGTGACGGCTCCGGCCCGCGCGCGCACTTCCAGCACTGGGCGACGGCCCCGGCGATCTCCGGCAGGCCCAGCAGCCGCGATGCCGCGCTGCCCCCTCCGTCCCGGACGTCCCGGACCACCGGCCGGCCGGCGAGGTCGAACGAGAGGTCGGCGACGGTCGTGAATCCCGCCTTGCGGATGCCGACGCCCGACGCGTGGTTCTCCGGCGCCCACGCCACCCAGAATCGCTCGCCGTCGGCCGACTCCGCCGCCACGATCGCGTCGAGCAGCCGGGGATAGATTCCGCGGCCGCGATAGGCCGCGAGGGTGACGAAGTTCCAGAGGTACCGATCCG
>CAZUEM010000024.1:0-33866 GCA_964619155.1 uncultured bacterium
GCCACGATGGCGGAGGAAGCGCGCAGCGAGGAGGGAGGCGGCAGGATGCCGCCGACCGACGCTGAGGCCATCGCGCACGCCCCGGCCCCGGCGACGCCCCCGCGGAAGCGAACCGGCGCGACCGCCGGCCCCCCGGCCCGCGCCGCCGAGCGCCCCTAGTGCCCCTCGACCCGCACCCGCGTCAGCTCCTTCGCGAGGTGCGTGCGCACGCGCAGCGTCAGGAACAGCGCCACCGCCGCGAGCCCCGCGACGAAGCCCCACCAGAGGCCCACCACGCCGAGCTTCGCCGTGAAGCCCAGCAGCAGGCTCACCGGGATGCCGATCAGCCAGAAGCCCAGCAGGTTCGCGACCATCGCCGCGTGCGTGTCCCCGGAGCCGCGCAGCACGCCCGCCGACACCACCTGCACCCCGTCGAACACCTGGAACAGCCCCGCGATCGGGATCAGCGCCGCCGCCACCGCGATCACCTCGGGCACCGACGTGTAGACCCGGGCGAACGGTCCCGGCACCAGGAGAAACGCGACCGCGCACAGCGCCATGAACGCCGCTCCCAGGATGAGCGCGCTCGCGGCCACCCGGCGGGCGTGCGGCATGTCGTTCTCGCCGATCGCGTGGCCGACCAGCACCGACGCCGCGTTCGCCAGCCCCGCCGGGACCATGAACGTCAGCGACGCCAGGTTGATCGCCACCTGGTGGCCGCTGAGCGCCTCGGCGCCGAACCAGCCCGCGAAGATCGAGATCGCCGCGAACGTCGTGAACTCGACCGACGCCTGGATCCCGATCGGCAGCCCGATCCGCAGCGTGCGCGCGAACGGGACCGGCGCCAGCGCCGCGCGGCGCAGCGGACGGAGCACCGGCCGCAGTTCGCGGCGCGCGAGCCACAGCAGCAGAAGGACCATCACCCAGCGTCCGATCGTGCTCGAGAGCGCCGAGCCGGGCGCGCCCATCGCCGGCAGGCCGAGATGCCCGAACACGAACACGAAGTTGAGGCCCAGGTTCACCACGTTGCCGACGAGGATCGTCGCCACGATCGCCCGCGTGTGCTTCATCGCCTGCAGGCTCTGGCGCATCGCCACGAACCACATGAGCGCGATCATGCCCGGCGCCGAGTTGAGCACGAACGCCGCCGCCCTCGGCACCACCTCGGGCGGCTGCCGCAGCACCGCGAACACCGGCTCGGACACGAGGCACAGGAGCGTCATCGCCACGCCGATCAGCGACGCGAGCAGCAGCCCGCGCTGCACCCCGAGCGCCGCGGACTCGTGGTCGCGCGCTCCCATGGCCTGCGACACGATGGGGTCGAGGCCCCAGAGCGTGCCCATGCCGAACACGGCGAGGCCCATCACGTACAGGTGGCCGAGCGCCGCGGCCGCCAGTTCGCGCGCCGAGACGTGCCCGACGACGATGGTGTCCACGACGCCCATCATCATGATGCCGACCTGCACGGTGACGATGGGCACCGCGAGCTTCGAGAGCGCCCGCATGTCGTGGCGCGTGGGGATGAACTGGCGCATGAGGGGGACGAGGGATACACCCTCCGGCGCGCCGCGGCCAAGCCCGGGCGCCGGACGCGGGCGCGGCGGGCCCCGGCGCGGGGCCCGGCGCGATTCGCCCTCCCCGCGCCGCGCGCCGGCGGCTACAGTGCGGCGTCCTCCTCCGCGAAAGGAACTCCCATGCCCGCCGCCCCGAAGCGCGCCGCGCGCCCGGCGCCCGCGCGCGCCGGCTACTCCGGCACGCCGCTGGCGAAGAAGCTCGGCCTCGAGGCGCCGCTCGAGCTGCTCGTCGAGGGAGCGCCGCGCGAGTACGCCGGCTGGCTCGGCGAGCTGCCCGCGGGAGTCGCGCTCGTCTCGCGGGCCCCGAAGCCGCTCGCCGCCGCGCACGTCTTCTGCACGGAGCGCGCCGCGCTCGCGAAGCGCCTCGCGGCGCTGCGCCGCGAACTCGATCCCGCCGGCTTCGTGTGGGTGTCGTGGCCGAAGAAGGCCTCGAAAGCGCCGACTGACGTGACCGAGGACGCGATTCGTGCGCTCGCGCTGCCGCTCGGTTTCGTGGACGTCAAGGTGTGCGCGGTCAGCGACGTGTGGTCCGGACTCAAGCTCGTGATCCGCGTCTCCGAACGCGGCGCGAAGGGGAGGAAGGCATGAACGGCGACGCATGGCTCGCGGACGTGACCGCGCGCTTCCGCGAGGCGAAGACCCAGGCCGACCGCTCGCTCGCGCAGGCGCCCTTCGAACGCTGGTCGCACCGGCTGGATCCCGGCTCCAACAGCCTCGTCACGCTGATCCTGCACGTGAGCGGCAACCAGCTCTCGCGCTGGACCGATTTCCCGGCCTCGGACGGCGAGAAGCCGGACCGGAATCGCGACGCCGAGTTCGAGGACATGGCCGGGGCGACGCGCGAAGCACTGCTCGAGCGCTGGGAGGCCGGCTGGGCGTGCCTGTTCGCCGCGCTCGCGGGGCTGCACGACGCCGACCTCGAGCGCACGGTCACCATCCGCACGAAGCCGCTCACCGTGGCGCAGGCCGTGAATCGCCAGCTCGCGCACTACTCGCAGCACGTCGGGCAGATGACGTTTCTCGCCAAGCACCTCGCCGGGCCGGCGTGGAACACGCTCAGCGTGCCGCGCGGCGGCTCGGCCGCGTACAACGACGCGATGCGGACCGAGGGGCGGTGAGCGCGGCGCGCCCCGCGCATGCCCCGCGTCCCGGCCGCGTCCTGGCGCTGACCGCGCTCGCGATGGCCGCGTTCGCGGGCAACTCGCTGCTCTGCCGGCAGGCGCTCGCGCGCACGGACGTGGACCCCGCCACGTTCACGAGCGTGCGCGTCGCCTCGGGCGCGCTGGCGCTCGCGCTGCTCGCCCGCGCGCGCGGCCACTCGCCCGCCGCCGCGGGCAGCTGGGGGTCGGCGCTCGCGCTCTTCGCCTACGCCGCCGCGTTCTCGTTCGCCTACGTGAGCCTGCCCGCCTCGACCGGCGCGCTGCTCCTCTTCGGCGCCGTGCAGCTCACGATGATCGGCCGCGGCCTGCGCGCGGGTGAGCGGCCACGGCCCGCGCAGATCGCAGGCCTCGCGGCGGCGTTCGCGGGCCTGGTCGTGCTGCTCGCGCCCGGGCTCGCCGCGCCCGAGCCGCGCGGCGCCGCGCTCATGCTCGCCGCCGGCGCGGCGTGGGGCGTGTACTCGCTGCGCGGCCGGGCCGCCGGCGCGCCGCTCGCCGTCACCTCCGGCAACTTCCTGCGCGCGGTGCCGCTCGCGCTCGCGACCAGCGTCGCGTTCGCGGGCCGGGCGTCCGCCGACCCGGCCGGGATCGCGCTCGCCGCCGCTTCCGGCGCGCTCGCGTCCGGCGCCGGCTACGCGATCTGGTACTCGGCGCTGCCCGGGCTCACCGCCACGCGCGCCGCGACCGTGCAGCTCAGCGTGCCGGTGCTGGCGAGCCTCGGCGGCATCGTGTTCCTCGGTGAGCCGCTCACGGCCCGGCTCGCGCTCGCGTCCGCGGCCATCCTCGGCGGCATCGCGCTCGTCATCGGCGACCGGGGGCGCGGCGCCTGACCCCCGCCCGACGCGCGGCGCTGTGGTAAGTGTTCGCGCGACGAAAGGGGGCACCGATGAGCCAGGATCGCTGGACCGCCGTGGATCGCTGGATCGAGGAGACGCTCCGGCTCGAGGACGACGCGCTCACCGCGGCGCGGGCGGCGTCGAAGGCCGCGGGGCTGCCGGAGATCGCGGTCTCGCCCGCGCAGGGCGCGCTGCTCGCCCTGCTCGCGCGCGCGCGTGGAGCGCGCCGCGTCCTCGAGATCGGCACGCTCGGCGGCTACAGCGCCATCTGGCTCGCGCGCGCGCTGCCGCCGGACGGCCGCCTGGTCACGCTCGAACTCGAGCCGAAGCACGCCGCGGTCGCGGCGGCGAACCTCGCGCGCGCGGGACTCGCGGCGCGGGTGGACGTGCGCGTCGGGCCCGCGCTCGACACGCTGGCCGCGCTCGCCGCCGAGGGCGCCGAGCCGTTCGACCTCGTGTTCGTGGACGCCGACAAGGCCGCGATGCCCGAGTATTTCGACCGGGCGCTGCGGCTCGCCGCGCCGGGCGCGGTGCTGTTGTTCGACAACGTCGTGCGCGCCGGCGGGCTGCTCGACGACCCGGCGTCGAACGCCTCGGTCGCGGGCGTGCGGAGGCTGCACGAGAGGCTCGCGGCCGAGCCGCGGGTCACCGGGACGACGCTGCAGACCGTGGGCATCAAGGGCTGGGACGGGCTGACGATTGCGACCGTGGCGCGCTGAGCGCGCCCGGTGCGGGAAGGGGGAGGACACGATGCGCATCACGACGCTGGTGCTCGGGGCGGCCGCGTTCGCGGCGCTCGCCGCGGCCCCCGCACAGCCGCCGCAGGAGCTGGCGACCGCGCGCGAGACCGCGAAGCTCGTCATGGCGGGCACGAAGGCGCTGCTCGAGGCGGAGCTGAAGGACAAGGGCGCGGCCGGGGCGCTGGGCTCGTGCTCGCGCGTGGCGCTCGACATGGCGCGCACGCACGAGCAGGAAGGCTGGCGCGTGCGGCGCGTGAGCGACCGGCTGCGCAACCCCGCCGACGCGCCCGACGCCTGGGAGCGCCGCCAGCTCGAGCGCTTCGCGGCCGGGCACCGGCGCAAGCCGCTGGCCGCGGACGCGGAAGCCTGGGAAGTGGCGACCGTGAAGGGCCGCCGGACGCTCCGCTACGCGAAGCCCGTGGTGATCCCCGGCGAGGTCTGCCTGCGCTGCCACGGTGACGCGGCGCGCTTCGAGCCCGCGGTGCGCGACTCGCTCGCGCGGCTCTACCCGCGCGACCGCGCCACCGGCTACCGCGTGGGCGACCTGCGCGGCGCGGTGAGCGTCAGCATCCCGCTGAAGTAGGGGGCGCGACGGTGAACGCCGCGCCCGACCACGTCGTCGTCGTCGTGTCGTCGCTCGACGGCGCCACGGGCGCCTTCCGCGACGCGGGCTTCACCGTGCTGCCGGGAGGGCGGCACGAGGGGCTGCCGACCGGGAACGCGCTCGTCGTGTTCGCCGACGGCACGTACCTCGAACTGCTCGCCGCGCTCGACCCGGACGCGCGCGCGTCGCTGCGCGAACTGCGCGGCACGGACCGCTGGGAGCGCCACCTGCACGAGGCCTCGGCGCTCGCGCGGCGGTTCCTGCCCGCGCTCGCGGGTCCGGACGGCGTCGCCGACTGGGCGCTCCGCGCCGAGCGGCTCGACCGCGCCGCCGCCGAGTCGCGCCGCAGGGGCGACGTCGTGACCGGGCCCGTCGAGTTCGCGCGCGAGCGGCCCGACGGCCGGCGCCTCGCGATGCGGCTGCTGTTCCCGGCCGAGCGCTGGCTGCCGTTCCTGGTCGAGGACCGCACGCCGCGCGAGCTGCGAGTGCCCGGCGACCCGGCCGCGCGCAGGCACGCCAACGGCGCGACCGGCCTCGGCCGGGTCACCGTGCGCGCGCCGGGCGCCGCCGCCGCGCTCGCGTACGTGGACCGCTTCGACGCGAGCCTCGCCTCGCGGCCCGGGGGGGGCGCCGACGCCCGCTTCGGAGCGAACCGCGTCACGCTGCTCGACGGCGAGCCGCACGGCGCCTGCGCTGCGGAGATCGCCGGCGTGCCCGCGCTGCCCGAGGGCGTCACGGCCCTCGGCCTCGCGCCGGCCGGCTGACCAGGGAGCGTCCCGCTCGGCCGCGCCGGCCCGCGTGACTCCGGCCCGGCCTCCCGCTATGGTCCCGCCGTCCTCACCCCCCGACACAACAGCCCGAGAGGTTTCCGAATGAACTTCCGCGTCATCCTCGTCGTCGTCGCCGTCGTCGTCGCGTTCTTCGCCGGCGCGTTCTGGCAGAAGACCACCACGCCCGCCCAGCAGCAGCCGATGGCCGAACAGTCCGCGCCCGAGGGCATGATGCCCTCGCAGGGCATGGTCCCCGAGATCGCCACCGGCGAAGCCTCCGAGACGGGCATCGCCTGGGACATGCCGAAGTCGTGGACCGACCGCGGCGCCTCGTCCATGCGGCTCGCGACGTACGAAGCGCCCGCGCAGGGCGGAGACCCCGGCGAGTGCGCCGTCTTCTACTTCGGCCCCACGCAGGGCGGCGACGTGGACTCGAACATCGACCGCTGGGTCGGCCAGTTCGAGAGCCACGGCAAGGTCGCCCGCAGCGAGAAGACCTACGGCGGCCTGACGGTCAAGCTCGTCGAGGTGGACGGCGACTACCTCGCCCCCTCGGGCCCGATGATGGAGTCCTCGGGCACCAAGAAGGGCTGGATGCTGAAGGGCGCCATCGTCGAAGGCCCGAACGGGAACGTGTTCTTCAAGTTCACGGGCCCGAAGAAGGTGCTCGAGGCGTCGGCGAAGGATTTCGAGGGCATGCTCGCCTCGCTGCGCAAGTCGTAACCGGCGCGGCACGCGAAACGGCGCGCGGGGCTCCGGTCCCGCGCGCCGTTCGCTTTCGGCCCCCGTCCTCCGGCCGCTACCTCGCGGCGAGCCGCCTCCGCACGTAGTCCACGGCCCGGTCGCGCACCGGCCCCTGGCGCATGCCGCCGCGCGCGGCCGTTTCGAGCGCGCGCTCGAGCGGCCAGCTGCGGTCGAGCACCAGCCACGGCACCATGAGCGCGCCGACGCGGTTGCCCGAACTGCAGTAGGCGAGCGCCGGCCGGCGCGCCTCGTCGCGCATGAGCCCGCGGAACGCGTCGAACGTCGAGTCGGTCAGCGTCGCGGGTGAGACGGGCAGCGCGACGTACGCGAGCCCGGCCGCCTTCGCCGCGGCCGCCGGGTCGAAGCCCTGCGGCTCGGCCGGCATGCGCGAGTCCACGACCGTGCGGAAGCCGGCCGCCGCCAGCGCGCGGAACGCGGCCGTGTCCACCTGGCCGGCGGTCGCGAGGCCCGGCAGCGGGCAGGCGGCGTTGAGCGCGCCGCCCAGCAGCGCCACGACCGCGGCCGAGTCGGGCCCGGCGGCGCGGGGAGGCGCGCCGCGCTTCGAGCCCGCCGGCGACGGCGACGCCGCCGCGACCAGCGCGGCGGCGAGGGCGACGGCGAGGACCGCGGCCGCGGGCCTCACGTCTTGAGGCCCGCCTTCTTGAGGATGGTCATCATCGGGCACCACTTCGTGAACGCGCTCTGGAACAGGTTGAGCCCCACGAAGGCGGTGAAGGCGAACCACCACGGGTTCACCCACACGCCGAGGGCGACGGTGGCCATGATGAAAAGGCCGGCGATCATTCGCAATGCTTCTTCGACGCGCATGGGAGATTCTCCATCGGGGATGGAGGCCGCCGCGGAGCGGCGGCCCGGTGAGGGGCGCGCACGCGCCCGGGACGTCAAGCCTGCCGGAGGACCGGCATCAGGAACAACTTCGACATGTGGTCGCCGTGCGCGTCGCGCCGGCGCACGAGTTCGTCGAACAGCGCCTCGGCGCGGTCGGCCTCCTCGATCACCATGACGAGCGCGAGCGAGCCCGGGTGCACGCGGTCGCCGGTGTGGACGCCGGTGCGCCCGGCGCCCTCCTCGACCGCGAGCACCGTGTAGCCGGGCGCGTTCAGCTCCTTGAGGCAGCGCCGCACCGCGTCGAGGCGGGTGGCGTCGGCGTACATCAGGATCATCTTCATCATCGTGCGGTGCCCTCCGCCGGCGCGTCCGGCGCCGCGGGGGCCGCCGCGGCGGCGGGCGCGACGCGCTCGCGCTTGATGAGGTAGTACAGGAGCGGCACCGCCGCGCGCGAGAGCACCGGGGCGGCGAACGCGCCGCCGATGAGCGCCACGGCGAGGCCCTGGAAGATCGGGTCGAACAGGATGACCGCGCCGCCGACGATGACGGCCGCGGCGGTCAGCACCATCGGCCGGAAGCGGATGACGCCGGCGTCGATGCACGCCTCGCGGAGCGACAGTCCCTGCGCCATGCGAAGTTCGATGAAGTCCACGAGGATGATCGAGTTGCGCACCTGGATGCCCGCGCCGGCGATGAAGCCGATCATGCTCGTCGCGGTGAAGAACGCGCCCACCATCGCGTGCGCCGGCAGGATGCCGACCAGCGAGAGCGGGATCGGCAGCATGATGACGAGCGGCGTGAGGAAGCTCTTGAACCAGCCGACCGTCAGCACGTAGATGAGCACCAGCACCACCGCGAACGCGGCGCCCATGTCGCGGAACACCTCGTAGGTGATGTGCCACTCGCCGTCCCACTTGACCGACCAGCCCTCGTCGGAGTCGGGCAGCTTCGTGCTGAGCTGGTGGACCTTCCGGCCGTCCGGGCCGGGCAGCGCGTCCACCTTCGGGCGCATCGCGCCGATGGCGTAGACCGGCGATTCCTCCTTGCCGGCCACGTCGCCGAGCACGTACACCACGCGGCGCAGGTTCTTGTGCATGATCTCGGGGCTCACCGTGTCGCGCACGGCCTTGGCCAGTTCGGAGAGCGGCGTGCCGCGCCCGGCGCCCATGCGGAGCGCGCGCAGCGCCGAGAGGTCCGCGCGGTCGGCGGGGGCGAGCCGCACCTGGATCGGCACGGTCTCGGACTCGTCCGGGGCGCGCAGCGTGCCGGCGGACTGCCCGCCGTAGAGCGTCATCGTGGCCGCCGCGGCCTGCGCCGGGGCGACGCCGGCGAGCGTCGCGCGGTCGCGGTCCACGACGAGCCGCGTGCGCGGCTGGTTCTCCGTGAGCAGGACGTCGGTGTCCACGACGCCGGGCGTGCTCTCGAAGACGCCGAGCAGCTTCTTCGCGTAGTCGCGCTGGCCCTGAAGGTCGGGACCGTACACTTCCGCCACCAGCGTCGAGAGCACGGGCGGTCCGGGCGGGACCTCGACGACCTTGACCCGCGCGCCGTACGCGGCGGCGATCTTCTCCAGCTCCGGCCGGATGTCGCGGGCGATCGCGTGGCTCTGCTTCTTGCGGTGCGTCGCGTGCACGAGGTTCACCTGCAGCGACGCCAGGCGCGGCTCGGTCCGGTAGTCGTAATGGCGGACGAGGCCGTTGAAGGTGAGCGGCGAGCCCATGCCGTTGTAGATCACCCAGTGGTCGACCTCGGGGAGCCCGGCGACCGCATCGGCCATCTTCGTCGTGACGGCGAGCGTGCGCTCGAGCGGCGTGCCCGGCGGCATGTCCACCAGCACCTCGAACTCGCTCTTGTTGTCGAAGGGCAGCATCTTCACGGTCACGAGCCGCACCGCGAACAGACCCATCGTCAGCACGAGCAGACCGGCGAGGCCGCCGAAGAAGATCCAGCGCTGCTTCGGCTGGTCGATGAGCTGCGCCATCCAGCGGCGGTACGCGCCGTCCAGCTTCGACTCCTTCGGTTCGTGCGCGTGCGCGGCCTTCGGGTTCAGCACCCGGCGCGCCGCCCACGGCGAGACCATGAACGCCACGATCAGCGAGAACAGCATCGCCAGCGAGGCGCCGATCGGGATGGGCTTCATGTACGGGCCCATCAGGCCGCCGACGAACGCCAGCGGCAGGATCGCGGCGATGACCGCGACGGTGGCGAGCACGGTCGGGTTGCCGACCTCGTCCACGGCCTCGACCACGCGCACGTCGGTGTCGCGCGAGTCCTTCATCGCGAAGTGCCGCGCGATGTTCTCGACCACGACGATCGCGTCGTCGACCAGGATGCCGATCGAGAAGATGAGCGCGAAAAGGGTGACGCGGTTGAGCGTGTAGCCGAGGAACCGGTACAGGAACAGCGTCAGCGCCAGCGTCACCGGGATCGCGATCGCGACCACGACCGCCTCGCGCCGGCCGAGCGCGAGCGCGATCAGCACGATCACCGACAGCGTCGCGAGCAGCAGGTGGAACATCAGGTCGTCGGACTTGTGCTTCGCGGTGGCGCCGTAGTCGCGCGTCGTGGTCACGTCCACGCCGCCGAGCAGCACCGGCCGCAGTTCCTCGACCCGTTCGTGCAGCTCGCTCACCATCGCCGTGGCGTTGACGCCGGGGCGCTTCGCGACCTCGACCGTCACCGCCGGCCGCAGGCCGTGCGAGTGGTCGCCGAGGAACACGTAGTTCGTGCGCTCGCCGGGGCCGTCGGCGACCGTGGCCACCTCGGAGACGCGCACCGGCCGGCCGGAGGAGGACGGCACCAGCAGCGCGCGGATCTCCTCGGCGCTCCTGAGGGGCGATTCGGCCCTCAGCAGGCGGTGCTCGTCCGCGCCCACCACGTCGCCCGCGGGCAGCGAGAGGCCCGCGCCCTCGAGGCTCATGAGCAGCGCGTCCACGCCCACGCCCGCCGCGCTCATGCGCGCCGGGTCCGGGGCGATGGTCAGCGTGCGGGGCTCGCCGCCCAGCAGCCGCACGCGCGCGACGCCGGGCGTCTTGCGCAGCTCGGCCGCCAGCTCGGCCGCGACGCGCCGCACGTCGTTCTGGTCCATGGACGAGTCGCGGCTCGCCAGCGTCAGGCCCAGCACCGGCACGTCGTCGATGGCGCGCGGCGAGACCGACATGACGCGCGCACCGGGCGGCAGCAGGCCGGCCGCCTCGTCGAGGCGCGTGCGCACGCGGGTCAGCGCCTGGTCGGGGTCGAAGCCGACCTCGAAGCGCAGGATCAGGGCCGCGCCGTCGTCGCGCGAGATCGAATACAGGTACTCGAGGTTCGGGATCTGCCAGAGCTGGCGTTCGACGGGCGTCGTGAGCTGGCGCTCGACCTGTCCGGCCGGCTGGCCGGGCCAGGCCACCATCACGTCCACCATCGGCACCTTGATCTGCGGCTCCTCCTCGCGCGGCAGCGTCGCGGTCGCGAGCAGGCCGAGCAGGATGGAGGCGAAGACGGTGAGCGGGGTGAGCTTCGAGTGCAGGAACGCCGAGGCGATCCGGCCCGCGAGGCCCACCGTCTGGAGGCGGCTCACGGCTTCACCGCCCCTTCCGCCACGGTCACGGGGCGGCCGTCCGCGAGCCCGGCCGGGTTCGCGATCACGGCGTCCGCGGCGCCGAGGCCGGCCAGCACCTCGACGCTGCCGCCGCTCTCGTGCCCGACGCGAAGCCAGCGCAGGCGCGCGACGCCCTCCTCGGCGACGAACACCCCCGTGAGCGCGCCGCGGCGCACGAGCGAGGTGACCGGCACGCGCAGCGTGCTCGCGTCCGCGGCCTCGGCGGCCGCGCCGGCGCGCGGGGCGAGCTTGACGCGCGCGAACGCTCCGGGTTCGAGCGTCTCGCCGCCCGCGCCGCGGAGCCGCGCCACGCGGCTGCGCGTCGCCCAGTCCGTCATGCCGTCCACGCGCGCGATCCGCGCGGGCCGCCACGGGTCGTCCGCGACCTGGTACTCGGCGCGGTCGCCGTCCAGCCGTGACAGCTCCGACTCCGGCACGTTCACGGCAATCTCGCCGACCGAGGTCGAGCGGATGTCGAGCAGCGGCTGGCCCGGGCCCACCGTCGCGCCGGGGTCGGCGTGGCGGCGCACGACCACGCCGGCGAAGGGCGCGGTCAGCTCGGCGCCGCTCGCGAGGCCGTCCACCTGCGCGCGCGCCTGCGCCCACGCGGCCTCGGCCGCGCGGCGCTCGGCCTGCGCGCCTTCCAGCTCGCGCAGCGCGGCGACGCGCTGGGCGTAGAGCGAGTCCATGCGGGCTTCCTGCCTGCGCGCGAGGTCGCGGGCGACGGTCGCGGCGGTGAGCCCTGCGCGCGCGCCTTCGAGCTGCGCGCGGGTCTCGGGCGCTTCGAACGCCGCCAGCACCTGCCCTTCCTTGAAGCGGTCGCCCTCGCGCAGCGGCAGCGAGGTGAGGCGCGCCGCCAGCCGGGCGGTGAGCGTGACCTCCTCGCGGGCGGTCACGCGGGCGGGCAGCACGAGAGCGTCGCCGGCGCCGGTCGCGGGATGCAGCACGGAGACGGAAACGGCAGGACCGGCGCCGGACTTCGCGCTCTCGTGGTGGCCCCCGCCGCAGCCGGCGGCGAGCGCGGCGAGGCCGAGGGCCAGGGGGAAGAGGAGGAGCGTCTTGTTCATCGCAGGTCTCCCTGGGCGTGGAGGAGGCGGTAGTGGGCGAGGGTGACGGCGGTCGAGGCTTCCGCCTCCGCCGCCCGGGCGGCCGACGCTTCCGCGTCGGCGCCGAGGAGTTCGGTGATCGGGAGCAGCCCGGCCCGGTAGCGCAGCGAGGCGAGGCGGAGCCCCTCCTCGGCCGCGGCGAGCCCGGCGCGGGCGGCTTCGAGACGCTCGAGCGAAACAGCCGCCTCGGTGCGGGCGGCGGCGAGGCCGGTGGCCATGTCGCGCTCGAGCGCGCGGGCCTTCGCGCGGGCCTCGTCGGCTTTCGCGCGCGCGGCGCGCGCCTCGTTCCAGCGCCGGCCGCCGTCGAAGAGCGGCAGCTCGGCCATCACGGCCACCATCCAGCGCCGCTCGTACGAGTCGCCGTCCCACGGCTTGTACTGGGAGACCGCGAAGCGCGAGTTCACGGACGGCAGCAGCCGCAGCGTCGAGGTCCAGGCCTCGGCGCCCGCGGCCTTCTCGTTCTCGCGCATCGCGGCCAGCTCGCCGCGCGCCGTCTCGGCTCGCTCGGCGACCGGGGGGAAGTCGGTCGTCACGACGAGGTCCTCGGCGGCGACGGCGGCGCCGGCGCGCTTCGAGAGATGCTCGAGCGCGACCGCCAGGCCGCGGCGGGCGCCGATCTCGCGCACGCGCGCGTCGGCCACGCGGGCGGTGGCGCGCAGCGTGTCGAGTTCGGGCACCTGGCCCATCTTGTAGCGGGCCACGGCCGACTCGCGCATGGACTCGGCGGCCGCCAGGCCCAGCTTCGCCGCGCGCTCGCCCTCGCGGGCGCGCACGGCGTTCGTGAACGCCTCGACCGCGGCGAGCAGCTCGTTGGCGACGTTCGCGCGCTCCATCGCGGTGGCGGCGCGGCTCCAGCGCCCGGCCTGGAACGGGGCCGTCAGTTCGCGGCCGCCGTTCCACAGCGGCTGGTCCACGGTGAGCGAGACCTGCAGCGCGCTCTTCGGGTCGGGCTGGTTCAGGGCGTCGATGGCGAAGTCGGCCATCGTGAAGCGCCCCTGCCAGAGCTTCTGCGAGAACAGCACCGCCGGGTCGTCGGTGCGGGTGAACCCGCTCGAGGCGGTGACGTGGGGCGAGAGCATCGCCCAGGCCTGCGCGGCCTGGGCGCGGCCGGCGGCGCCGCCCGCGCGGGCGGCGCGGACGGAAGGATCGTTCGTGCGGACGGCGTCGAGCACGCGCTCGACCGTCCAGGACTCGGCGGCCGCGGGGGCCGCGAGCGCGACTGCCAGCACCGCGACGGCCAGCGCGACGGACCGGGCGGCAGCGTGTGCTACCGTGGCGGCCGTTCGCGCGGCGGGCGGATACGGAAGGGTCGTGATGGGGCGCATGGTGCCCGTGAGAGGCCCGACCCCGCCGGAGGATTCGGGGACGGGCTGGGAAGGTGCTCCCCGGCCGCCCGGCGCGCAGGTCGCTTTCTCCCAACGGCGTACGGGGTCCGGCCGCGGGCCGGTCCCGGCCACAGGAGCGCCAGGCATGAGCCGAGAGTTCGTCACTCCCGCTCCGGCCCCACGGGGCGACGGCGGGGCCCCGCGCCCGGTCCCGGGCGTGAGCACGCGCGCCGACGAGGCGAAGCTCGTGGCCGCCGCCCGCAAGGGCGACCGGCGGGCGATCGAGGCGCTCTTCAAGGCGGCCTCCGAGCCCGCCCTGCGCTTCAGCCGCGGCTTCTGCCGCGACCCGCACGAGGCCGAGGACCTCGCGCAGGACGTGATGGCCACGCTGCTGCGCACGCTGCACACGTTCCGTGGCGAGTCGTCGCTCTCGACCTGGACCTACACCGTGGCGCGCCGCGCCTGCGGGCGGCGCAAGAAGCGCATGGCGAAGCTGGCCCCGCTCGAGGAGGCCGGGCCGGCCGTGCTCGAGCGGCCCGCGCCCGAGGCCGAGCCGCACGGCCGCCTCGAGCGGCGCCAGCTCGGCGAGGCGCTCGAGCGCGCGATCGCCGCGCTGCCGCAGGCCCAGAGGGACGTGCTCGTGCTGCGCGACGTCGAGGGCCTGTCGGCGGCCGAGGTGGCGAAGATCGTCGGCATCGGCGAGCGTGCCGTGAAGAGCCGCCTGCACCGCGCGCGGCTCGCCGTGCGCGAGCAACTCGCGCCGTTCGTGAAAGGCGGCGACGCCCCGCCGCGGAGCGGGCAGTGCCCCGACACGGCGCGCATGCTGAGCCGCTACCTCGAGGGCGATCTCTCGCCCGGCGTGTGCGCGCGCATGCAGGAGCACGTCGCCTCGTGCCCGGCGTGCGGCGGCGCGTGCGAGTCGCTGCGCGCCGTGCTCGGCGCCTGCCGCGACTACGGAAAGCAGTCCGTGCCGCCCGAGATCCGCCTCGCGGTCCGCACGGCGGTGAAGGACCTGCTCTCGGCGCGGCCGTAGCCCGGCCCGGGAACGCGCGGGCGAATCAGCGCCCGGGCCGGGGCCGGACCAGCCAGCGCGAGAGCGGTGCGGCGGCCATCGCGATCACCGCCGTGCGAACCGGCTCGAAGTAGCGCGAGTTCGTGTACATCAGCGTGCTCACGAGGGTGAAGAACACCAGCATCGTCAGCAGGACGCCGGCGAACCGGAGCGGATGCCCGCCCGGCCGCAACCCGCGCAGTCCCACCGGCAGCGCCAGCGCGTAGAGGAGGCACAGCGCCGTGAGGAACCCGGCCCGCCACCAGACCCACCGATCGGCGTGCACGGGCACCGCGACCAGCCGGCCCAGCCGCTTGAAGGTGATGAGCACGCTCTCGGCCGGATGCCGGCGCCAGATCTCCCGCCCCTTTTCCATCCACAGGTGGTCGCGCTCGATGCCGTTCAGCCTGCGGCCGAGGCGGGCCTCCTCGGCGGCCACGGCGCCGTCGCGGGCCGGCCACCACCGTTCGTGCTCCCAGCGTCCCTGGGTCTCGATCAGGCTGCCGAGGAAGAACTGCTCGCCGCTGCCCACGGCGATCGGCACGAACTGGCCCGTCACGCGATAGTTGCGGATCGTCCACGGCGCCACCACCAGCACGACGCCCACGGCCAGGCCGATCAGCGCGGGGACCCGCCGCAGCGCGCGGCCGCGGGTCTGCACGAGCCAGCCGAGCCCCAGGCCGGCGAAGATCACGAGCCCCGTCGGGCGGACGTAGGCCGAGAGCCCGGCGAACACCCCGGCCCACAAGGCCCGCACGAAAGTCGGCCGATCGAGGAACGACTGGAAGCGCACGAGCAGCAGGGTCGTCAGCATGGTGAACAGGGGCTCGGTCTGCATGAAGCGCGCCTCGCGCGCGAACGGGGGCCACACCAGCGCGATCAGGAAGGCCACCGCCCCCGCGACGGCCGAGCCGGACAGCCGGCCGGCCATCCAGCCGGTCCCGAGGATCGTGACGCCGTCGAAGCAGGCCTGGAAGGCGACCGTCGCCGCCCGCGACTCGCCGGCGTAGCGGTGGATCATGGCGAGCACGAACGGCCAGCCCGGGGGCCGGTGCACCGAGGGTTCGCCCCGGTACTCGTAGGTGCCGGTGGCGAGGATTCCGCGGGCCAGTGTGTCGTAGTAGGGTTCGTCGCCGTTGAGCGTCGTTTCGCCCAGGACGGAGTAGACGAGCAGCAGCGCGCGGACGGCCAGCAGGGCGAGCGCCAGGCCGAGCCACAGGGCCGGGTATCGGGCTGAGGAGAGCGAAGCGCCCGGCGGAGCTTCAACCCGGAGCGCGGGCGAGTCGGTCATGCGGCACGTCCTTGTGAAGGGGAACCCCGGCGATTCGACCGGCTCGAACGGAGCGCCCGGCCTCGCGCCGGCCCACGACCCTGTCGCATCCGCGGCACACGCTGCAGCGCCGGCCAGCAGGCCGGACGCACGCTACCATCCGTTCGCGCGGGTTGCGAAGGGACCCCGCGCGCCTCGCGTACGTACCTTCCCGCCGTCGGGCGGCTCATAACCCGGCACGAGCAGACGAACCACGACCTCCGGGCGCCGCCGGCCCGGTTCAGGGAGACAGCCGAATGCCCTCGCGATCGCGCGGTTCCGTGCTCCTCGTGCCGCTCCTCGTGCTCGCCCTGTCGCCGGCGTGGGTGTCGTGCGCGGGCGCATCCTCGGCCCCGGCGACTCCGCTCGATCCGGCGCTGGTCCGGGCGATCGAGCGAGGCGACCCGCAGGCGCTCGCGGACACCACGCTGCCGCGCCTCGCGGCGCTCGATCCGGCGCGGCGGCTCGAGCTGGCCACGCTCATCGCGGCGTGGCCGGTGCCGCGGCGCGTCGCCGCGTGGGCGTTCCTTCAGGTGGGCGCGCCCTACCGGGTGGGGGCGCTCGGCGAGGAGCGGCCGCCCGATCCCGATCCGCTCGTGCGCTTCGATTCCACCGACTGCGCGGTGCTGAACCTGGTGTCGGCCGCGCTCGCGCACGTCCACGACGCGGGAGGGGAACGCGCCGCCATGGCGCTGGCGCAGTATCGCGGCGGGCGCGTCTCGTACGAGACGCGCTTTCACTTCACGACCGACCGGCTCGACTCGAGCGCGTACTGGCGCGACGTCACGCGCGCGGTGGCGGGCGCCGCGGTCCGCACCACGCGCGTGCGGCTGAACCGCCGCGCCGGCGTCGGCCGCTGGATCCCGATCGAGTGGACGCGCACGCGCGAGGTCGAGTGGCTCCCGCGCGCGCACGGCCCGGACTTCCCGGCGTGGTTCGACCGTGGCCGCCTGCCCGAGGCGGTGGGGGTCGCGTTCGTGCGGCGCGGCGCGCTCGCCGACGGGCTCGACGTCGTGCACGAGTCCCTGCTCTGGCGGGGCCGCACGTTGCTTCACGCCTCGAGCGCCACCGGACGCGTGGTGACGCTGCCGTGGAGCGACTACCTCGCCGGCCCGGGACGCGGGCACGACGGGTTCGTGCTCTTCGAGTACCGCTGACCGGGCGCGCCGGGCGCGGCGAAGGTCGGCTCCCGTCACGCGTGCGGGCGCGCCCGGTCCCGCGCCCGGCCCGCCTCGCGAGTTCCGCTTCGACAGCCGATGCGCGACGGCCTAGGCTGGCCCGCGCCGACGCGAGCCGACACCGTTTCCCGGAGGAGCGACCATGAACGAGTCCAGCCGCCCGCCTGGCCCGAGCCGCCGCGAGTTCCTGCGGCTCGCCGCCGCCGCGGGCATCGCCGGCGCGCTGCCCGGCGCCGCATTCGCGCAGTCCGCCACGCCTTCGCCCTCGCCCGCGCCGCCCGCCGCGCCGCCCGCGCCGGCGGCGGAAGGCCCGTCCGAGGCCGCGCGCGCCTGGACCGCGCTGCTGCAGCAGCGGCTCGGCAAGGACCGCCTGACGCCCGGGCAGTGGGAGGCGGTGGCGAAGGACTTCGACTACGACCTCGCCTCGGCGAAGCGCATGGCGGCCGTGAAGCTCGCGAACGGCGACGAGCCGGACTTCGCCTATTTCGCGATGCCGGCGCCCGCGGCGCCGGGTGCGGCGGGCCCGAAGCGGAACGCGAGGACGCCATGACCCACGCCGACCTGATGTTCACGCCGGTCCGCCGCCTCGGGGCGATGCTGCGCGCGCGCGAGGTCACCTCCGTCCAGCTCGCCGAGGCGAGCCTTTCGCGACTCGAGACGCTGGGCCCGAAGTACAACGCGGTCGTCACGCTGATGAAGGACGGCGCCCTCGCCGAGGCGCGCCGCGCCGACGCCGAGCTCGGCGCGGGCAGGGCGCGCGGGCCGCTGCACGGCATTCCCTACGGCGTGAAGGACCTGCTCGCGACGAAGGGGGTGCCGACGACCTGGGGCGCCGAGCCCTACCGCCACCAGGTGTTCGACTTCGACGCCACCGCGGTGACGAAGCTGCGCGAGGCGGGCGCGGTGCTGGTCGCCAAGCTCGCGATGGTCGAGCTCGCCGGGGGCATGGGCTACAACCACGCCGACGCCTCGTTCACCGGGCCCGGCCTGACGCCCTGGAACACCGCGTTCTGGAGCGGCGGCTCCTCGAGCGGCCCCGGCGCCGCGGTGGCCGCGGGGCTCGTGCCCTTCGCGATCGGGTCGGAGACTTCGGGCTCGATCCTCACCCCGGCCGCCTTCTGCGGCGTCACCGGCTTCCGCCCGACGTACGGCCTCGTCAGCCGCCACGGCGCGATGGCGCTCTGCTGGACGCTCGACAAGCTCGGGCCGATGGCGCGCACCGCCGACGACGCGGCGCTCGTGCTGGCCGCGATGGCCGGTCCCGACCCGCTCGACGAGACCTGCACGGGCAGGACGTTCGCCTGGGGCGCGGCGCCCGCGAAGCCGGCGGGGAAGTGGAAGGTCGCGGTGCCGAAGGGCTGCGTCGAGAAGGTGCAGCCGGCCGTGCGCGAGAACTTCGAGGCCGCGCTCGGGGCGATGGCGGACGCGTTCGAGGTGACGCGCGACGTCGAGTGGCCCGACCTGCCGTGGGGCCCCGCGGTCGGCACGATCGTCGGCGTCGAGGGCGCGGCGGCGTTCCGCGAGCTGCTCGAATCGGGCGAGGTGGCGAAGCTCCGCTGCCCGGCCGACCACACCGGCGGTTACTCGGCGCTGCTCACCCCCGCGGTGGACTACCTGCAGGCGATGCGCCTGCGCCGTCCCATGCGCGCGGCCATGACGAAGCTGTTCGCCGCGTACGACGTCGTGGCGACGCCCGGGCGCGCGACCGTCTCGTACCCGGCGGACCGGAAGTTCGAGGAGGTCTACCCCGGGATCAGCGGCGGGCCGCCGGTGATTCCGGCCGGCAACCTCACGGGCCTGCCCGCGCTCGCGATGCCCTGCGGCTTCGGCGAGAATGGCCTGCCCACGTCGATCGCGTTCCTCGGGCCCGCGTTCTCGGAGCGCCGGCTCGCGTCGATCGGCGCCCTCTACCAGCAGCGCACGGACTGGCACGCGAAGCGGCCGCCGGGCGTGTAGGCACGGACGACCCCGAACGGAAGGAGAACGTTCATGAAGCGCGCACGGATCGTGGTGATGGCGGTGGCGGCGCTGGCCCTCGCGGCGGCGGGCTGCAGCGTGGACGTGGCGAAGCAGATCGCCACGAACGAGCAGCTGCGCACGCAGGTGTTCGACGCCATCGTCACGAACAAGGACCTCACGACGCAGGTGCTCGACAAGGTGATGTCGGCCGACTCGACGCGCATCGCCGCCGTGGACCAGCTCCTCAAGAACGACGACGTCGCCAAGCAGGTGCTGGTCCGGATCGGCACCAACAAGCAGGCGCTCGAGATGGTGATGGGCATCGCCGTGCAGGACAGCAGCACCCGCGACTACATGTTCGCGATGCTGAAGGGCATGGAGATGGCGAGCGCGAAGCCGTAGGCGCCGGCCGGGGAAGCGAGCGGCCCGCGCGGGCAGGACCCGCGCGGGCCGCGTCGTGCCCGGGGGGGGCGTCACGCCACCTGCTTCATCGCCTCGTTCACCTCGCCGCTCTTCGCGAGCTTCTTCGCGAGCACCAGCCGGGCGAGCATGGGCTTCAGGGCCTCGCGCGAGACCGCCACGTTCCGCTCGCGGCAGCGCGCCTCGAAGCGGTCGAGCAGCGACGCGAGCGGAACGGACAGCGTCGCCGGGTCGCCGCTCCAGTTCGCGCGCAGGTGCTCCTCGGCCTCGCGCTCCATCTCGTGCGACATCTCGAGCAGCTGCTTCAGGTCTACGCCCAGCACCTTCGAGAGCCCGCCGCGCCTCGCGAGCACCGCGCGCAGCACGATCAGCGTGACGAGGATGTCGAAGACGACGAATGCGACGATGGCCCACAGGGGCATGACGGCCTCCGGTTCGGGGTCAGGCCGCCCGCTTGCGGCGCGGGGCGGCTTCGACGGGTGAGAGCACGAGCCGCGCGTCCGGCCGTGCGGAGGAAGCGAAGGCGACCGTGGCGCCGAGGGGCTCGAGCAGCGACTCGATCCCGTCGCCCGGCACGCGGCCGGCGCGCGCGCACCAGGCGGCGAACGCGGCGGCCGGATCGGGCGCGACGACGGCCGCCACGACGAGCGACGCCGTGCCGAGCGCGGCGGGGGAGAGCGACGCGTGCGCGGCGTCGTAGGCGGCGCAGCCGGGCGCGCACGCCCCGAGCGCCCGGGCCGCCTCGTCGGCGCCCGCGGTGACGAGAGCGCCGCCGCCGTCGGCGTGCGCCCAGCGCCCCGGGGCGGCGACCAGCAGCAGCGTATCGGCGCGCGCGGCGGCGAGCCTCGCGACGCAGGCGTGGAAGAAGCGGTCCGCGGCGGGCGGATCGGGCGCGCCGACGACCAGCAGCCCGGTGAGACCGGCGAACTGCAGCGCGAGCACCTCGCCGCCGGGCAGGCCCGCGAGGTCGGGGGGCGGCAGGCCGTCGAGCGTGACCCACAACGAGCCGTCGCCGCCCGCGAGCGGCGTGACGGCGTACCGGCGGCCGTCCTCGCCCGTGAACCGCGCCGCGCCCGCCGGCGCGGCGGGGGCCGCGGAACCCGCGAGCAGCCGCGCCCGCCAGCGCTCGTAGGACTCCGCGTCGAGCGGCTCGTCGCCCGCGTGCCGCCACGCGCCGCGCGTGCGGACGCGCGCCCGTTCGCCGGGCCGCAGCAGCAGCGCGTCGTCCGGGCCCTCGAGGGCGTCGAGCGGCGAGGCGGCCGCGCCCGCGGGAGCGGGCGGGCTTTCGGTCGCGAGCGCCACCGAGTGGAACGCCTCGCGCAGGTCGTCGAACGCGCCCGCGCGCTGCTGGAGCCTCTCGGCCTCGGCCGAGTCGCCCGCGCCCTGCTCGTCCATGCGCCGGGCGGCCTCGAGCATCAGCGCCTCGGTGGGCTCCTGCACGGTTCGCGCGCCGGTGGCCGGGCGCGCATGGAACTCGAACGCGCCCGACTTCCACGTGAAGACCCGGTACGCGGCCCCGGCCCCCTCGTGGTACTCGTCGTCCACGGCGTTCACGATCTGGCCGCGGTCGAAGTACAGGTAGCCGCGGCGTCCCTCGCGCGTCACGCACAGCTCGCCCGTGGCGCCGTTCAGCTGCAGGAGCTGCCCGAGGTCGAACAGGCTCAGCAGGCCGATCTCGCCGCTCAGCACGGGCGCCGCGGACATCAGGCCGCCTGCGCGCGCGGCGGCGGGGCCGCGCGCTCGAGCGAGGGCAGCAGGTCCTTGCTCGACACGTGGGCGAGCGCGTCCTGCGGGGTCACGATGCCGTCGCGGACCAGCTGCAGCACGGCGTCGTCCATGCACTGCATGCCTTCCTTGCGGCCCGTCTGGATCACGCTCTGCAGCTGGAAGGTCTTCTTCTCGCGGATGAGCGCCGCGACGGCCGGGGTGCCGATCAGCACCTCGAGCGCGAGCGCGCGCCCGGCGCCGTCGGCGCGGCGCAGGAGCCGCTGCGCGAGCACACCCTTGAGCGATTCCGAGAGCATCAGCCTCGCCTGCGCCTGGCGCTCGCCCTCGAAGGAATCGAGGATGCGGTCCACGGTCTGCGTCGCGCTCATGGTGTGCAGCGTCGCGAACACGAGCTGCCCGGTCGCGGCGGCCGTCATGGCCAGCGCCATGGTCTCGACGTCCCGCATCTCGCCGACCATGATCACGTCCGGGTCCTCGCGCAGCGCGCCGTGCAGCGCGCGGGCGAAGCTCGGCGTGTTGCGGCCGACCTCGCGCTGCGTGACCAGGCACTGCTGGTTGGCGTGCCGGTACTCGATCGGGTCCTCGATGGTGAGGATGTGGCGGCGGCGCGTGCGGTTGATGTGGTCGATGAGCGCGGCCAGCGTGCTCGACTTGCCCGTGCCGGGCGGGCCGGTGACGACCACGAGGCCGCGGGGCATTTCGGTCAGCCGGGTGAGGAACGGCGGCAGGCCGAGCTGCTCCATCGTCAGGATCTGGCTCGGCAGCATGCGGAACGCGCCGGCGGGGCCCTTGCTCTGCTCGTAGAGGTTGCAGCGCGCCCGCACGACGCCGGGCACCTCGTACGAGAAGTCCACGTCGCGGTCCGCGTCGTAGCGGGCGCGGACCGCCGGATCCATGATCTCGAACAGCAGCGCCTCGCTCATCTCGCGCGTCAGCGGCTCGTAGGGGATCGGCACGAGGTCGCCGTTGATCCGCACCATCGGGGGCGAACCGGTGGTCATGTGCAGGTCCGAGGCTCCCTGCTCCTTGACGAGCTTCAGGATGGCGTCGATGCGGGCCACGAATCCTCCGGGGCGGTCCCGGAGGGCGCGCGCGATCGCGTCGCGGTTCCGAGGTGCCGCTGCCCCATCGTTTTCGGCCGTTTCCCGCCGGCGCTTCAGGCCCGAGCGGGGCTCATTTCGCGGCGCCCGCCGGCCGAAAACGGGGGGACGGGAAGCGGAGGCCCGGCGGATGGTGAACGACGTCGAAAAGCTGCGGGTGCCGGTTCGCCTGTGCCTGGCCGGCTGCGCGCCGGTGAGCGGCAACCTGTTCGTCGCCTCGTGTTCAGAGTCGCGCGAGGGGCCCGAGTCCGTGCTCGACCGCCTCAACGACCGCGTCCGCGTGCTGCCGTTCGAGCGCGCCGGGGACGAGGCGATGCTGATGGTCGTGCGCTCCCAGGTGAACTGGGTGCTCGCCGTCCCCGAGGTGCCCCCGCGCCTCGTGCGGCCGCCGCACTTCCTGCCCACGCGCGAGGAACACGTGCTCGTCCGCATGCACGGCGGGAGCGTGTTCGAGGGCGAACTGGCGTTCGAGATGCCCCACGAACGCAATCGCGTCTCGGACTTCCTCAACGCGGCGGACGACTTCTTCCCGCTGCGCACGCCGCAGGGCACGGTGCTGCTGCGCAAGGACGCGGTGCTCGACGTCGAGCTGCGCGGGGACGGCGCGGTCCGGCGCGCCGCCTGAGCCGCGCCGGGCGCCTCAGGCCGCCCGGCGATCGGGGGGCGCGGCCGCGCCCCGCGCGACGAGCCGCGCGCCGACGAACGCCACGAGCTGCTGCGGCGTGAACGGCTTGGCGAGGAACGCGTGCCCGGGCCCGCCGGTCTCGACCGGCGACTCCTGCGAGTACCCCGACATGAGCGCGACCGGCATCTCCGGATGGAGGCGCGCCAGTTCCCGGGCCAGCTCGACGCCGCCCAGGCGCGGCATGCGCACGTCCGTGAGCACGAGGTCGGGCGCGTGCCGCAGCCGCCGGAGCGCCTGCAGCGCCTCGACGCCGTCGGCGGCCTCCCGCACGGTGAAGCCGGCGCGCCGCAGCGCCTGGCCCAGCACCTCGCGCAGCGCCAGCTCGTCCTCGACCAGCAGCACGGTCGCGGGGGCCGCTCCGCCGCCGGGCTCCGCGGCGCGCGCTTCCGCGCCGGACGCGTTCGCGTGGGTGGCGGCCGCGTAGGGCAGCAGCAGCGTGAAGCACGTGCCCCGGCCCGGCTCGCTGTCCACGTAGACGTGGCCGTCGCTCTGCGTGACGACGCCGTAGACCACCGCGAGCCCCAGCCCGCCGCCGTCGCCCCCTTCCGGGGTGCCGAAGAACGGCTCGAACACGCGCGCCCGCGTCGCCGCGTCCATGCCGGCGCCGTCGTCGCGCACCTCGAGGGCCGCGAACCGCCCCGGGTCCATGCCGTCGCCGCAGCGCGCCGCGTCCGCCTGCGTCGCGCGGCGGGTGACGATCCGCAGCCGCCCGCCGCGCGGCATCGCCTCGCGCGCGTTGACGACGAGGTTGAGCAGAGCCTGCTCGACCTGCGCGCGGTCGGCGCGGATGGGCGGCAGCGTGCGGTCCAGCTCGAGCTCGACCGTGACGTCCTCGCCCACGAGCCGCGCGAGCAGGTCGGCGGTGCGCGCGGCGTGCGAGCTCAGGTCGAGGTCCTCGAGGCGCCGGATCTGCCGCCGCCCGAGCGCGAGCAGCTGGCTCGTGATGTCGGCCGCCTTGCGCGCCGCCTCGGTGACGCGGCGGACGTTCTCCTGCTGCAGCGGGCCCATCGAGGGCGACGCGGCGAGCGCGCCCGCGTAACCGAGGATCACGGTGAGCAGGTTGTTGAAGTCGTGCGCGACGCCCCCGGCCAGCCGGCCGATGGCCTCCATCTTCTGCGAGCGCAGGAGTTGCTGCTGCGTGGCCTCGAGGGTCTCGAGGCTGCGCGCGAGCCGGTCGCGGTGCTCGCGCAGGCTCTCGGTCAGCTCGGAGTCGTGGATCGCGTGCTCGAGGTGCCGGGCGAGCAGCAGCAGGAACGGCCGCCGGCGCTCCGCCGAATCCGGCGCGTCGCCCGGCTGCGCGCAGCGCCCGGCCGCGAACGCGACGAGCGCGCCGCGGCGTCCGTGGCCGAGGTCCTTGACGGGAGCGACGACCAGCACGCCGCCCTCGGCCGCGACGCGGCCGGCGGCCTCCGGGGCGAGCGCGCCCAGCAGCGCGAGCGCCGGCCCGGGCGCGGCCGCCCCGTGCAGATCGAGGCACTCGGGCTGCGGCAGGCCGTTCAGCCAGGCGGCGGCGGGCTCCGGGAGCGCGAGCGGCGCCGGGGCGCCGCCGCCGTCCGGGGGCGCCGTCAGCAGCACGGCGCCGGCGTCCTCCCCGAATGCGATCGCCCCGCCCCAGTCGAGGTCGAACGTCTCGACGAGCACGCCGGCGGCACGCCGCACCACCACGTCGAGCGGTTCTGCGCTCGTGGTCCCGAGCGCGAAGGCCTCGAGCTGGCGCAGCCGCTCGAGCTGCGCGTCCACCTCGCCCTGCGAGCGGTAGAGGCGCTGCTCGGTCTGCACGAGCAGCTTGACCTGCTCGTCCAGCGCGCGGTTCTCGGCGCGCAGCCGCTCGATCTCGGTGGGTTCGTGCTCGGGGATCATCGGTCAGGCCGCCCGCTCGTAAAGCGCGCAGAGCGCGACGGTGAAGTTGTGGTAGTTGGTCTCGCCCGCGACGGGCGCGATCTCCCCGTAGGTGTGGAACCCGATCCACGGCGTCTCACGCCCGAGCTCGGCCTGCAACGGTTCGACGATGTGCTCGGCGGTGCGCGACCCGAACATCTGGCGGCCGCGGCCGGCGCAGTCGAGCTGCAGCACGAGCGCCGGGCGGAGGCCGGGCCGCCGTCCGGCCAGCGCCGCGGCCGCCGCGCGCGCGGCGTCGCGCACCTGCTCGGGATCGCGGCGCGTGAGGCGGATGCGGTCGCCGGCGGAGAGCCCGCCGCCCGGGAAGAGCAGTCCCCCCGAGGCCCGGTCGAAGCCGAGCGGCGTGCGGATGATGAGCGACTCCTCGGTCCCCGCGGGAGCGTCGCGGCGCAGCTCGCCGACGGACAGGTGCATCGCGCCCGCGGTGGTGAACTCCTCGGGCACGCCGTCCAGGTACTGGCGGAACACCTCCCAGGCCGGCTGGCCGTCGATCTCGCGCACCCACGGGCCGTCCACGCGCGTGATCGTGCGCTCGATCCCGATCGGCGCGCAGCCGTGGCTCACCGACACCTCGAGCGCGCCGCGCCCGCGCACGAGCACCGCGGCGATCGCGTCGCTCGCGACCGCGTCGCCGTGGAACTGGTGCGTCTGGCGGAACTGCAGCGCGTCGCCCGCCGCGCCGCCCACCACGGTGAGTCCCGCGGGGCGCTCGCGATCGAGCGCCGCCAGCATCTCGGTGCAGTTGCCGAGCAGCCCGTCGGGGAAGACCAGCAGTCCCAGTTCGTCGCCGCGCTCGCGCTCGCGGACCTGCCGCCCGAGCGCCGCGCCGGCCGCGGCCGGATCCGCCGAGTAGTCGCGCACGAGCAGCGGCTCGAACGACAGCGCGTCCGAGGCGATCGCCATCACCGCGACGGCGTGCGCGCTCTCGTCGGAGCGCCCGCCCGCGATGACGCCCTCGCCCGTGCAGCCCGAGAGCGCCGCCGGGCCGACGACCTCGCGCACGCCTTCGAGCAGCGCCGGGGCCGGGTGCGCCGAGCCGGAGAACACGAGGCAGAACGCCGCCTCGCGCCCCTCGAGGTGGGCGCACGCACGACCCGCCGCCTCACGGCCCGCGACGCGCGCGTCGCGCGAGTTGCTGTGCCCCACTCCGGACCGTGTCGCCATGGAAGACGTCTCCGCTTTGCCCGCGCCGGCGGCCGGTCGGCGGGGGGACGCCGGAATGCGCCGGAGCGGCGGTTCGCGACGGTGCCCTCGCGGGCGCCCGATGGCGGCTCGGGAGGGACCCGTCGTCCGCCTTCGTTTTCGTCCGGTTTCCCGGACGGCTTCAGCCCTGTTTCAGGCCGTTTCGCGGGCGGTCCGGACGCGGTTGCCTCCGGTCGGCGCGCCCGGCTAGGCTGCGCGCCGCTTTCCGGCCCCGCCCAACGCCCCGATCCCGAGAGGGTTCCGCCCATGCACACGCTCCAGCCCGCGCGCCTCAAGCCGGGGGTCACCGCCGACTCGCTGCCCGCCGCCGCCGCCGGGAGCGACGCCTACGCCGGCGCGAAGAAGCTCCGCGGCCGGGCGCTGGTCTTCTGGGACCCGAAGGTCCCGGGCCGGAAGCTCGACGCGATCGACACCGACCAGATCACGCCGGCCGCCGACTGCGTCAGCGAATCGCTCGAGACGCTCGACGAGCGCTGGAAGGCCGGGTCGTTCCGCTACCTGATGCCCGACTTCCGCGCCCGCGTGCACGCCGGCCAGACGTTCGTCGTCGCGGGCGACCGCTTCGCGATCGGTTCCTCGCGCGAGATGAGCCCCGCCGGCCTCAAGGGCGTCGCCGAGGAGGCCGGGCTCGAGCTGGTCGTGGTGTGCGGGAACAACATGGGCGACATCTTCCGGCGCAACGCCTTCAACCTCGGGCTGCACGTCGTGCAGGCCCCCGACGCGGTGGCCGACGCGCGGGACGGCGACGAGTTCGAGTTCGACCCCGACACGCGCGCGCTGCGCAACGTGACGCAGGGCCGCGACTACGTGCCGGTGCCGCTCAGCCCGAAGGAGGAGGAGATCCGTCGCTCGGGCGGCATCTTCGCCGTCGGCCGCCGCGAGTTCCGGCGCAGCGTCGAGACGAAGCCCGTGATCGCCTGGCCCGACGCCGCGACCGCGCGCGGGCTCACCACGACCGAGCAGATCCTGTGGGCGCACCGCGTGGACAAGGACGCGGTCGTGAAGCCCGGCCAGACGATCCGCGTGTACGCCGACCTGCTGCCGGCCTCGGACGGCACCGCGCCGTTCGCGATCCACACGTTCAACCAGGTCACCGGCGGCGAGGCCATCTGGCCGCGCCAGCTCGCGATCGCGAACGACCACTTCGTCTTCACCGGCGTCGAGTCGGACGACCGGCAGACGTCCATCGGCCGCGCGTTCGCCGCGAAGCACGGCATCGAGAAGCCGTACTACGCGACGCCGGGCGACGGGATCTTCCACTTCTACTTCCCCGAGCAGGGCCTCGTGCACCCGGGCATGATGATCCCGGGCGCCGACTCGCACTCGCGCGCCTACGGCGCGTACGGCGCGATCGGCATCGGCGTCGGCTCGACGACGCTCGGCTTCGGCTGGAGCACCGGCTACATCTACACGACCGTCGCGAAGCCTCGGCGCGTCACGTTCCGCGGCAAGCTCAACCCGTGGGTGAGCGGCAAGGACCTCGTGCTCGAACTGCTGCGCCGCTGGGGCGCGAAGCAGTCGCAGGGCATGAGCGTCGAGTTCGTGGACGAGGGCAGGCAGCTCCCGGTCGCGTTCCGCAACACCATCTGCAACATGATGGCCGAGGCCGAGAGCTGGAACGGCATCTTCGCGCCCGACGAGATCACGGTCGCGTGGTTCGCCGCGAAGGGCATGAAGGACCTGCCGTATCCCGCGATCGCCCCGGGCGCGGACGTGGCCTGGGAGATCGACGAGGCGCTCGACATGAGCGACGTGCGCCCGATGATCGCCAAGCCGTTCAGCCCCGGGAACGCATTCCCGGCCGAGGAGGTCGCGAAGGAGCGCCTCACGTTCGACAAGGCGATGATCGGGTCGTGCACGAACGGCGGCTACGACGACCTGCTGTCGGCGGCGCTCGTGCTGCGCGCCGCGCGCGCGGCGGGCGCGACGAAGGCGGCGACCGAGTTCGTGATCTTCCCCGGCTCGGGCGGCGTGAAGCAGCGCATCGAGGCGGGCGACCCGCGGCTGGGCGGCGAGTCCATCGCCGAGGTGTTCCGCTCGCTCGGCGGGCAGATCCGCCAGTCGTGGTGCGGGCCCTGCTTCGGCCAGGGCCCCGACGCGCTCACGAAGGGCCAGCGCGCGATCACGAGCTTCAACCGCAACTGGACGAACCGGATGGGCCTGGGCGGCGAGGGCTATCTCGCCAGCCCGAGCGTCGTCGCGGCGAGCGCCCTGCTCGGCTACATGGGGCCGCCGAGCGAGCTGGGCCTCGAGTGGCGGGCGGAGGCGTTCGAAGTCTAGAGGTGCGGCGGGGCCGGTTTAGCCCTGCTGGCCACGGTTCAGCCTCCCGGGCCGATGTTTCTGTCACAACACACAATTCTCGAACCCCGCCCCGGGAGCGGCTCATCCGAGGCCCACCCCAGTGGTGTCCGCCGCCTCGCTCCGCCTGCCCCGGAGGGTTCGCCATGCGCCGTCACTTCACCGCCCGGCCGCTCGTGGCCTGCGCGCTGGCCGCCGGCCTGCTGGCCGCGGCGCCCGCACCCGCGCCCGCGCTCGAAGTCTGGTCCGGCCGCACGCACGTCTTCACCAAGCCCGACGGCGCCGACTGGACGCTCGCGGAGAACCAGGACCGGATCACCGACCAGGTCTGGATCACGCGCAAGAGTTCCCAGGGCATCTTCAACATCGCCCAGGAGAGCGGCTACGTCCCCGGCAGCCCCGCCGGCACCGAGTGGGCCACCGGCAACGCCGCCGACCACGCCAGCCTCTCGTTCCTGCCCTGGGTGCAGTGGGCGGCGAACAACCCGCCCGGAACGGTCGGCTCGGACGCCGTCGTGCACCTGATCGCCGAGGACATCTACCTCGACATCCGCTTCGACTCCTGGACGGGCGTGGCGGGAGGCGGCGGCTTCACGTACACGCGCGCGGTCCGGCCCACGGCCTCGGCGCCGGGCGCCATCACGGCGTTCGCGCTGCGCGGCTTCGTCGCCAACCCGGCGCGGCCCGGAACGGCGATCGAGTTCTCGCTGCCCGACGCGGCTCCCGCGCGGCTCGAGGTGCTCGACGTCGCGGGCCGGCTGGTGGCGAGGCGCGACGTGGGCGCCCGGGGCCCCGGCACGCACCGCGTCGCGCTCGACGAACTGCGCGCGCAGCCGCCGGGGATCCTGTTCGTGCGGCTCGTCCATGCCGGCCGCTCGCTCACCGCGCGTGCGACGCACTTGAAATAGCACCCCGCCCGGGCCGGCGACTCGCGCGGCGGTCCCGGGCGCGGAACACGTGTGCAGGTGCGGCGGACGCCGGGGGGGCGGACGCCGCGATCGCGACGCGGCCGTCGGGAAGCACTCCGGCGGCCGTGTTCGTGTCTTCGGCGCGCGGCCGGGACGCGGCCCCCGCGGGCCACGCTCCCGCGCGGGGAGCGCGCCCCGCCCCGGCCCGCGGCGCCGCCGTCCCCCGCGCGGACCACGAGCGCGGCCGAACGCGCGACCGGCGCACCTGCCGGGCCCCCCGCGCGGTGCTAGCGTGGCGCCGGTTCCCGCTTCCCCTCAGCCGTCCCCGAACTCCGGAGACCCCATGCGTCGGTTCCTCGCATTCCTCCTGCTCGCCTCGTTCGCCTTCGGCGCGTGGGCGCCCGCGCCCGTCACGGCCGGCCCCGACATGCCGTCGATCACGCAGTTCCTCAAGATCCGCACGCCCGGCGTGCCCGTGCTGCTGCCGGACGGCTCGCTCCTGCAGCGCGACTGGCCCGACGGGGTCTGGCAGCTCTACCGGGTCACGCCGAAGAACCCGGGCCCGGACGCCTCGTACGCGCCCGGCAACGTCACGCGCACGCAGCTCACGAACTTCCCCGACGGCGTCTCGGGCTTCTCGCTCTCGCCCGACGGCGGGCGCTGCATCGTGTCGCACGCGCGCGGCGGCAACGAGAACACGCAGCTCTCGCTCATCGACCCGATGGCGCCCGGCATCGCGCCGCTCACGCCGGTGCTCGCGAACCCGCGCGTGCAGGCCGCCGTCAACGCCTGGCTCGACGACAACTCCGGGTTCTTCTACTCGGCGAACGACGAGAGCCCGAACGACTTCTACCTCTACCGCTACGACTTCGCGTCCGCCAAGGCGACCAAGATCTGGGGCGAGCCCGGCGCCTGGCGCGTCTCGGGGGTGACGAAGGACGGCGCGCGGGTGCTGCTGCAGCAGTACCTCTCGGCCTCGGCCACGAACGTCTGGGAGCTGGACCTGAAGTCCGGCGCGAAGCAGGAACTGACGCTGGCGCCCAAGGGCGGCACGGCCGCGAACGACGTCGTCGGCTACGTGCCCGGCGAGAAGGCGGTGCTGCTCACCTCCGACATGACCGGCGGCATGCAGCGCGTCTACCTGCGCGACCTCAAGTCCGGCAAGGTGAGCGAGCCGCTGCCCGCGCTCTCGAAGTACGAGCTGGACGGGGCCGGCATCAACGACCGCCGCGACATGATGGTGGTGATCGCGAACGAGGACGGCTACGCCGTGCCGCACTTCTTCACCGTGCCGGGCTTCAAGCCGATGGAGTCGCCGGTGCCCGAGAAGGGCGTGGTCGGTGGCAGCGAGTTCCGCGGCTCGACGATCGTCTGGTCGCTCTCGAACGCGCGCAACGCCGGGCAGGCCTACCTGACGACGTTCCAGCCCGGCGGCAAGCCGGTCACGAAGCAGGTGACCTGGACGGACAACGCCGGCGTGGACCTGTCCGCGATGCGGCTCCCCGAGCTGGTGCGCTACCCGGCGTTCGACGGCCGTTCGATCCCCGCGTTCATGTACCTGCCCGCCGGGTTCGAGAAGGGCAAGCCGGTGCCGTTCGTCGTCTACTACCACGGCGGCCCCGAGAGCCAGAACCGCCCGAGCTTCAGCGCCGCTCTGCAGTACGTCGTCGCGCGCGGCTACGGCCTGCTGATGCCCAACGTGCGCGGCAGCACGGGCTACGGCCGCGAGTTCCACATGCTCGACGACTACAAGAAGCGCTGGGACAGCGTGCGCGACGGCGTGGATGCCGCCGAGTGGCTGGTGAAGGAGGGCTACGCGATGCCCGGCGCCATCGCCACCTACGGCGGCTCGTACGGCGGCTTCATGTCGGTCGCCTGCATCGTTGAGGACCAGGAGCGCGTGGACGCCGGGCAGCGCAAGGAGCGGCTGTTCGGCGCGGCGGTGAACGTCGTCGGCATCGTCAACCTGCAGACGTTCCTCGAGAAGACCAGCGGCTACCGCCGAAAGCTGCGCGAGGTCGAGTACGGCCCGCTCACGGACACCGAGTTCCTCAAGTCGGTGTCGTCCATCCACAAGGCGGACAAGATGAACGTGCCGTTCTTCATCGCGCACGGGTTCAACGACCCGCGCGTGCCCGTCGAGGAGGCGATGCAGCTCGCGGTGGCGCTCAAGGACCGCAAGCAGTCGGTGCGCATGTTCGTCGCTCCCGACGAGGGCCACGGGTTCGCGAAGCTCGACAACCGCATCTACTTCAACGAGCGCGCCATGCAGTTCCTCGACGAGACCATCGGCGCGGCGGCGAAGAAGGCCGCGGGGCGGCCGTAGCGGGGGGGGCGGCGTCGCCGCGCACCGCGCGGCGCAGGTGCGAAACGGCCGGCGGGAGCGATCCCGCCGGCCGTCTCGCGCGCCGCACCGGCGGTCAGCCGGCCGGGGACGGCCCGGCCGCCGCCGGGAACCAGTGGCGCGTGCGGTTGCAGAACGAGCACACCGACAGCATCACGGGCACCTCGACGAGCACGCCCACCACGGTCGCGAGCGCCGCCCCCGAGCCCGGCCCGAACAGCGTGATCGCGACCGCGACCGCCAGCTCGAAGAAGTTGCTCGCGCCGATCAGCGCCCCCGGCGCGGCGACCGAGTGCGGCACGCGGAACCACTTCATCAGCCCGTACGCGAGCGCCGAGTTGAAGTAGACCTGGATCAGGATCGGCACCGCGATGAGCAGCACGTGGAACCAGCGGCCGGTGATGTTGTCCGCCTGGAAGGCGAAGATCAGCACCAGCGTCGCGAGCAGCGCCAGCGTGGTGATCGGGTGGAAGAACGGCAGGAACACCTGCTCGAACCAGGCGCGGCCCTTCGTGCGCAGCAGTACGATGCGGCTCAGGCTGCCGAGCGCCAGCGGGATGACGATGAATGCCACGACGCTGTAGAGCAGCACCTGGAACGGCACGGTGAGCGCGCTCGCGCCCGCCACCAGCAGCGAGACGATCGGCGCGAACAGCACCAGCATGATCAGGTCGTTCACCGAGACCTGCACCAGCGTGTAGGCTGGGTCGCCGTCGGTCAGGTACGACCACACGAATACCATGGCCGTGCACGGCGCGGCCGCGAGGATGATGGCGCCGGCGACGTACTGGTCGGCCAGCTCCGGGCCGATCCACGGCCGGAACAGGTGCTGGAAGAACAGCCAGGCGATGAGCGCCATCGAGAACGGCTTGACGAGCCAGTTCACGAACAGGGTCACGAGGATGCCGGCCGGGCGCCGGCGCACGCCCAGGATGCTCGTGAAGTCCACCTTGAGCATCATCGGGTAGATCATCAGCCAGATCAGCACCGCGATCGGCAGGTTGATCTGACTGCCGGCGCCGAACTCGAGCCCGCGCAGGGCCGACGTGACGCCCGGGGCGAGCTTGCCGAGCATCACGCCCGCCACCATGCAGAGCGCCACCCACACGGTCAGGTAACGCTCGAAGGGGTTGAGCCGCTTCGGGGCCGCCGGGGGGACGCGGGCGTCAGCCACGGACGCGCTCCTTTCGCGAGCGGCGATGGCGCGCGGAGCGGGCCGGCATCGGCAGGCGCGCGGCCGGGAGGGCGCAGAGTTCCGCGAGCGGGATGGCCTTCACCTCGCGCAGGCGGCGGCGGTCGACGGCCACCGCCGGGTCGTCCCGCAGCGCGCCCGCCAGCATCTCGAGCACGGGCCGCGCGTGCGGGTTGCGGGATTCGCGCGCGAGAGCGTATTCGATCCACTTGCCGTCGCGCCGGTCCTCGACGAGTCCGGCGAGCTTGAGCACCGTGAGGTGCTTGGACACCGTGGACGGGGCGAGGCCGAGCACCGCCTGCACCTGGCAGACGCACAGCCCGCCGTCCTCGAGCAGCTTGAGGATGCGGGTGCGGGTCGGGTCGCCGATCGCCTTCATCGCCAGCTCGAAGTCGCGCATGCGGGATCCTCCGTTGGTCATTTCGTCACATGACGAACTGTAGTCCCGAGGGCCCGGGGGCGGTCAAGCCGGGGCGCGAGGGAGGCGCGCGAGAGGCGTTCATCGCGTGAGTGAACAGGTGGCTGGCGCGGCCCCGGACATCGTCTGTACCCGCAAATGACGCAGGCGTGACGCGAGCCGGAGGCGGTGCCGGCGGGCGCGAATATAGTTCGAAACCTATTCAATACCGTCTCATCTGAACCGGCGTGAAGGGCGGAACCGCCGCCCCCGAGCCGGGCGCGACGCCCGGGCCAGCGACCACCGCAACACCGAGGAGACACCACCATGCTGAAGTCGCGGATCGTTCTCGCCGCCTGCGCGCTCGCCCTCGGCGCCGGCCTGTTCGCCCAGGATGCCTACGCCGGCAAGGGTTACGGACCGTCCAAGAACATCGTCCAGACCGCCCGCGATGCCGGCACGTTCAATACGCTGGTCACGGCGCTCGAAGCCGCGGGCCTCGTCGGCACGCTCTCGGGTCAGGGCAAGGGCCCGTTCACGGTCTTCGCGCCCACGGACGCCGCGTTCGCCAAGCTGCCCCCGGGCACGGTCGAGTCCCTGCTGCAGAACCCCGAGCAGCTCAAGAAGATCCTGCTCTACCACGTGGTGCCCGGCCAGTACCTCGCCGCGGACGTGCTCGCGTCCTCGTCGCTGCCGACGGTGAACGGCCAGTCGCTCACGATCAGCAGCTCGGGAGGCCCGAAGGTCAACGACTCGGGCATCACCGCGACCGACATCCGCGCCCGCAACGGCGTCATCCATGTCATCGACACCGTGCTGATCCCCAACTGACGCCGTGAGGACGGGACCGGCCCCCCCGGCCGGGACCGGACTCGACGCAGGGCGGGCGCGCGACGAAGCCTCCAGCGCGCCCGTCGGCGTTTTCGGG
>CAZUEM010000025.1:0-33818 GCA_964619155.1 uncultured bacterium
GGGGTCACTTTCACTGACGCGTTAGCCGGGGTCATTTTCACTGACGTCCCACACGGAAGCGATTGACCCTCGCGCGCGGGCCCGACGATACTCGCCGCTCCGTCGCCCGGCCCCGCCGCCCGGGCGCGTCACCCCGGTCGTCCGGAGCGCATGCACCGAGCCTACCCCGCCCTCGTCCTCCTCGCGCTGCTCTTTCTCGGGTCCGCCGCCCCAGCCGCCCGGGCGGAGACGGCGGCGGAGCGCCGCGCCCGCCGCGAGGCCGACGCGGCCCGGCTGGTCGAGCACGCGGCCGGGCGGCTGCGCGCCGGCACCGTCGAGGCCCGCCGGAGCGCGCTCGCGGACCTCGAGCGCGCGGTGCAGCTCGCGCCCGCGCGGCCCGACTACCAGCTCCTGCTCGCGCGCACCTACATGGCGATGGGCTTCACGCGCATGGCGCGCGAACGGTTCGCGAAGGTGACGGCGCTCGCGCCCGAGGACGCCGAGGCGCGCTGGGGGCTCGCGCGCATGTGGCGTCGCGACTACCTCAAGTACCTCGACACGACCTCGCTCGTCCGCGCGGTGGACCACCTCGGCCGGGCCACCCGGCTCGATCCCGCCAACGTCGCGGGCTGGGTGATGCTGGCGTCGCTGCGCACCGAGCGCGGCGACCTCGCCGGCGCGCTCGCGGCCGCCGAGGGCGCGCTGCGCGAGGACCCCGAATCCCCGGAGGGCCTCGCGATGCTGGGGGCGGCGCGCTGGCGGCTGGGCGACGTCGAGGGCGCCGACAGCGCGTTCCGGGCCGCGCTGCCCGGGCTGCCGGCGAAGGTGCGCGAGCGCTTCGACGACATCGCCCCGCTCGCCACCGAGGCCGACACGGCCTACTACAACCGGCTCGCCCCGCTCGACCGCTGGGAGTACGCGCGCCGGTTCTGGACCGAGCACGATCCCGACCTCGCCACCGCCGAGAACGAGGCCCGCCTCGAGTACTGGGCCCGCGTCGCGCAGGCGTGGTCGCTGTGGTTCGACACGAAGCGCCACGAGTGGGACGAGCGCGGCGAGGTGTACGTGCGCTTCGGCCCGCCCGAGAAGCAGGTGTACAACCCCGTCGGCATGTCGCTCGACTCGCCGGTCACGAGCCTGCCCGGCGCGCTGCGGTTCCCCATGAACGTCCTGCAGTGGCAGTACCCCTCGCTGGGCATGACCGTGAACCTCCAGGACCGCGTGCTGTCGGAGTACTACCTGCTGCAGCGCTACAGCGACCGCTCGCCGGACCCGGCGCCGGACCCGGATTCGCTCGCGCGGCGCGACCTCGTCGAGACGCACGGCGGGCGGGGGCTCTTCCCGTCGCTGCCGCCGGGTGCGAAGCGCCTGCCCTTGAAGGGACAGCTCGCGCGCTTCGCCGGCGAGCGCCGCCCGCGGCTCGTCGCGACGCTGGAGGTGCCCGCGACGCCCGCGGACTCGCTGGTCGCCGAGTACGTCGTCATGGACAGCACCGAGCGCGTGGTCACGCGCGGCGCCCGCAACCTCTCGCCCTCGGCGTGCGCCGCCGACAGCGTCCGCGTGGCGGACTTCGCGAGCGACCTGCCGCCGGGCGCCTACCGCGTCGGGCTGACCGTGCGCGGCGCGCGCGGGCGCGGCTCGCTCCGGCTGCCGGTGACGCTGGCCCCGCGGGACTCCTCGCTCGCGCTCAGCGACCTGGTGGTGACCTGCGGCACGCCCGCGCCGGCCGAGGCCGCGGTGCGCCTCGCCGCGAACCCGTCCGCGCGCGTCGGCGCGGGCGAGCCGCTCACGGCGTACGTCGAGATCTACGGGCTCGCCACCGGCGCGGACGGCCAGTCGCGCTTCGAGATCGGCTGGACCGTGCGCTCGGAGGAGCGCGACCCGCGCATCTGGCTGCAGCGCGCCCTGCAGCCGCGGACGGCCGCCCCCTCGATCGAGGCGACGAGGCGCGAGACGAACGCGGGCCCGCTGCGGCGGCAGTTCGTGAGCGTCCCCGTGCAGACGCTGCCGCCCGGCCGCTACCGGCTCGAGGTCGTGGTGCGCGACCTGCTGAGCGGCGGGGAGACGGCCGGCCGGGCCTCGTTCACCCGCGCCCCGCGCTGAGGCGCCGCCCGGCCCGCCGGCGCCCTCCGCCCCGCCGGACGCCGTTCATTTTCAGGGTGGAGGGCGGGGGGGGGCGGTCCGATAACCCGGGCGAAGGATTCGAACCCACCCGTGAACGGATTCCCGCCATGTCCGAGAAAACCACCCGCATCCTGATCGTGGACGACGAGCCCGACCTCCGCTCGGTGCTGCGCTTCGGGCTCGAGGCCGAGAAGTTCGAGGTCCTCGAGGCCGCCGACGGCGAAGCCGGCCTGCAGGCGGCCCGCGAGCAGTCGCCCGACCTCGTCGTGCTCGACCTGATGCTGCCGCGGATCGACGGCTACAAGGTCTGCCGGGCGCTCAAGTTCGACGACCGCTACCGGCACATCCCCGTCATCATCCTCAGCGCGCGCTCGGGCGAGACCGACCGGCGCCTCGCGCTCGACCTCGGCGCCGACGCGTACGTGACCAAGCCCTACGACATGAAGGACCTGGTCGCGCGCATCCGCGCGCAACTGGACGCGGCGCGCCGGGCCGACGCCGCCTGATCCGGTCCGCTCCCGGTCGCGGCCCGCTCCCTCGCCGGGGGCGGGCCGCGGCGCTTCAGGCGCCCAGGGTCTCGAGCGGCGGCCGGCGCGCGCCGGGATGCGCCGCGAGCACGTCGAGCAGGCGCGGGTGCAGCGCCGCGCCGGCCGCGCAGATCTGCCGGCCGTCGAGGCGGAACGGCCCTCCGGCGTAGTCGGTGATCACGCCGCCCGCCTCGCGCACGATCAGCGAGCCCGCGGCCACGTCCCAGGGGGAGAGGCTGCCCTCCCAGAAGCCGTCGAAGCGGCCCATCGCCAGGTAGCAGAGGTTGAGCGCGGCCGACCCGTCGCGCCGCACGCCCTGCGCGCGCACGAGGAAGTCCTGGAAGAGCGGCAGGTGCCGCTCGGGGTGCTCGCGCACGTCGTAGGGAAACCCGGTCACGAGCAGCGCGTCCTCGAGGCGCGCGCAGCCGCTGACGCGGATCGGGGCGCCGTCGAGCGTCGCGCCGTGCCCGTGGGCGGCCGCGAACATCTCGCCGCGCACCGGGTCGTGGACCGCGCCCGCCGCCATCACGCCGTCCACTTCGACGCCGACCGAGACGCCGAAGAACGGGTAGTTGTGCGCGAAGTTCGTCGTGCCGTCGAGCGGGTCGAGGATCCAGCGGACGCCTGTGCCCGGCGCGCCCGCGCGCGCGCCCGATTCCTCGGCGAGCAAGCCGTGGCCGGGGAAGCGCTCGGCGATGCGGGCGAGCAGCAGCGCCTCGGAGCGCCGGTCGTACTCGGTCACGAGGTCGATGCGGCCCTTGCGTTCGGGGGCGTGCTCGCGGCCGTAGCCCTCGAGCAGCACGGCCCCGGCCTCGCGCGCGAACTCCACGGCCGCGTCGCGCAGCCGGGCGGGCGAATGTTCGGTCATGGGTTCCTCCGGACGGCGCTCGACGGGCACACGTGGCGGTAGTCGCAGTGGCCGCACGTGCGCGCACCGGGCGTGGCGGCGAAGCGCCCGGAGCGGATGCCGGCGCCGGCCTCGGCGACGCGCTCGCGGGCGCGCTCGAGGTGCTCGGGCTTCACGTCGGCGGCGCCGACCACGCCCGAGCCGACGAAGTGCAGCTCGACGCGCGCGGGGACCGCGCCGCGCGTCTCGGCGTAGGCGAGGGCGTAGAGCCCGAGCTGGCCGTCCCGGAGGCTGTCCTTCGCGCGCTCCTCGGCGTCGCCCTCCTCGTCCACCTCGGAGCTCTTGTAGTCCACGAGCACGATGCCCTCGCGGCGCTCGTCGATGCGGTCGAACCGGCCGGTCACGTGCTCGTGCCCGACGCGGAAGCGGAACTCCGTCTCGATCGCGAGCGGCTTGATCCCGGCGGCGCGGTCGCGGCGCAGGAAGCCCTCGAGCGCCTCGCGGCCCTGGGCGAACATGCGCTCCTCGTGGGCGAGCGTGAGGAAGCCCTCGCTCGACCACGCGCTCTCGTAGGCCGCGAGCACGTCCGCGGTCGCGATCGGCAGCCCCTTCATCACGTGCTGGTGCCAGACCTTGATGGCGTGGTGGATGGCGCTGCCGTACATGAGCACCGGCGAGGGCGGCAGCGGCACCTGCGCCACGTCCGCGTACCAGTACTGCAGCGGGCAGCCGAGCCAGCGGTCGATCGCCGAGTGCGAGAGCACGAGCGGGTCGTCGTCCGCGAGCGGCGGCGGCGCGCTCGCGGGCGCCTCGGGCACCGGCGCGTAGCGGGCGATGGACTCGAGCGCGCTCGCGCCGCGCGCGCCGCGCGGCGGCGCCGGCAGGCCGAGCGCCTCGAGCACGAAGCGGCTCGGCCGCGCCGCCCGCTTGCCGCCGAGGTCCTGCGCGTGGCACAGCACGAGCCGGTCGCGCGCGCGCGTCATGCCGACGTAGAAGAGCCGCCGCTCCTCTCGGTAGTGCTCCTCCTTCTCGTCGCCGCCCGCGTGGCGCAGCTCGGACGGGAACGGCAGCGAGTCGCCCTTGGGGTACTGCGGGAAGCGCTGCTCGGTCAGGTCCACGAGGTAGACCACCGGGAACTCGAGGCCCTTCGCGCCGTGCGCCGTGAGCAGGCTGACCGTCGGCTCGTCGCGGTCCAGCTCCGCGGCGGCCGGGTCGTCGCCCATCTCGATCAGCAGGTCGAGGTGGGGGATGAACTGGTCCACGCGGTCGCGCCGCAGCAGCGGGCCCACGCGCGCGACGATGCCGAAGAGCTTGTTGAGGTTCTGCGCCCGCTCGAGGTTCTCCGCGTTCTCCTCGGCGACCAGCGACGCGAGCAGCCCGCTGCCCTGCACGAAGGCGTAGAGCACCTCGGACGTCGGGCGGTTCACCGCCAGCGCCGCCAGCTCGCGGTGCAGCGCGTCGAAGCGCCCGACGGCCGCGCGGGTCGCTTCGGCCAGCGGCTCGCCGGACGCGGCGGCCGCGCGCGCGACCCGCAGCAGGCCGCGGTGGGTCTTCTTCGCCCGCGCGCCGAGGTGCGCGAGGTCCAGCGCGTCGGCCCCGAACAGCGGGTCGCCGAGCACCATGTACGCGCTCGCGCCGTCGTCCGGGTCGGCGAGCGTGCGCAGCGCGTTCAGGCACAGCAGGACCTCGGGCCGCGCGTAGAGCCCGCGCATGCCGACGCGCCGGAACGGCACGCCGTGCGCCTTCAGCGCGAGCGCGAACGGGTCGAGGTGGGCGTGCGCGCGCGCCAGGACCGCGAAACCGGCCGGAGCGGCGCCGGCCGCGACGGCCGCGGCGATCTCGGCGGCGACGATGTCGGCCTGGTCGCTCGCGGTCCGGAACGCGCGGTGCTCGACCTCGCCCTCGAACGGCTCGCCGCCGGGGCCGCGGCGCTCGGCGACGAGGCGCTTGTCGTAGCCGCGCTGCGCCTCGAGGCGGTCGGGATCGTTGTTCCGGATCAGCTGGTGGGCGCGGTCGAGGATGCGCTGGCCGGATCGGTAGTTGCGGGTGAGCAGCACCTCGGTCGTGCCCGGGAACGCGTCGAACACCTCGAGCAGGTTGCGGACCTTGGCGCCGCGGAAGCGGTAGATGCTCTGGTCGTCGTCGCCCACCACGGTCAGGTTGCGGCTGCCGGCGAGCAGCTTCACGAGCTCGAACTGCACGTGGTTCGTGTCCTGGAACTCGTCCACGAGCAGCCAGCGGAAGCGCGACTGGTACTCGCTCCGCAGGTACGGCCGCTCGCGCAGCAGCCGCAGCGCCAGCGCGATCTGCGCGCCGAAGTCGATGCGACCCGCCTCGAACAGCAGTTGCTCGTAGCGCTCGTAGGCGCGGGCCTTCTCGAGCTCGGCCGCGGCCCGGTCGCGCTTCACGGGATCGTCGCCCGCCTCCGCGGCGAGCGCCTCGGCCCACGCGCGGTAGCGCCCCGGCGGGACGTCCTCGTTGCGGGCGCGGTCGAACACGCCGGTGAGGGCGCGCAGGTGCGCGTCGGGGTTGCCGAGCGGCAGGTAGCGCTCGAGCCCGAGGTCGAAGAGGTGCTCGCGCAGGAAGACGAGGATCTCGGCGGTGCTCTCGACGCGCAGCTGCGACGTGAGGCCGAGCTCGACCGCGTGCTCGCGCACGAGCCGGTCGCAGAACGCGTTGAACGTCGAGATCGTCGCGCCCACGTAGCCGTAGGGCACCAGCTCGTCCACGCGGCCTTCCATCTCGGCCGCCGCCTTGTCGGTGAACGTGAGCGCGAGGATCTGCTCGGGCCGGGCGCGCTTGGTGGCGATGAGCCAGGCGATCCGCCGGGTGATGACCTGGGTCTTGCCGGTCCCGGCGCCGGCGACGATGAGCAGCGGGCCCTCGCCGTGCGTCACGGCCCGGAGCTGCTCGTCGTTGAGCCCGCGGAGGATGTCCTCGACCGCCGGCGATCCCGCGGCCGGCGCGCCCGCGGCGGCGCTCACCGTGGCCCGCGGGGCCGCGGTGAGCGGCCGGGCCGGCGGGCGGCGCGTCGCGCATCGTGCGTCATGCGCGGCACGCTAGCAGCGCCCCCGCGCGCGGGCAACGCCCCGCGCGGATGCCGATTCGCGCCCGCGCGGCTAGACTGCGGCCCATGATCCCGCCCGTACGGATGCGACCCGCCCTGCCGCCGCTGCTGCTCCTCGTGCTGCTCGCCGCCGCCGCCGGCTGCGCGGAGCGTCCGGCCCCGAAGGTGAGCCGCGACTGGATCGCCGGCGCGGCCGAGCCCGCGTTCGATCCCGACGGGCCCCCGCACGCGCTGCGGTGGGCGCTCGAGCGGCTGCTCTCGCGCGGGCTCCTCGAGCTGGACTCGACGGGCCGGGCGCGGCCCGCGGCCGCCGAGTCGGTCGCGGTCTCGGACGACGGCCGCACCTGGACGTTCCGGCTGCGCGCCGGCTTGCGCTTCACCGACGGCACGCCGGTCACGAGCGCCGACTTCCGCGACGCGCTGCTCGCCGGCCTCGGGCGCGAGGACCACGCCACGCGCGCCTGGCAGCTGGCCGCGCTCACCGGGGCCGACCGCGTGCGCGCCGGCCGGCCGCTTCCGCCGCTCGGCGTCGCGACGCCGGACCCGCGCACGCTGGTGCTGAAGCTCGCGACTCCCGATTCGCTGCTGCCGCTCAAGCTCGCGCTGCCCGGAATCGCGACGCCGTGGAAGCGGCGCTCGCCGATCGCCTGGGGCGACGCGGTCGGGCTCGGGCCGTACCGGGCCGTGGCGGGGGAGCCCGGGCGATCGCTCGTGCTGGTGCGCGCCGACTCGGCCGGCCCAGCGGCGGCGGCGGCCGACACGCTGCGCGTGCGCTTCGTCATCGGCGCCCCGCGCGTGCGCGCGCTGCTGCGGCAGGGGCTCGCCGACCTCGCCTGGCCGGTGCCGCCGGGCTTCCTCGAGCAGGCCCCGCCGGATGGCTTCCGCGTCGCCAGCGCGCCGGCCGATCCCGCGCGACGGCTGCTGCTCGTGCTGCGCGCGGACGTGCCGCCGACCACGAAGCCGGCCGCGCGCCACGCGCTGGCACACGCGCTCCAGCGCGGCGCGGTGCTCGAGGCGCTGCGCGCGCGCGGGCGGGAGACGGGCGAGTGGCTGCCCGGGGCGGGCCCGTTCGACTTCCCGCGGCTCGACGCGGCGCTCTCGCGGGAGTGGCTCGCGCGCGGCAAGCTGGGAGCGTCCGTACACGTCGTGCTGGCCTACGACGCCGACCTCGCCGGGGGGGAGGCGGCCCGGGCGCTGCAGGGGGAGTGGGCCCGGCAGGGCTTCTACGCCGAGCTGCGCGGCCAGCGCGGCGCCGCGGCGCTCGCCGAGCCGCTGCGGGCGGCCGCCGCGCAGGCGCAGCTCGTCGAGGCGCAGGCCCTGGTTCCCGGGCTCGCCGGCGAGCTCGCCGGCCTCGTGCTGCCGCTCCGGGGGCCCGCCGTGGGAGCGTTCCGGACGGGCTGGCGGACGCGCGATTTCGACGCGTGGATCCTGCCCGGGAGGCCCGCCGGGCCCCTCGATCCGGCGGCCGTCCAGGCCCGGCTCGCCGCCGACCGGATCGTGCTGCCGCTGGCCGAACTGCCGTGGCTCTGGATCGAGCGCGAGGAGGCTCCGGGGGTGCGTGTTTCGCCCCGGTACGGGCCGGAGCTTTCCGGCGACGCGGCCGGAGCGGCCCCTCCGCAGGGAAGTCGTTGACCCTCTTTCCCCCGGTCCCATAGCATTGAGCAATATCAGGTTCGGGAAGGACACCCGTGCCCAGCACCTCATCGTGAGCCGGACCTCGAGCGGACGTTCGGGATTTCGGCTGCGCGGTGTCGTCCCGCCCTCACGATCCACCCCCCCGCAGGCGTCGCCGACTTCCGGGAGAACCCGCTCATGAGCCTCCGATCCCTCGCCGTTCTCGCCGGTCTGCTGGTCGCGACCGCGGGCGCCTCGCACGCCGCCACCACGATCGAGCGCGAGTTCCGCTACGACGCGAACCGCGTGCGGCTGGCGGACCGCGACGGCTACACGCACGTGGACGCGACCGGCGCCATGCGCGAGTTCCGCCCCGGGCGACCCGACCTGCCGTGGCTGGCGGAGCGCGTGGACCTGCCCGCGGGCATGCGGGTGACGGGCGTCGAGGTGCTCGGCGTCGAAACCGAGCCGCTGGCCGGCGGGGCGCGCATCGCCCCGGCCGCGGCGGTGAAGGCCGGCATCGAGCCGCTCGAGCGCACGGCCGCCGACCCCCGCTTCTTCGCGACGGCGACGCCGCAGCCCGAGGAACTCGTGGGGCTTGGCCAGCAGGGCTCGCAGCGCGGCCGCGACGTCGCCTGGCTGCACGTCAGCCCGGTGCGCTGGAACCCCGCGACCGGCGCGCTCGAGCGCGTCGCGCGCGTGCGCGTGCGCCTGGCGCTCGAAGCCGGCGGCGAGGCCCCGGTCGCGCGCGAGCGGATCGTGCGCGAGTGGGAGGACGGGGACTTCGAGGCGCCGGCGCCCGGGCGCGGCGGCGCCGCTCCCGCGGTGGTCTCGGCGTTCCCGAAGGGCGCGGCCGAGCCGTTCCGCCCGCTGCAGGTGCCGTCGGTGCTCGGCAGCCCGGTCGCCTACCTCATCATCACCAGCGACGCGCTGGCGCCCTCGTTCCAGCCGCTCGCCGACTGGAAGACCGAGACCGGCCTGCCGGCCGTGATCCGCACCACGTCCTTCATCCAGCAGCAGTACCCCTCCGCGGCCGACGACGCCGAGCGCATCCGGCTCTTCATCCGCGACGCGTACGCGCGCTGGGGCACCAAGTGGGTGCTGCTCGGCGGCGACACGGACATCATCCCGACGCGCCAGGCGATCACGCTCTTCTACGGCGGCGAGAGCATCGCCACCGACCTCTACTTCAGCTGCCTCGACGGCAACTGGGACGCGGACGGCGACAGCGTCTACGGCGAGGGCTTCTCGAGCGCCTCCGACCCGGGCGACAACTGCGACCTGATGCCCGAGGTGTACGTGGGCCGCGCCCCGGTCCTGACCGTGGCCGACGCGCAGGTGTTCGTGAACAAGACGCTCCAGTACACGAAGAGCCCCGTCGGCGGTTACGAGCACGGCTGGCTGATGTTCTCGGAGGTGCTGTTCCCGCAGCCCTGGGACCAGGGCGACCCGACGCAGCTCGACGGCGCCGAACTCACCGAGGACCTGCTGCCGCTCACCGACCAGGTTCCGGCGATCCGGGTCTCGCGCCTCTACGAGAACTGGACGGACGCCCGCTGGCGCCCGGGCTCGCACCCGGAGACCTACGACTCCGTCATGGACTCGCTGAACGCGGGCTACGGCATGGCGCTGCACGTCGGCCACGGGTACCGCAACGTCATGGAGGTCGGCCCGGGCTCCCTGGTCAACGCCGACGTCAACAGCCTCGTGAACGGCGACAGGCTCTTCAACCTGTACGCCATCAACTGCACGTCGAGCGCCATCGACTTCCCGTGCATCGGCGAGGCGTTCCTCCTGAACCCGAACGGCGGCGCCGTCTCGAACATCGGCTCGACGCGCTTCGACTTCCCGAGCGCCGGCCGCGCCTACCAGTACGAGTACTTCCGGCTGTTCCTCGAGGACAGCATCGACGCGGTCGGCGAGCTGCAGGCCCGCCAGAAGCTGCCGTTCGTCGCGTTCTCGAACTACGACGGAGTCAACCGCTGGACGCAGATGACGCTGCTGCTGCTCGGCGACCCGGAGCTGCGCATGTGGCACGGCAGCTGGCGTCCGCTCGAGGTCGCGCACCCGCTGTCCGTCGCGCTCGGCGACACGGCGTTCTCGGTCACGGTGACGAGCAACGGCGTTCCCGTGCCCGACGCGCGCGTGACCGCGTACCGCGCCGGCGACGAGCTGAGCGTCGTGACCACGGACGTCCTCGGCCAGGCGACGATCCCGTTCCGGCCCGACTCGACGGGGTCGTTCAAGCTGACGGCGATCGCGTACAACGCGCACCCGTACCAGGCGAGCCTGGACATCACGCCGTCGGCCAATCCCACGGTCGTCGAGGGCGCCGTGATCGTCCAGGACGGCTCGGTCGCGGGCACGTCGGGCGACCAGAACGCGCTGCTCGACGCGGGCGAGACGGCGGACCTGCGGGTCGCGCTGCGCAACCACGGCGGGCTCGCCGCGACGGGCGTGCAGGCGACGCTGTCCACCAGCGACCCGGACGTCACGATCCTCGTGCCCACGGCGGCGTATGGGACGGTGGCGGCGGCGGCGACGGTCGTGCCGGCGACGGGATTCCGCGTCAGCACGCCCTACACGATCACCGACCAGCGCGAGATCCCGTTCACGCTGAGCGTGACGGCCGACGGCGGCCTGGCCTGGACGGAGACCTTCCAGGTGACGGTGCACGCCCCCGAGCTGCGCACGTACTCGCACGTCGAGACCGAGACCGTGGGCAACTCCAACGGCCGGCCCGAGGTCGGTGAGACCGTGAACTACGCGATCCAGCTGCGGAACCTCGGCACCGGCACGGCCTACGGCGTCACGGCCGTGCTGCGCAACCACGACGGGCTCGCCACCGTGACCGACAGCACGACCTCGTTCGGCAACCTCGCCCCCGGCGCGACCGCCGCGGGCGACCCGCTCACGTTCCAGCCGCTCTCGGCGGCGGCGAAGCTGACCCTGATCGTCAGCGACGCGCAGGGCCTGCGGACGACGCAGGTGCTCGACCTCGTGCACCCGGCGACGCCGACGGTGCTCAAGGGCCTCGGCGCGGCGACCAGCGTCGCGCTCACCTGGAAGCGGAACATGGAGGCCGACCTGTTCGGCTACAACGTCTACCGCAGCACCTCTCAGGCGGGGACGTACGCGAAGGTGAACGCGATCCCGACCGACCGCATCGCGTACTACACCGACGGGGGGCTGACGCCGCTCACCCGCTACTACTACAAGATCACGGCGGTGGATTCGTCGGGGAACGAGTCGTCGCAGTCGGCGATCGCCGCGACCAGCACGAACCCGCCGCTGCACTCGATCTTCCCGGTCCCGACCGGCCGCAACACGCCGGCGCCGGTGGCGATCGAGTTCGTGTACTCGCACGACCAGGCCGACATCGCGGCGGGCGCGGACTACCTGTACGTGCTCCACGCCGACGGCAACGCGCCGGTGGATGCGGACGGCTCGGGCGCGACGCTCGGCGACTTCACGAACCTCGGCAGCTACTACGCGGCCGGCCCGTCGATCGCGCCGCTCGCGCCGGGGCAGGGCTGGTCGTTCGTCGGCCCGACGTTCGACTCGCAGGCGCTCTACGTCTTCGACACGAACGGCCAGGTGCGGCCGGGCTTCCCGCTCGCCACGCTCGACCCGCTCTGGAGCTCGGCGGCGTGCGGCGACATCGACGGCGACGGCGACATGGAGATCGTGGTCGGTTCGAACGGCGTCCGCGTGTACGCCGTGCATCACGACGGCAGCGAGGTGATCAACGGCGACAACAACGCCGGCACGACGGGCGTGTTCAAGCAGCTCTCGGCGGGCCCGAACTTCTGCACGCCGGCCCTGGCCGACATCGACAACGACGGCCTGAACGAGATCGTCTTCAACTCGGGCAACGGGCGCGTCTACGCCTGGAACCACGACGGCACGGACGTGCCCGGGTTCCCGGTCGTCACGAACGCCTACTTCTCGGGCTCGCCCGCGATCGGCTACCTCGACGGCGCCGGCGACACGAGCCCCGACATCGTGTGCGTGGGCACGAACGACTCGATCTACGTGTTCGAGGCGAACGGCGTCCGCCGCACGGGCTGGCCGAAGTGGAACCGCGCGAGCGGCACCAGCAAGTCGCCCTCGCCCGCGATCGCGGACATGAACAACGACGGGTACAACGACATCGTGTTCCAGAGCACGAACGGCTACCTGTTCGTGTACAACCGCAACGGCACGACGATCCCCGCCCTGTCGGCGATCAAGTACACGGCGCTGACCGCCGGCGTGGCCGAGTGCAGCCCGATCGTCGCGGACCTGAACGGCGACGGCTTCAACGACGTGCTGCTCGGCGACGAAGCCGGCGTGCTCACCGCGATCTCCGGCCAGAACGGCTCGGTGCTGCCGGGCTTCCCGATCCAGATGGCCGGCGAGGTGCGCGGCACGCCCGCGGTCGGCGACATCGACCGCGACGGCATGACCGAGATCGTCGTCGCCAACTGGGACAAGAACATCTACGTCTGGGACTACGACTTCCCGTTCCAGCCGGGCGGCACCCCGCCGTGGCCGCAGTTCCACCACGACGCCCGCCGCACGGGCTACGCGAACGCGCTGCTGTACCTGGGCGCGGGCGACCCGGAGGACGAGGCCGCCTCGGTGCGCGCGCTCGAGTTCGCGCCTCCGTCGCCGAACCCGGCGCGCGCGCGCGCGCGGCTCTCGTTCGGCGTGCCGGCGACGCTGGCCGGCGGGACGTACGAGCTGTCCGTGTACGACCTCGGCGGGCGGCGCGTCCGCCAGGTCGGGGCGGGCCCGGCGCGCGCCGGGCGCTTCTCGCTCGAGTGGGACCTGCGCGACGAGAGTGCGCGGCCGGTCCGCGGCGGCGTGTATTTCGCGCGCTTCGCGGTCGGCGGGCAGTCGGTCACCCGCAAGCTGGTCGTGGTCCAGTAGCTCGCCTGGACCTGCCGCGACGGCCGCGCCGGAGTCCGGCGCGGCCGTTCGCGCGTGCGGCGGTTTGACCGCCGCGCGCGCGCGTCCGTAACCTGCGCGGCCCGTCCCGCCACCGACCTCCGGAGAGCCGTCCCGCATGAGCGTCCGCGTCCGCTTCGCCCCGAGCCCCACGGGCTTCCTGCACGTCGGCGGCGCCCGCACCGCGCTCTACAACTACCTCTTTGCGCGCGCGCACGGCGGCACGTTCGTGCTGCGCATCGAGGACACCGACGCGGAGCGCTCCACCGAGGAGTCCGTGGGCGCGATCCTCGCCGGCATGCGGTGGCTCGGGCTCACCTGGGACGAAGGCCCCGGGGCCGGCGGCGCGTGCGGCCCGTACTTCCAGGCCCAGCGCCGCGACCTCTATCGCCGCTACGCCGGCCGCCTCGCGGCCGCGGGCCACGCCTACCCGTGCTTCTGCACCGCGGACGAGATCGAGGCGCGCCGCCGCGAGCAGTCGGCGCGCGGCGAGGACCCGAAGTACGACGGCCGCTGCCGCGGCATGCGCGGGGACGAGCGCGCCGCGCGCCTCGCCGCCGGCGAGCCGCACGCGTTGCGGTTCGCGCTCGCGGGCGCGGGCGAGGTCGCGTGGGACGACGTCGTGAGGGGGCGGGTGGCGTTCCGCACCGAGGTGCTCGACGACTTCGTGCTCGTGCGCTCGGACGGCCTGCCGACCTACAACTTCGCGTGCGTCGTGGACGACCTCGAGATGGCGATCACGCACGTCGTGCGCGGCGACGACCACATCTCGAACACGCCGCGCCAGCTGCTGGTCTATCGCGCGCTCGGCGCCGAGCCGCCGGTGTTCGCGCACGCCTCGATGATCCTGGGGCCCGACGGCAAGCGGCTCTCGAAGCGCCACGGCGCCACCTCGGTCGAGGCGTTCGGCGAGATGGGCATCGTGCCCGAGGGCATGGTGAACTTCCTCGCCCTGCTGGGCTGGGCGTACGACGGGAAGACCGAGATCTTCTCGCTCGCCGAGCTGGAGAAGGTGTTCACGCTCGAGAAGGTGGGCGCCAACCCGGCGGTCTTCGACACGGCCAAGCTCGAGTGGGTGAACGCGCAGCACCTGAAGCGCATGGACGAGGGCGAGCGCGTGCGCCGGGTCGAGGCGTTCCTCGCCGCGCGCGGCCACGACCTCGCGGCGCGGGGCCCGGGGTGGAGCGCGGCGTTCGTGCGCGCGCTCGGGGACCGGCTCCGCACGCTCGCGGACGCGGAGACCTGGGGCGCGTTCGTGCTGAGGGAGGCGCTCGAGACCGAGCCGGAGGCGTGGGCCGACCTCGCGGGCCGCGCCGGGGCGGGGCCGCTGCTCGCCGAACTCGGGGCGCGGCTCGCCGCGGTCCCGGAGTTCTCGCTGGCGTCCCTCGAGGCCGCGACGCGCGGGCTCGCCGCCGAGCGCGGGCTCAAGCCCGGCGACGTGATCACGCCGGCGCGCGTCGCGCTCACGGGGCGCAAGGCGGCGCCGGGCATCTTCGAGGTCATGTGGCTGCTCGGCCGCGAGCGCTGCGTCGCGCGTCTCGAGGCCGCGGCCGCGCGCTGGGCGGCCGAGTCGCCGCTCGCGCCGCGCTGACGCCGCGGCGGGGGCGGTCGCCCTTCGCGCCGGCCCGGCCGACTTGCGCGCAGGCCCTCCGTGCGGCTAGATTCCCGCCCGCGATTCCCCGGTAGTGTAACGGCAGCACGACAGGTTCTGGCCCTGTTAGTCGAGGTTCAAATCCTTGCCGGGGAGCCATTTCTTCGCGAGCGCCGGAGACGAAAGTCGCCGGCGCCCCGCGTTTCGCGCCGCGGCCTTGACGCTCCGCGCGCGCGTCAGTAGATTGCCGCCCGCTTCGCGAGCCGCGGGCGGGTCCGAAGTCGAGTGGCGCTATCGTCTAGGGGTCTAGGACGGGTGGTTCTCAGCCATCAAACCGGGGTTCGAATCCCCGTAGCGCTACCAACTTCGCATCCGTCCGCCGCCCGGGCCCCGCGCCTCAGCGCGGCGCCGGCGGTTCGGCTGCGGAATCCGGCGGCGTGATCTCGCGGACCGCCGCGCCCCGCCTCGCCTCGATCGCCGGGCGCCCCTCCGGATCGAGCCACGCGTGCGCCGCCGTGCGCCCGGCCGCGTCGCAGAGCCGCGCGTGCGGCGTGCCGTCGGCCTCCAGTTCGAGCACGATCCGGCTCACGCCGCCGGCGTCGCCGAGGCGCAGGCGCGGCGTGCCGTCCTCGCGCACCACGCCGTACAGCATCGCCCGCCCCGAGGGATCGTTCAGCCGCACCGTGGGGCGGCCCTCGTCGTCGAGCGCGAGCGCGCCGCGGAAGCGGCCGGCGCCGTCGCGCAGCAGGAAGCGCTCGGCGTCCAGTTCGGGGCGCGGCGCCAGCGCCCAGGCGACGGCGAGCAGCAGCCCCGCGGTGAGCACGGCGACCGCGGCGGTGAGCCGCTCGACGCGGCGCGCGAGCGCGGCCAGGCGCGCCTCGGATTCGGGGTTCGGCATGGGGGCCTCCGGGCGGACGCAGCGGAACGGCTTCGGACCGGCCGATGATAGGCTGGCCGCCCGGAGCGGGCGAGCGGGAGGGAGCGAGCGATGAGCGGAGCCGAGAGGACCGGGGAGCCGGCGGGATTCCCGCACCGCACCGTCGCGGTGACCGGGGCGCTCGGTTTCGTGGCCTCGCGGCTGCTGCCGCGCCTCGCCGCGCGCGGCGCGGGCGTCGTCGCGCTCCTGCGCCCGGGCCGCGACCCGGCCCCGATCGCGCGCCTCGCCGACGTCGAGGTGCGGCGCGGCGACCTCGCGGACGCGGCCACGCTCGCGGGCGCGTTCGACGGCTGCGACGCGGTGGTGCACCTGGCCGGCCTCGCGCTCGTGCCGCGCCTGATGCCCGCGCTCGAGTCCGCGCGCGTGCGCGCGGGCGTGTTCGTGAGCTCGGCCGGCGTGTACACGAAGCTCTCGAGCCGCGGCGCCGACGCCAAGCGCGCCGGCGAGGCCGCGCTGCGCGCCTCGTCGCTCGCGTGGACCATCCTGCGGCCGAGCATGATCTACGGCACGCCGCGCGACCGGAACCTGGTGCGGCTGCTGAAGTGGCTGCGGCGCTTCCCGGTCGTGCCCGCGCCGCTCGGGGGCGTCACGCCGCAGCAGCCGGTGCACGTGGACGACCTCGCGGACGCGATCGTCGCGGCGCTCGAGCGGCCCGCGGCCGCGCGGCGCGAGTACGACGTCGGGGGGCCCGAAGCTCTCCCGCTCGCCGAGGTCGTGCACGAGTGCGCGGCCGCGCTCGGCCGGCGCGCGTGGATCCTGCCGCTGCCGCTCGCCCCGGCTCACGCCGCCGCGGTGTTCGCGCGGCGCGCGCGCTTGCCCTTCCCGGTCAGCCCCGAGCAGGTGCTGCGCCTCGCCGAGTCGAAGGCCGTGGACGTCGGCCCGGCGCGGCGCGACCTCGGCTTCGCCCCGCGCCCGTTCCGGGACGGCATCCGCGCGGAGGCGCGGATGCTGCTCGAGGGCGCCGAGTAGGCTTGGCCCGGGCCGTTCCGCCGGGCCCGCTGCGAGGGGCCCGACCCGCGCGTCCCCGGGTGGCCGGCCGTTCCCTCGCCGCCATCGGGCCGAGCCGGTGGGTTCTTTGGCGCAGGGGACGGTCGGCCGCCTTGCGGCCGAGTCCGAGGAAGGAGCCGCTGGGCCCGGCGGCGACCGCGCCCGTACGCCGGGCGGTCCGCTTCGAGGCGGCCTGCGCCTTCCGGCATAACCTGTTTTCTGCGCTTGACTTGACCAGCCCCATGCACCTGCCTACTATCCCGGCCGCCTGCGCCCAAGGTCACGCGGGCATCGTGATCGCCCAGCCGTGCCAGCCCCTGCCCGGGTCGGATACCGGCCGCGACGGGCCGGCGATGGAGCCTGCCGCCCGGGCGCATCACTTGCATGTGCAATTACGGTTCGGGTCGCGTGCCGGAGCGGACGCGCCGGGCTGCTGGACCGGGGAGACGCCTTCCCGGTGACGAAACCCCCTCGGGACCGAAGCGTTCGGGTTCCCGGCTCTCCTTCGCAAGGCCACCACGACCGACATGTCGTTCCGCAAGGCGCCCCGATTCCTCGTGCTGACGATCGGCTATGCGTCGATCGTCAACCTGGCGTACCTCGCCGCGCTGCTGCTGCGGTTCGAGGGCCAGGTGCCGCCGCGCTTCTGGGACGGCTTCGCCGAGGTCGCGCCGGCCTTCACGCTGCTCAGCCTGCTCGGCTTCTTCCTCGCGGGGCTCTATCACGGCCTGTGGCGCTACGCGAGCACCGTGACGCTTTTCCAGGTCTTCAAGGGCGTGACGCTCTCGGCCGCGTCGCTGGTCGTGCTGCTGTTCCTGCTGCCCGACCGCAAGTTCCCCTCGAGCCTGATCGTGCTCGTCTGGCTGATCGAGCTGGTGGCCATCGGCGGCGCGCGCTTCGCCTGGCGGCTCGCGCGCGAGCGCGTGCTCGGGTCCATCAGCGGCCACTCCGTGCCGACGCTCGTGATCGGCGCCGACCACACGGGCGTGGACCTCGTGCAGGAGATGCGCCGCCGGCGCTCGGGCGAGGACTCGCTCATGCCCATCGGGTTCCTCGACGACGACCCGCGGCTGACCGGCCACCTGATCGAGGGCCTGAAGGTCTTCGGCACGATCGCCGACCTGCCGGCCGTGCTGCGCGACAAGCACGTCGAGATGGTGATCTCGAGCGACCCGTCCATCCCGGGGCGCGTGCTGCGCGACATCGCGCGCGTGTGCACCGAGGCGAACGTGCGCGTGAAGACGCTGCCCGGCCTCGCCGACCTGCAGCAGGGCTCGCGCCCGTCGCTGGCCCAGATCCGCGACATCCGCATCGAGGACCTGCTCGGCCGCGAGCCGGTGCAGCTCGACATCGAGGAGCTCGGCGCGTTCCTTCGCGGCCAGCGCGTGCTCGTCACCGGCGCCGGCGGTTCGATCGGCTCGGAGCTGGTGCGCCAGGTCGCCGAGTACGGCCCGGCCGAGCTGGTGCTGCTCGACCACGCCGAGAACGGGCTCTATTTCATCAACAACGAGATCGTCTCCCAGCGGCCCGGCTTCCCGGTGCACGCCATCGTCGGTGACATCCGCGACCGGACGGGCGTCGAGTCGGTGTTCGCCCGCTACCGCCCCGACGTCGTCTTCCACGCCGCGGCGCACAAGCACGTGCCGCTGCTCGAGGTGAGCCCGCGCGAGGCGGTGCTGAACAACATCGTCGGCACGCGCAACCTCGTGGACTCCTCCGACCGCCACGGCGTGCGCAAGTTCGTGCTCATCTCGACCGACAAGGCGGTGAACCCCTCGAGCGTCATGGGCGCCTCCAAGCGGGTGTGCGAGATGCTGCTGCAGAGCGCCTCGCAGCGCAGCTCGACGCGCTTCTGCGCCGTGCGCTTCGGCAACGTGCTCGGCAGCGACGGCTCCGTGATCCCGCTCTTCCAGCGCCAGCTCCAGCGCGGCGGTCCGCTGACCGTCACGCACCCCGAGGCGCGCCGGTACTTCATGACCATCCCCGAGGCCGTCCGCCTGGTGCTGCAGGCCGGCGCCATGGGCCGGGGCGGGGAGCTGTTCCTGCTCGACATGGGCGAGCAGGTCCGCATCCAGGACCTCGCGCGCCAGCTCGTGCGCCTCGCCGGGCTGCGCGAGGGCGAGGACATCGACATCGTGTTCACCGGGCTGCGGCCCGGCGAGAAGCTCTACGAGGAACTGCACTCGCACACCGAGAAGACGCGCATCACGCGGCACGAGCGCATCCTCGCCTGGGAGCTGGACGCGATCGACGAGACCGACCTGCGCGCGGCCGTCGGCGAGCTCGAGCGCGTGGCCGAAGCCGGAGACCCCGTCGAGGTCAAGCGCCACCTGCACGGGATCGTGCCCGAGTACCGCGAGCCCACGGCCGAGGAGCTGAAGCTGCAGCCCGCGCCGCCGCTGCCCGACGTCGAGCTGCCGGCGGCCGTGGCCGCGGCGCCCGCCCCGGCGGCCGACGCCGCGGAGCGGCTGCGCCAGTCGCTGGACGGCGCCGTCGCGATCGCCCTGCTTGTGCTGCTCTCGCCGCTCTGGCTGCTGCTCACGATCGAGGCGCGCCTGCGGGGCGAGCGCGAGATCCTGCTGCGCGAGGTCCGGATCGGCCGCTCGCGCCGCCGCGGGCAGCGGCGCGCCAAGCCCGCGGCGGTCAGCATCGACCGCCGCAGCATCGAGCGGCGCACCCAGGACCTGTTCGGCTCGCCCATCACCTGCGCGCGCTTCCGGGCGGACCTCGGGCCGCTGTCGCGCTGGGTGGCGCGCCGCCGCCTCGACAAGCTGCCGTGGCTGCTCAACGTGGTGCGCGGCGAGATGGCGCTCGTGGGCCCGAAGCCCGAGAAGGAGGAGCTCGTCCTGCGCTTCCAGAACCTCGTGCCGGACTACGCGCGCCGTTTCAGCGTGCTGCCGGGCCTGACGGGGCTCGCGCAGGTCTCCCGCATCCCCGACTCGGAGGTGGACGGGGTCGTGCGCCGCGTGCACTACGACCTGTTCTACGTGGATCACCGCTCGCTCGTGCTCGACCTGCGCACGCTGGCGCGCACCGTCGGCGTCGTGGCGCAGCACCCGCTCGACGGCGACCGCCGTCCGGAACCCGTCAAGGCGAGGCCCGCGGCATGACGGCCCGCCCGCACGCTGCAGTAAGATGGCCCGGCGACCCGGGCCGCCCCGCGGGTCGCGGGACGAGCCGGCAGGAAGCCGACGATTCGGGAGGAACTCGATGAGGCTCACGTCCGTGGTCCGGCGCTTCGCGCCGGCGCTGTTCGCGGTGCTGACGCTGATCGCGCTGCTCGCGCCCCCGCGCCCCGCGCGCGCCGAGGACTACGTGCTCGGCCCCGAGGACGTGGTGGCGGTCTCGGTGTGGCTGCATCCCGAGCTCGAGCGCTCGGTGACGGTGAGCGCCGACGGCAACATCACGCTGCCCCCGGTGGGCGAGATCAAGGCGGCCGGGCTCACGACGAAGCAGCTCGGCGAGCGCATCGCCGACCGGCTCTCGGCCTACCTGCGGCAGACCACGACCGTCACGGCCACGGTCACGACGTTCATGAGCCGGAGCGTGTTCGTGACCGGCTCGGTCGCGTCCCCCGGCCGCTACGGCTTCGAGCGCATCCCGTCGCTCGTCGAGGTGCTCGGCGCCGCCGGCGGCGCCCAGACCGGCGCGAACCTCGATCAGGTCCAGGTCGTGCGGACGGAGAACGGCGTGCGCCGCACGCTGCAGGCCGACGTCGCGTCGGCGATGCGCGCGGGCGACACGAGCGGCCTGCCCGAGCTCAAGCCGGGCGACACGGTCATCGTCTCCGGCGTGCTGCCGGGCGGCGGGCCGGGGCCCGGGCTGGCCCCGGGCGAGGGCGCCGGCGTGCTCGGCGAGGTGAACCGCCCCGGGCTCGTGCCGGTCGGCGGCGGCGCCGACCTGTGGGCGGTGCTGGCGGCCGCGGGCGGCACCACGGCGCGGGCGAACCTGCGCGACGTGCGGGTGCTGACGCGGACCGAGAGCGGCACGAGCGTGACGGTCCACGACCTGCGCGACGTGCTCGACCGCGGCAGCCGCGCGCCCGTCACCGTCAAGCAGGGCGACGTGGTCGTCGTGCTGCCGAAGGGCGCCAACGTCTGGAGCGGCCTCGTCTCGGTCCTCAGCGTCTCGCGCGACCTGCTCAACGTCGCCGTCCTGGTGGACTACCTGAACAACCGGGAAGGGAACTGAACGCGCGCATGAACGAGACCGAGCCCCGCGGGGCCACCGCGCTCGACCCGGGCGAACTGCTGCGCGTCCTCGCGCGCCGCAAGTGGCTCGTGGCGCTGCCGTGGCTGCTGGCGGTGGCGATCGGCGTCACCGCGGCCCTGCTGCTCAAGCCGGTCTGGTTCAGCAACACGGTGCTGCTGCTCGACCGCGGCCAGTCGCTGCAGGGCCCGCTCGGCTCGATCTCGGGCGGCCCGGACGTGGACCAGCAGGCCGACATCATGCGCGAGCAGATCCAGAGCAGCCTGTTCCTGCGCGGCGTGGTGGCGTCCTCCGGCGTGCGCGAGGACCGGGCGACCCGCGAGTGGGCGCTCAAGTCGGCCTCGCGCTACCCGGGCCTGTCGGCCGACGAACAGGTCGAGGCGTTCCTCGTCGACTACCTGCGCGACGCCATCTCGATCCGGCGCAGCAAGGGCAAGCTCTTCCAGGTCACCGTGGCGGACTACGACCCCGACCGCGCGAAGCGGCTCTGCGAGTCGGTGGCCAACCAGTTCGTGGCGTCGTCGAAGGCGCGGCAGCTCGAGGCCGTGCAGCAGCAGCAGGAGTTCAGCACCGAGCAGCAGCAGGTCTACAAGCGCGCGCTCGACGAGGCCGAGGCGCGCCTCGAGTCCGCGCGCCGCAACGCCATCTCGACCGTGCTCACCGGATCGGTCGTGAACACCCAGAACGCCGGGTTCGCGCAGTCGCTGCTCGAGCAGGCCGGCACCGAGGCGGACGACCAGCGCCAGCGCATGGCCGACCTGCGCGCGCAGTTCGCCGGGCGCGTGCGCGAGAACGACCCGCAGCAGCTCGCCTCGCCGGAGATCGCGGGCCTGGTCGCGCAGCTCTCGTCCCTGCAGCTCCAGCTCGGGCGCGCCATGCTCACGGAGGGCAGCGCCGCCGGCGGCGCGAGCCTGCGCCTCGCGCTCGCGCGCCGCACCGCCGAACTCGAGGCCGCGCTGAGCGCGGCCGCCGACCGCGCGCTGCCGGGGCTCGCTCCCGACGCGCGCGACCTCGTCGTGCGCTACCGCGTCGCACAGGCCGATCTCGCCGCGCGCGAGGGCTGGCGGAACTGGCTCCGCGGGCAGGTGAGCGCCTACCAGAGCGAGGTGGTCATGGCCCCGAACCGGGAGATGGACATCACCCGGCTGCAGGCCGAGGTGGACCGCGCGCGCACGCTCTACTCGACCTTCCAGCAGCAGTCGGCCGCGGCGCAGATCGCCGAGGCCTTCCAGCAGGCGAAGATGAGCGGGCGGTTCGTCATCATGGAGCCGGCCACGCGGCCGCGTTTGCCCGGCAAGCCCAACCGGCCGCTCGTCGTGCTCCTGGCGTTCGTGATCGGCGCGGTGGTCGGCGTCGGCACCGCGCTGGTGGTGGAGAACAGCGACCAGTCGGTCAAGAACGTCGAGGAGGTCGAGCACCTGCTCGGGCTGCCGGTCCTCGGCCAGGTGCCGAGGGTCGAGGAGCTGCAGCGATCCCGCCGCCCCGCGCGCGCCGCGCCCGGGGCCGCGGGCGCCGCGCCCGGCGCGCTCCCGGGCCCGCGCGACCACGGCCTCATCCAGCGCTTCAAGGTCGAGAGCCCGCTCGGGCTGGAGTTCAAGCGGCTCTACCTCAACCTCGCCCGCGCGCGCGGCCGGTCGCTGCCGCGCACGCTCATGATCACGAGCTCGACCCGGGGCGAGGGCAAGACCACGACGTCGGCGTGCCTCGGCATCACGCTCGCGCGCGAGCACCGGCAGCGCACGCTGCTCGTGGACTTCGACCTCCGGAGCCCCGCGCTCCACCGCGCGCTCGGGGTCCCGGGCAGCAGCTGGGGCCTCGCGCAGATGCTGCTGTCGCGCAACTTCGACGAGCGTTTCGTGCGGCAGACGGCGCTGCCCGACCTCGACTTCCTGTCCGCGGGACGCAGCGACCGGCCGGCGGCCGAGATGATCGACACCGAGGCCGTGGAGTGGTTCCTGCAGGAGGCGCGCAAGCGCTACGAACTGGTCGTGATCGACACCGCGCCGAACCTCGCCGTGCCCGACCCGCTCATCGTCGGCCGCGCGGTCGAGGGCGTCATCTACGTCGTCAAGGCGGGCGGCACGCTGCGCAAGGCCGTCGAGTACGGCGTCAAGGTGCAGCGCGAGGCCCGCGAGAACGTGATCGGCGTGCTGATGAACGACATCGGCGAGTTCCTGCCGAGCTACTACGGGTACAAGTCGAACTACTACGGGTACACGACCGAAGCGGCCGAAGGCTGAGGCCGGCCCGAGCCACCGAGATGACCCGCTCTCCCGCCCCGCGATGCATCGCCGCGCCCGCCGCGCCACCCGCGCGCGGGGCCGCGCCCGCGCGCGCCGACGGAAGGCGCCCGTGAGCCCGTCGGTCTCGGTGGTGATCCCGGCGCACGACGCGATGCCCGAGCTGATCGAGGCGGTCGAGTCGGTGCTCGCGCAGGACCGCCCCGCCGACGAGGTGATCGTCGTGGACGACCGCTCGAAGGACGGCTCGGGCGACGCCGTGCGCGCGCGCTTCGGCGACCGCGTGCGCGTGCTCGCGGGCGCGTTCGGCAGCGCCGCGGCGGCGCGCAACGCCGGCTGGCGCGCCGCGCGCGGGGAGTGGATCGCGTTCCTCGACGCCGACGACCTGTGGACGCCCGACAAGCTGTCCGTCTCGCTCGCGCTCCTCGCCGCCGCGCCGCACGCGGACTGGTGCTTCAGCGACGGCTCCGTGCGCGCGCTCGACGGCCGCGAGCACGACTCGCTGTTCGCGCTCTGGGCCGACGTCGAGGAGCCGTACTGCGGCCGGCCGGTCGCCGAGCTCATCGAGGTCAACTTCGTGCTCACGTCCTCGGTCGTGGCGCGCCGCTCCGCGCTCGAGGCGCTCGGCGGCTTCGACGACTCGCTGAGCCACGCCGAGGACGTGGACCTGTGGATCCGGCTCTCGCGCCGCGGCTACGCCGCCGGCACCCGGCGCGCGCTGGTGAACTACCGCGCGCGGGCGACCGGGCTCTCGGCGCAGGCGGACAAGCGCAACCACGGCGCGGTGACCATGTTCAGCCGGATGGCCGCGGACGCGTCGCTCGAGCCGGAGCTGAGGCGGCTCGCCCGCAGGCGCGTCTCGCGCCATCACTACCGCCTCGCGATCGCGGCCCTGCGCGAGAACGAGCCCGGGCGCGCCCGGCGCCACCTCGCGCAGGCCTGGCTGCTGCCCGGCTTCGCGATGCCGGTGCTGCTCGCGTTCGTGACGACGCTCCTGCCCGCGCCGCTCGTCCAGCGCCTGCGCGGCCGTGCGGCGGTCGGCTCGGCGGTCGCGACCATGAAGGCCCCGCGGCGCGTGCGGCTCGCGGGGTTCGCGCCGCCGCCCGCCGGCACGGAGGGCGCGTGATCCCCGCCGGGGGCCCCGGCCCGGCCGACGAGGCCCGGCGGGCGCGCGCCGCCGCCCGGCGCCAGGCGCCGCTGCTCGCCGGCGCGCTGCCGGCGCTGTGGGGCATGGCGCTCGCGGCGCTGATCATGGCCGCGGTCGTGATGCTCGACTACACCTTCGACCAGGACCCGCACCGCATTCTCAAGGTCGCGGCCGGCGTCGCGGCGCTCGGCTTCGTGATGCTGAACCCGAAGTTCGGCCTGCTGCTGCTGCCGGTGGTCACGCCGTTCCTGCCGTGGATGCCGCCGACGCCCATCCCGGGGCTCAACCCGCTCAACGTGCTGTTCTTCTCGATCTTCGGCACCTACGCGGTGAGCCGAGTGCTGCGGCGCGAGCCGGTCATTCCCGACAACCACCTCGGCCGGCTGCTCGGCATCCTCGTGCTCGTGATGGCGCTCTCGATCGTGCGGGGGGCCGCGTTCCCGACCGGCTACGGCTTCGACGCGCCGCTCGCCGCGACCGCGGCGTTCCGGGCCGCGACCACGTTCGCGACCTACTTCATCGTGGTCGCGATGGCGAAGGGCCCGGAGGAGCGCCGCCGCGTGTGGTGGGCCGTGGTGGTGGGGCTCGCGGTCGAGGCCGTCGTCACGATCGCCTACGGCCGCAACGGGCGCGGCGGGCGCGCGATCGGGTCCCTCGGGCAGTCGAACGACCTCGGCGCGTTCCTGTCGCTGTTCGCGGTGCCGGCCTTCGCCGGGCTGTTCGGGATCCGCAACGCGTTCGGCCGGCTGCTGCTCGCGGGCGTGTTCGTCGCCGCCTGCATCGCCGTGATGATGTCGCTCTCCCGGGGCAGCATGCTGGCGCTCGTGGCCGGGCTGTTCGTGGTCGCGTGGCTGGCCTCGCGCCGGGTGTTCGCGGTGCTCGTCGTCGCGCTGCTGCTCTCGCCCTTCTGGGCCCCCGACTACGTGCGCGAGCGCGTCACCGCCTCCTCCCGCGAGGTCGAGGGAAGCGACGAAGTCGCGGTGGACATGGCGGCCGAGGCGAGGCTCCAGACCTGGCGGAGCATCCTGCAGGTGGTGCGCGAACACCCGCTGGACGGCGTGGGCTTCACCGGGCTCGGGTACGTGCTGCCCGAGGTCGGCGAGGGGCTGGGGCTCGAGGACGTGAAGGACTCGGCGCACAACACCTGGCTGCGCATGCTCGCCGAAACGGGCCTCCTCGGGCTGGCGCTGTTCGCGTGGCTGATGTGGAAGGCGTGGGCGCTGGGCTGGAAGGCCATGCGGCGGGCCCGGGACGCGTTCGACCGCGCGCTGGGCATCGGCCTGTGCGGGGCGGTGGTGACGCTGGGCGTCAACTGCGCGTTCGGCGACCGCTTCTTCAACGTGGTCATCGCGAGCAGCTTCTGGGTCCTGTGCGCGCTCGCCGAACGCGCCGTCATGGAATCCGGGGAGCGGGCGTGAGCGCTCGCGCGCTGCGCTGGCTGCTGTCGATGGCGGCCGGGGGATGGGCGCCGCGCTCGGGGCCGCCGCGCCTGACGATCGTGCGCCACCACCGCGTCTACGCCGACGGCGAGCGGGCGCTCTACCACCTCGGCGTCTCGGAGTCGGTGCTGCGCGCGCAGGTCGAGACCTGCGCGCGCGCGGGCGCCGTCCCGGTCACGGTGCGCGAGGGGCTCGCGCGGCTCGCCCGCGGCGAGGCGGGGCACGCGGTCGCGTTCACGTTCGACGACGGCTACGCGGACAACGTCACCCGCGCGCTGCCGGTGCTCGCGCGCTGCGGGGCGAAGGCCACGTTCTACCTCGCCGCCGGGTTGATGGAGACGCGGACGGCGCCCTGGTGGGACGAGCTGGCGTTCGTGCTCGAGCGGGCCGGGCGGCCCTCGGCGGCGCTCGCGCTCGCCGGTCCGCCGCTGGCGCTCGAGGTGGCGACGCCCGCCGGGCGGCGGGCGGCGCTGCGCGCGCTGCTGCCGCTGCTGCGCGTGCCGCCGGCCGAGCAGCGCGCCCGCCTCGACGCGCTGCGCGAGGCGCTCGACGCCCGCGGGCCCGCGCCGTGCGAGCTCGCGGAGTGGCCGCTCGCGCGCCGGCTCGCGGACGCGGGCATGGAGATCGGCGCCCACACGATGACGCACCCGTTCCTGACGCTGCTCGCCCCGGAGGAGCAGCGCCGCGAGATCGCGGATTCGGCGGCGCTCGCCGCGGCGCGCACCGGCGCGGACGTCACGGGGCTCGCCTACCCGGTCGGCGACCACGACGCGCGGACCGCCGGGGCCGCGCGCGCGGCCGGGCTCGCGTACGCCGTCACGACGCGCGCGGGCGACGTCGCGCCCGGCGCGGACCCGTTCCGGCTGCCGCGCCGCGCGCTCCCCGAGGGCGCGAGCCTGGGGCCGGGCGGTCGGCCGTCGCCGTCCATGGTCCGCGCCGAGCTGAAGGGCGCGTTCGACGCGCTGCGCGGCCGCCGCGCCGAGGCGGGCACGTGAGCGCGCCCCCGAGCGGCCGCCGCGTGCGGCTCCTGTACGTGGCCGGCAACTTCGTCACCGGCGGCGCCGAGCGGCACCTGCTCGAGATGTGGCGGCGGCTCGACCGCTCGCGCTTCGACGTGCGCATCGCCGTCCTCAAGCGCGAGGGCGCGTTCACGCCGCTCGTCGAGGCGACCGGGCTGCCGATCCACGACCTCGGCGTGGGCCGGCGCCTCTACGACGCGAGCGGGCTGCGCGGGCTGCTGCGGCTCGTCTCGCTGGTGCGCGAGTTCCGGCCCGACGTCGTGCACGGCTACCTGTTCGGCCCGAACCTGTTCGCCGCGCTGGCCGGGCGGCTGTGCGGCGTGCCGGTCACCTGCGTGGCCAAGCGCAACGTGGACGCGTTCGAGACGCCGCGCCAGATCGCGGTGCAGCGCCTCGCGCACCGGCTCGCCACGCACGTCACCGCGGTGAGCCGCGAGGTCGCGGCGAGCAGCGTCGCGCTGGGCGTTCCGGCGGAGCGCGTGACCGTGATCGAGAACGGCGTGGACGTCGCGCGCTTCGACGGCGCGACGCGCCGCGACGGCGTGCCCGGTCTCGAGGGCGTGCCCGCGGGCGTGCCGCTCGTCGGCAGCGTGGGCTGCCTCGCGCCGCGCAAGGACTACGGCACGCTGCTCGCGGCGCTCGCGCTGCTCGGGCGGGACCGCGACTGGCGCTGCGCGCTCGCCGGCGACGGCCCCGACCGCGCGGCGCTCGAGGCGCGTGCCGCGGAACTCGGCGTGGCGGATCGCGTGCTGTTCCTCGGCGAGCGCTCCGACGTGGACCGCCTGCTGCCGGCCTTCGACGTCTTCGTCCTCTCCTCGCGCGAGGAGGGCATCCCGAACGCGCTGCTCGAGGCGATGGCGGCGGCGCGGCCGTGCGTGGCGACGCGCGTGGGCGGCAACGCCGAGGTGCTCGAGGACGGCCGCACCGGCTGGCTCGTGCCCGCGCAGGACCCGGCGGCGCTCGCCGGGGCGCTCGGGAGCGCGCTCGCCGGCCCGGCGGAGGCGGCGCGGCGCGGCGCGGCCGCGCGCGCGGCGATGATCGCCGAGCGCAGCATCGAGGCCATGGTGCGGCGCCACGAGGCCTACTACCTGCGCGCGCTGGGCCTCGAGGGCGGGCCGCCGGGGGAGGCGCGGTGAAGTCCGTCCTCTACGTGACCACCACGTTCCCCACGCTGGCCGCGTTCATCGAGAACGAGGTGAAGCGCCTGCACGCGCGCGGGGTGCGCGTGCGCGTGCTGACGCTGCGCGGGGTCGGCGCCGAGTACCAGCCCGAGTTCGCCCCGCTCGTGGCGCTGACGAGCGCGGTCGGCTCGCCGTTCGATCCGGCCGGCTGGCTCGCGCTGCTCGGCTGGCTCGTGCGCCGCCCGCACGTGCTGGTGCCGGGCGCGCTGCGAATGCTGTGGGCCTCGCGCGGCAGCCTCTACGCGCTCGCGGGCCACCTCGCCTACCTGCCCGCCGCGGCGCGCATCGCGAGCCTCGCCGAGCGCGGGGACTTCGAGCGCATCCACGGCGCCTGGGCGCACTTCCCGGCCTCGGCCGCGTGGCTCGCGGCGAAGCTCGCGCGCCGGCGCTTCAGCATGGCGGCGCACGCGGGCGCGGACCTCTACCGCACGCGCGCGTTCCTCGCCGACAAGGTGCGCGACGCCGACTTCACGGCCGCGTGCGTGCGCGGCAACGCCGAGATGCTGCGCGCGCTCGCGCCGGGCGGGCGCGTCGAGTGGCTCTACCACGGCACCGACCTGGCGCGCTTCGGGCGCATCGTGCGCGCCCGCGCGGCGCGGCCCGAGTTGCTCGTGGTCGGACGCCTCGCGCCCGGCAAGGGCTTCGACGACGCGGTGCGCGCGCTCGGGGACCTCGCGACGCGCGGCCTGCGCCCGGCCCTCGTGGTCGTGGGCGAGGGGCCCGAGCGCGCCCGGCTCGGGGATCTCGCGCGCGAGCACGGCGTCGAGTCCCAGGTCGAGTTCCTCGGCGCGCTCACGCACGACGCGCTGGAGCCGCTCTACGCCCGCGCCTGGCTGCTGCTCGCGCCGAGCAAGGTGGTGGCGAAGGGCCGCCGGGACGGCATCCCGAACGTCGTGATCGAGGCCATGGCCGCCGGCCTGCCGGTCGTGGGCACGCGCGCCGCGGGACTCGAGGAGGCGGTGGTGCCGGGCCGCACGGGCGCGCTGTGCGAGAGCGCGAACCCCCGCTCGCTGGCGGACGCGATCGAGCCGCTGTTGCGCGATCCCGGCGAGATCGAGCGCCTGAGCGCGAGCGCCCGGGGCGCGGTGCGCGAGGCGTTCGACGTCGAGGTCAACTTCGAACGGCTGTGGGCGCTGTTCCGGGAAACGCCGGCCGCCGGGCGGGGCCCGCGATGAAGGTGATGCACGTCGTCGAGGCCATGCACCAGGGGGGCGCCGAGTCGCTCGTCGTCGAGCACGTGCGCCTCGCCGCCCCGGACGTCGCCAGCGTCGTGGTCGCGCTCAACCGCGGCGGCCCCGCGCTCGAGGCCGCCGCCGCGGCCGGCGCCGAGACGCACGTGCTCGGCAAGGGTGGCGCCCGGTTCTCCGGGCTGCTGCGGCTCGCGCGGCTGATGCGCGAGCGGCGCGTGGACGTGGTGAACGGGCACAACCCGAGCGGCGCGCTCTACGGCACGCTGGCGGCGCGGCTGGCGGGCGTTCCGGCCGTGTTCCGCACCGAGCACAGCATCCACTACCCCGGGCGGGGCTTCCGCTTCTACGGCCCGGTCGAGGCGCTGCTCACGCGGCTGGTCGCGCGGGTGATCTGCGTCTGCGAGGCGGCGCGCGCGAGCCACGCGCCCCGCTTCCGCGGGCTCGAGGACCGCTTCGTGACCGTGGCGAACGGCATCGCGGAGGCCGCCGCGCCGGCCCGGCCGCGCGCCGCCGTCCGCGCCGCGCTCGGGCTCGCGCCCGGCGCGCCGGTGGCGCTGACCGTCGGCAGCCTGACGCCGCAGAAGTCGCAGGACGTGCTGCTGCGCGCCATGGCCGCCGCCCGCGCGCGCGCCGCGGACGCGGTGCTGCTCGTGGCCGGCGAGGGCCGTCTGCGCGAGCGGCTGCTCGCGCTGCACGGCGAGCTCGGGCTCGGCGACTCGGTGCGCTTCCTCGGGCCCCGCACCGACGTGCCCGACCTGATGGAGGCCTGCGACGTGTTCGTCCTCTCCAGCTCGCGCGAGGGCCTTTCGGTGACGCTGCTCGAGGCCATGCGCGCCGCGCGCGCGACAATCGCCACGGCGGTCGGCGGCAACGCCGAGGCGGTGGCCGACGGCGTCACGGGCCGCATCGTGCCCGTCGGCGACGAAGCGGCGATGGCCGGCGCGCTGGCCGAACTGCTCGGCGACCCCGCGCGCCGGGCCGCGTTCGGCGCCGCGGGCCGGGAGCGCTGGCGCGGGCGCTTCACCGCCGCACGCATGGTCGGCGAGACCGAGACGCTCTACCGCGAGGCGCTCGCGCGCCGGGGCCGGGCGTCGTGAGGCGGCTGCTCGAGCCCGCCGGGGAGCCGCGGCTGACGCTGGCCGCGGTCGGCGACGTCGGCATCGTGGGCTCCGCGCGCCTGCGCGCCGCGGCCGAGGGCGGCGACGCGCCGTTCGCCGCGCTGGCCCCGCTCGCGCGCGCGGCCCACCTCGCGTTCGCGAACCTCGAGTTCCCGGTCGGCGAGCGCACCTGGGTGCGCGAGGGCCGCTCCGGCGAGTTCTTCCACGACGCGGGCGTGCCGGCGGCGCTCGCGCGCGCCGGCTTCCGCGTCGTCTCGCTCGCCAACAACCACATGATGGACTGCGGCGAGCGCGGGCTCGCACGCACGCTCGACGCCTGCCGCGCGGCGGGGCTGGCCACGGCGGGCGCCGGCCCCGACCTCGCGGCGGCGCGCGCGCCCGCGGTGCTCGAGGCGAACGGCCGGCGCGTCGTCGTGCTCGCCTACGCGGTCGCGTCCCGCGACGCCGCGGGCCCGGACCGCCCGGGCGTGGCCCCGCTCGAGGCGGCGCTGGTCGCCGAGGACGTCGCGCGCTGGCGGCCGGAGGCCGACGTGCTGGTCGTGAGCGCGCACTGGGGCTCGATGTACGTGGACTACCCTCCGCCGCGGGTGACGGAGATGGCGCGCGCGATCGCGGCGGCCGGGGCGGACGTCGTGCTCGGCCACCATCCGCACGTGCTGCAGGGGGCGGAGCGGGCGGGCCGCACGCTCGTGGCCTACAGCCTCGGCGACGCGGTCTTCAACTGCCGGGCGGGCGACTTCGAGGCGCAGGTGGCGGCCGCGACGCGCGTCGAGTCCGCGGTGTTCACCGTGCGCCTGGCGGCCGAGGCGCACGGGCTCGACGTCGCGCCGCTGCGGCTCGACCGCGACGGTTTCCCCGCCCCGCCGGAGGGGGAGGAGGCGCTGGCGCAGGAGGAGCGGCTCGCCGCGCTTTCGGCGGGGCTCGCGGACGCGGCCGCCCGCTTCGCGGCCGAGGGGGCGCCGACGCTGCTGCGCTACGAACTGCAGAGCCTCGGGACGTACCTGCGACAGGGGCGCTGGGATCGCGTCGTGAAGCTGCTGGGATCGGTCCGCGCGCGCCACCTGCCCCTGCTGTGGCAGGCTGTGGCCGGGCGCGGCCGTGGAAGAGGGCGGCCGTCCGGCCGATAACGGGGGAGCGGTCCGCTGCGACGGCACCCCACGAGACCGAGGGAAGGACATCCATGACGGACGAAGCCATGGCGCGCGAGGCCTTCGAGCGGTTCGTGCGCTGGACCATCGAGAAGGAGTACGGACCCGTCCAGCCCCGGCTGCCCGCCGGCGAGCGGGAGGCGTTCGCGAGCTACTACGAGAACCTGCCCGCGCCCGGCCAGGAGGCCCGGATCCGCCGCTACCTGCGCGGTTTCTGGCGCAGCGAAGCCGGCTGGACGGCGCGCTGGATCGTGGCCCGCGCGCGCGCGATCGGCGCGCGGCCCCGCGTCATGGACGCGGGCTCGGGGTTCGGCACCTACTCGATGCTCTACGCGGCCGCCGGCGCGGACGTGGTCGGCGCCGACCTGCGGCCCGACCGGCTCGACGCGGCCCGGAAGCGGCTCGACTTCCACGCCGAGGTGACGGGCGGCTCGCTGCCGGTGCGCTACGAGCGCGCCGACCTCACGCGCGAGTGGGACGGCGACTACGACCTCGTCTGGGTGTACAACGCGCTCTCGCACATCGACCCGCTCGAGGGCTTCCTCGGCCAGACGCGCCGGCACCTGCGCCCGGGCGGCGTGCTGGTCGTGGGCGACATCAACGGCGCCCACCCCGAGCACCTCGAGCGGCTGAAGGCCCTGCGCGGCGACGCCGTGCACCAGGAGTACGTCGCGCCCGACGGCGAGCGGCACGCCTACGCGGTCGAGCGCCCGTTCCCGCCGCGCGAGATTCGCGGGATCCTCGCCGCGAACGGCCTGCGCATGGTGCACCACGAGCTCTACTGGGGCGGGCTGGGCGCGCTGCCCGACCCGGTCTACGAAGGGCTCCTGCGGCCGCTGCAGCGCGCCTGGCAGCTCGGGCACGGCATCGCGCGGCGCCAGCTCGTCGTCGCGACGCCCGCCTGACCCGGAGGCCCCCCGAACCCATGCGCGTGCTGTTCGTCACGCAGTACTTCCCGCCCGAGACGGGCGCGGCGCCCGCGCGCGCCCTGCACTTCGCGCGCGCGCTCGCGCGCGCCGGGCACGAGGTGCGCGTGCTGACCGGCCTGCCGAACCACCCGTCGGGCGAGATCCGTCCCGAGTACCGCGGCGTCCGCCGGCGCAGCGAGCGCGTGGACGGCGTCGCGGTCGAGCGCGTCTGGCTGTACGCGAGCCCGCGCAAGACCCCGTTCTCGCGCCTGCTCAACCACCTGAGCTTCGCCCTCGCGGCGCTGCCGGTGGCGCTCGCGGGGCCGCGTCCCGACGTGGTGCTGGCGACGACGCCGCCCCTCTTCCACGGCCTCACCGCCTGGCTGGCGGCGCGCCGGCACGGCGCGGCGTTCGTGAACGATTGCCGCGACGACTGGCCGCATGCGGCCATCGCGCTCGGCGAAATGCGGCCGGGGCTCGTGGCGCGCGTGCTCGACGCCGTCTCGCGCTTCTTCCAGTCGCGGGCCGCGCGGATCCTGGCCGTGACGCCGGGCATGCGGCGCCAACTCGAGTCGCGGGGTTTCGAGCCGCGTCGGCTCGTGTTCCTGCCGAACGGGGCCGACACCGAGCTCTTCCGCCCGGCCGCGGAGCGGCCCGCGCGCGACGGGCGGCCGTTCACGCTCATCTACGCCGGCACGCACGGGCTCGTGCACGGCATGGATGCGCTGCTCGACGCCGCCGAGGAACTGCGCGGCGAGCACGTGCGGCTGCGCCTCGTCGGCGACGGCGTCGCCAAGGAGGCGCTGCGAAGGCGCGCGCAGGAGCGCGGGCTCGGGCACGTGTCGTTCGAGCCGAGCGTCGCCCCGGCCGAGCTGGTGGCGCTGCTGCGCGAGTCCGACGCGGCGGTGGCGACGACGCGCGCCAGCGAGTTCGCGGGCGAGACCATCCCGGTGAAGCTCTTCGACTACCTGGCCTGCGGCTGCCCGGTGGTGGCGGCCGTGCGGGGTGACGCCGCCGAGGTGGTGCGCGCCTCCGGCGGCGGGCTGGTGGTCGAGCCCGAGAACGGCGCCGCGATCGCCGGCGCCGTGCGCGCGCTGCGCGACGACCCGGCGCTCGCGGCCCGTCTGGCGGCGGCGGGCCCCGCGTTCGTCGAGCGCGAGCACTCGCGGCGCGCGCTCGGCGAGCGCCTCGTCGCCGTGCTCGCGGAAGCGCACCTCGAGCGGCACGGGCGCGGGGTCGCGCCGCGGCCGGGCGGGGCGCACGCGTTCGCCAAGCGCTTCGCCGACGTCGCCCTCGCGGCGCTCGGCCTGCTCCTCGCGTCGCCGCTGCTGCTGGCGATCGCGGTCGCGATCCGCCTCGACTCGCCGGGGCCGGTGCTGTTCCGCCAGCGGCGCAGCGGCCGCGGCTCGTCGGAGTTCGTGCTGCTCAAGTTCCGGAGCATGGCCGTGGGCACCCCCGACCTCGCCACCCACCTCGTCGAGCCGGGCGCGGTGCGGGTCACCCGCGTCGGCGCGCTCCTGCGCCGCACGAGCCTCGACGAGCTGCCGCAGCTCTGGAATATCCTGCGCGGCGACATGACGCTGGTCGGGCCGCGCCCGGCGTTGTACAACCAGC